>JAQGLW010000035.1 GCA_028292665.1 Herminiimonas sp.
ACGATCGTCCCGGCTACACCGGCGTGTATGCCGGCGAGGCGGGCCGCTCGCACTGGCGCCGCGCCGCCGGCAAGAAGATCCGCAACAACTGGGTCTACGGCACGTATGAGGATTTCATTTCGCGCGCCAACGGCTATCCGGACGAGATCTGGCGCACGGTCGATCTGAAGCTGGTCAGCGCTTTCGGCCGGGCTTCGGCGGTGCGCATCACCAGTCCCGAGGGCACCAATATCAGCTGGGAAGTCACCGCCGAGCAGGCCGCGCTGTGGCCGAAGGGCGCCTATATTTCCGGCCACATTCTCGGCTCCACGATCCAGGGCATCCGCTTCGGCCATCCGGTCGATACCTTCCTCAAGGAAGCCAGGATCCTGATGCCCACGCTCAACGGCGTGGTCGGCGGCACCAGCAATCACACCGGCTATTTCCCGCACATCGAAGTGCACATCGAGAGCGGCATGATCACCAGGATCGTCGGCGGCGGCAAATACGGGGAATTGTGGCGCGAAGTGGTCGAGCGCTACAAGGATGTGCAGTATCCGGGTTTTCCGTACAAGGGCTGGGCTTACTTCAACGATGCGTCGATCGGCACCAATCCGAAGAGCTATCGCCAGATCGAAACCCTGTGGAATTACAACGACTCCTGGACCAACCTGCCGGAACGCGCGCAGGCCGGCGTGATCCATTTCGGATTCGGCGCCGAGCACTGGGACCAGACCTTCCTGAACTACTGCAAGCAGAACAAGCTGCCGACCATGCACTTCCCGCATGTGCACAACGTGTTCGCCACCTACGAAATCAAGGACCGCGAAACCGGCGAGTGGGTCAAGCTGATCGACAAGGGCCGCCTCACGATGCTGGACGATCCGGAAGTGGTGCGACTGGCCAATACGCTGGGCGATTCGAGCCTGCTCGAATACGACTGGATTCCGGCGCTGCCCGGCATCAATTATCCGGGCGACTATCAGCGCGATTACGCGCAGGATCCGGTGTCGTGGATCCGTCGCGAACAAAACGGCGAATTCGCCTGACCTCAAAATTTTAACGCAAAGGAATTCGCGTGCTTTCATCCGTTACACAATCCGGCGCCGACCAGCAGGGCGCCCAACTGTACCAAGCTGTCGACGAACCGTTTTATCTGCCGGTCGGCGACGAAGTAAGCCTGTTCGAGGCGGCTCACCGCGAACGCATCCCGGTCTTGCTCAAAGGCCCGACCGGCTGCGGCAAAACGCGTTTCGTCGAATACATGGCGTGGCATCTCGCGCAAAAGGCGGGCGCCCAAAACGGCTATGCATTGACCACCGTCAGCTGTCACGAAGACCTGACCGCGACCGATCTGGTCGGCCGCTATCTGCTGTCGTCCGACGGCACGCACTGGATCGACGGTCCGCTGACCCGCGCGGTCAAAAGCGGCGGCATCTGCTACCTCGATGAAGTGGTCGAGGCGCGCAAGGATACGATCGTCGTCATCCATTCGCTGACCGATCACCGCCGCCTGCTGCCGATTGAAAAAAAGGGCGAACTGCTCAAGGCCCATCCCGACTTTTTCCTGGTGGTATCGTACAACCCGGGCTATCAGTCGACCATCAAGGATTTGAAGCACAGCACGCGGCAGCGCTTCGTGTCGATCGAATTCGATTATCCGGTGCAGGCGCTGGAGCAGCGGATCATCGCGCGCGAAGCCGGAGTCGACGCCGCCACTGCCGAGTCGCTCGCGCTGGCGGCCCTGCAGATCCGCCATCTCGATCAACAGAACCTGCTCGAAGGTCCGAGCACGCGGCTGCTGATCTATGCCGGCCGGCTCATCGCGCAAGGCGTGACGCCGCGCCGCGCTTGCGACGTGGCCATCATTCAGGCGATGACAGACGATACGCTGCTGGCCAAGGGGATACGCCAGGTCATCGAAGCGATCTTTCCGTGAAAGGCTACACCCTGCCCGGCGTGCGGGCCGCCCTGAAAAAACGTGCGGCCGGCGCGGCGCGCAATGCGGACGAACACCGCCATCCGGGCCAGTCGCTGGAAGGCGTGGCGCCGGTGCTGGGACTTTACTACCGTGCGCTGTCGGGGCGCAATGCGGCGCTGGTGCCTTACGGCGACCGCAACGATCCGCTGCAATATCCCGATACCCATACCACCATCCGGCTGCCGGACCGGATCGGCCGGTTTGTGTCGGGCGGCGGCAACTTCCTCTGGTACAAGATCGCGCTGACGCACCGCGCGGCGCATTACGAAGGCGGCACCTTCTCCTTCGAATTTCTGCGTCCCGCCGCCCACTTCACGGCGCTGCGTCCGTCCAGTCTGGATCAGCTGCAGCGCCATGAGCACGAATCGGAACTGGAAACTTTCTTCAGCCTGTTCGCGCAACGCCAGCTGGCCGTCGAAGTGTTCACGGTGATGGAAGACCTGCGCCTCGACGAATGGTCGAAGCGGCGCTATCCGGGGCTGCGCGGCGCGTATGAAAAAATACAGCGCGCCGCGTTGCATGACAGGCCGCCGCTGGCCGGCCTGGGTCCGCGCAATGCATTGGCCGAAGTGATGGTGCGCCTCAGCCTTGCTTCGAAACGGCCGTTCGAGTTGCCGGCCCTGCTGCACGAGCCGGCGCGCCGGCTGCTGCAGGTAATGCAGCCGCTGTGCCGTCCCGACGCACGGGTCGAGGACAGTGCCGAGGCCGCGATGCGGGCCTACTGCCTGCTGGTGGGACTGCCGAATATGGAAGCGGACTACGGTCCGGATCTGCCGGTCGATCCGTCGCCGCCGCACAGCGAGCCGCAATGGCAGGCCATCTGGCCGGAACCGGAAAAAACCCGGCTCGAAGGCGACGAGGTGCTGGCAACCGTTATGGCGCCGGTGTCGTATCGCGATCAACTGGGCTCGCGCTATACCTGGTACAAGGGAGCCGGTCCGCTCGATCAGCAGGCGATCTACCGCTTCACCAAGGCCGATGCGCCTGCCTCGGCATCGGCGCCGGCATTGCCGGACGAGCAAGAGCGTCCGAAGCCGCCCGACGAGCCGATGGAGCACGACCACCACGACCATTTCGGCGAAGACGAAGTGCATCTGCACAGCGGCGAGCTGCACAGTCATGAATTGTTCTCCTACGTCTATCCGGAATGGGACCATGTGGCGCATGCCTACAAGCGCAACTGGTGCTGCGTGAAGGAATCGCGGATCGATCCGGCGGCGTCGTCGCGGTATTACGACGAGACGCTGCGGGCCTACGGCCGGCTGATGCCGCATATCCAGAATCAGTTCGAACGGATTGCGCGCGAGGGGCTGCGCAAGGTCAAGCGGATGGGCGACGGCGACGATCTCGACCTGGATGCGGCGATCGAATCGTTCATCGACATGCGGGCCGGATTATCGCCGTCGGAGCAGGTCTATACGTCTCGCCAGAAACTGGCGCGCGATGTGGTGGTGGCGTTCCTGGTCGATAAAAGCTCGTCGACCGCCGAGCACGTCGAGCCGAGCGGGGAGGCGTTGACGCCGGTGCTGCACGGCAGGAATTACCGGACCATTCTCGATCTGGAGAAGGAGACCACGGCGCTGCTGATGGCGTCGCTGGAGCGCATCGGCGATACCTACGGCATTTATTTTTTCTCCGGCAGCGGGCGCGAGGACGTGAAATTCCATGTGCTCAAGGACTTCGAAGAACGGCTGTCGGACCGGGTCGCTGCGCGCATCGACAATATCAAGCCGCTGCATACGACGCGCATGGGGCCGGCGATCCGGCACACGGTGCGCAAGCTGCGCGGGCAGGAGTCGCGCACCAAACTGCTGATGCTGATTTCGGACGGACGTCCGTTCGATCTCGACTATGGACAGCAGTATGGCGAGGATGCGGAAGTCGCTTATGCGATCAACGATACGCGGCAGGCGTTGAACGAGGCGCGCCAGGCCGGCATCACGCCGTTCGTGCTGACGATCGATCCGCAGGGCAACGATTATCTGCGCACGATGTGCGACGGCATCGATTATGAAGTGCTGGACGACATCAACCAGTTGCCGGCGCGGCTGCTGGCGTTGTACCGGACGTTGACGGCGTGATGCAACCCCGGCGGTGGATACCGTCCCGATATTTATGAAATGAGTTCTAGATTTTCCGGAGGCTCCTGATTTGACGGCATAGAGAATAACGGCAGCGCAACGCGGCATTCCTGCATGACGGCCCGCTCAGAGGCCGCAGGATGCCGCCGGTGAAGATCATCCGTGCGGCACAAGGCGGATTCAATAAAAAACAAGAAGGAGACAAGCATGTCGAGCGTTCAGGCTCTGTTGGTGCATTCACAAAAAATCGGCGGGCTCGTCAAGAGCGCCGCGCCGGAGCATTCGCCCGGCAAGCGCAACGCAGGCATGCTTGCGTCTCATACGCTCCGGCCGTACATGATGCTTTGCTGCCTGATCGCGATGCTCGCCGCCGGAGGCGTTCATGCTCAATCCGCGCCGGCGCAATTCGAAGGTCCGGATCGCGAGCAGAGATTGATCGACGGCGCGCGGCGCGAGGGTTCGCTGACGGTGTATACGTCGATGGTCGACAAGGATATCCGGCAGCTTGCGGAGGCGTTCCAGAAGAAATACGGCGTCAAGGTCGTGTTCTGGCGCGGCAGCGCGCAGAAGGTTTTGCAGCGCACGATCGCCGAAGCCCGAAGCGGGCGCAATGAAGTCGACGTGGTGCAAAATCCCTCTGTCCCGATGGAAGCGCTGCATGAGGAAAAGCTGCTGCAGCCGGTGCGCTCGCCGTTCGTGAAGGAGCTGACGCCGCGCGCGCTGCCGGCGCATGGCGAGTGGGTGGCGCTGCGCGCCTTTGTGTTCGTGCAGGCTTACAACACGCAGAAAGTGAGCAAGGAAGAATTGCCGCGTTCATTCTCCGATCTGCTCGATCCGAGATGGAAAGGCCGGTTGGGCATAGAAGCCAAAGGTGATGCGTGGTTCAGCTCGCTGCTGCAGGCGATGGGTGAAGAAAAGGGCTTGAGTTTTTTTCGCCAGCTGGTTGCAACCAACGGCCTGTCGGTGCGTTCCGGCAATTCGGTGCTGAACAACCTGGTGATCGCCGGCGAGGTTCCGTTTGCGCTCGGCGTTTACAGCCACATGCCGGAGCGGGCGCAACGCAAGGGCGCTCCGATCGGCTGGATCGCGCTGCAGCCCACGATCGGATATACCGACGGCATCGGCGTGGCGCGCCACTCGCCTCATCCGCATGCGGCGGCGCTGTTTTTCGATTTCATGCTGAGCGACGGATTGCTCATGATGAAGGAACAGCAGCAGCTCACCCTGCATCGGCGCGACGAGGCGGCGATCGACCGTTTCAAGCCGACCTTCATCGATCCTGCCCGGATGCTCGTCGATTTCGACAAGAAGGCGCAACTCTACCAGGATACGATTTCCGGACGGCTGCCGGCAGGCGCGGCAGGAGGCGGCAAATGAACGCCGGCTCTTCGACGCAGGACGGGACGAAAACAATCAAGACCGTGGGCGTCATCGGCGCAGGCCGCATGGGCCAGCCGATCATCGGCCATCTCGCGCGCAAGGGATTCGATGTCCTGGTGCACGACATCGATGCGGCGAAAAAATCCGCGGTCGTCGAATGCGGCGCCGCGTGGTCGGAAAGTCTCCAGCAGCTTGCTTCGATCAGCGACGCAATTCTCGTGTGCGTCGGCTTCGACAGCGAATTGCGCGAGCTGATTTCCGAGCGCGGCATGCTGCAACATCTGCGCCCCGACACGATCGTTGCGCTGCTTTCCACGGTGCATCCGAAAACGGTGCAGGAACTCGCCAGGGTCGGCGCCGCTGCCGGCGTACATATCGTAGACGCCACGGTCTGCCGCGGTGGGCGGGCGGCCGATACCGGCACGCTGCTTTCGTTTGTCGGCGCCGACAAAGCCGTCTTTTCCCGCCTGAAGCCGATGCTGGCCGCCTATTCGACGGATATCGTGCACACCGGTGAAGCGGGATCGGCGCAAGTCGCAAAGGCCGCGAACAACCTGATCATGTGGGCTTGCCTGGTGGCCGATCACGAAGCGCTGGCGCTGGCGCAAAGCTATGGACTGGACGTCGAGGTGTTGCGCGAAGCATTGATGACGAGCACCGCCAACAACGATGTATTGAAACACTGGGGAACCAACGCAATGGCCTGGGCGCAGGACGATCTGGCGATTATCGCTTCGATGGCGGAAGAGCGTGGCATGTCATTGCCGCAGACCGGCGTGGTGCGTGAAATCTGCCGTTCGCTCAAGCCGCGCCGTTACAAGCTGGATGAGTATGGCTCATGACGTTTAAAGGAGTGCGGGTAAAGGGCGCAGAGCATCCTGCTGTGTGCCGAAACAGCTGATAACCAGTTGATGAAAGGGGTGGCAATGATTGTTTCTCCCGATTTTAAAAGGTTCTTCGCGGGCGCGTTGGCGCTGTTCGGCAGCGTTGCCGCGGCTATCGTGTTCGCACTCGGTCCGGTCCCGGCATCGGCGCAAACCAAAAACGCAAGCGAAGCGTTTTCCTACCAGGGGACGGATCGGCAAAAGCGGCTGGTGGAAGGCGCAAGGAAAGAAGGCGAGCTGACGGTTTATACGTCCGCGCCGGTGGACGACATGGTGGTGTTCACCGCCGCTTTCGAAAAGAAATACGGCATCAAGGTCAAGCTGTGGCGTTCCGGCTCCGACAAGGTGCTCCAGCGCACCGTAGTGGAAGCGCGCGCCGGCCGTTACGACGTCGATGTGATCGATACCAACGGTCCGCAACTGGAGTCGCTGCATCGCGAGAAATTGCTGCAGGAGGTCAAGTCGCCTTACCTGGCCGACCTGATTCCGCAGGCGATCCAGCCGCATCGCGAATGGGTCGGCACCCGCGTCAATATTTTCGCGCTTGCCTACAACACCAAACTGGTCAGGAAGGAAGACCTGCCGAAGACTTACCAGGATTTGCTCAACCCGAAATGGAAGGGCCGGCTCGGGATGGAAGCGGAAGACAGCGAGTGGTTTGCCGGCGTCATCTCTGAACTGGGCGAGGCGCCGGGCCTGAAATTGTTTCGCGACATTGCGACGACCAACGGCCTGTCGGTGCGCAAGGGCCATACCTTGCTGACCCAGCTCGTCGCATCGGGCGAAGTGCCGCTCGCAATCGCCATCTACAACTACAAGGCCGAGCAGCTCAAGAACAAAGGCGCGCCGATCGACTGGTTCGTCATTGCGCCGGCCATGGCCAGGCCTAACGGCGTGGGCATAACGAAGCGCGCGCCGCATCCGCACGCCGCCGTTCTGTTTTACGACTTCATGCTGACCGACGCGCAGCCGCTGCTGCTTGGGCGCGATTACGTGCCGACCAATAAAACGGTCGATACGCCGCTCAACAAGGTGCCGCTCAAGTTCATCGATCCCACGCTGGTGCTCGACTCGGACGAGAAGTGGACCAAGCTGTACGAGGAAATCATCACGAAGCAATCAAAATAATCATCGAGGCCGAGTGCCGGTGCCGGGAATTCATTCCTGTTGTTCTTATATGAAGAACACTGTTTCGAATTTGTTTTATTTTTTTAAAAAAATGTGATTAGATGCGGAGACGGCTGATTGCTGCATCGCCATCGATCAGACAATCGGTGCGCCGGAATCCGGTTGCACCGACATGAATATCGACGCCGGATACCGGCGCCGACTGGAAACCCGGCTGGAGACATGCTGGATAACATCAACAGGCTGCAGGCGCGATGGCAGGGATGCCATTGCGCCTGGATATCCTGTACGCAGGACGGCAGGCCATAACAAGGAGGAAGACAATGAGCGATGAAAACGCAAAGCCCGGAATGGACCGGCGTAATTTTCTTAAGAGCGCTGCGGCAACGGCCGGCGCCGCTACCGCGGGTGCGATGGCGGCGGGTACGGTGGTAGGCGCGCAGGCCGCCGACGCGCCGGCGGACGGCAAGCCGAAAGGCGGCGCCAAGCCGAAAGGGGACAAGCAGATTCCGCGGCCCGGTTCCGATTTCATGGTGGATGTGATCAAGACGCTGGATGTCAAATACATCGCGGCCAATCCCGGTTCGAGCTTTCGCAGCCTGCATGAATCGGTCGTCAATTACGGCGGCAACAAGAAACCGGAACTGATCACCTGCCTGCATGAAGAATCCTCGGTAGCGATCGCGCACGGTTATGCGAAGGCGGCCGGCAAGCCGATGGCGGTCATGCTGCATGGCACGGTCGGCCTGCAGCATGCGGCGATGGCGATTTACAACGCATGGTGCGATCGGGTGCCGATCATGATGTTCGCCGGCAACGGCCTCGACGCCACCAAGCGCCGCCCCGGAACCGAGTGGTATCACTCGGTGCAGGATGCCGCGAGCTTGGTGCGCGATTTCGTCAAATGGGACGACCAGCCGGGCTCGTTGCAGCATTTCGCGGAATCGACGATACGTGCCTACAAGATCGCCACCACCGCGCCGATGGAGCCGGTGCTGATCATGGCCGAAATGGATTTGCAGGAAGAGCCGGTCGAGCATGAAGCCGAGCTGAAGATTCCGCCGCTGTCGCTGTCGGTGCCGTCGCAGGGCGATACCGGCGCACTGGCCGAAGCGGCGCGCCTGCTGGTCAACGCCAAGGCGCCGGTCATCATCGTCGACCGCGCAGCGCGCGACCAGGAAGGCGTGCGGCGCATGGTCAAATTCGCCGAAGCGCTGAATGCGCCGGTGGTCGATCTCGGCGCGCGGATGAACTTCCCCACCACCCACTATCTGAACCAGACCGATTTGCGGCGCGAGCTGGTGCGCGCCGCGGACGTCATTCTGCTGCTCGAAGTGGCCGATCCCTGGGGTCAGTTGAACGGCGTGACCGATCCGTATCATGAATACCGCCGCCTGGCCAAGGAAGATGTCAAGACCATCAGCCTGTCGTTCAGCGATGTCTATCTGAAGTCCAACTACCAGGACTTCCAGCGCTTCTTGGCGGTCAACATGGCGATCACCGGCGATGTCCAGGCCAGCCTGCCCGAATTTACCGAACAGGTGCGCCGTGCCACCGACAACGGGCGCAAGCAGGTGCTGGCAGGCCGTACCAAGCAGCTGCGCGCCGACTACGACGACATGCGCAAGAAAGCGCGCGATGCGTCTGCGGTGGGCTGGAATGCCAGCCCGGTCAGCACCGCCCGCCTGGCGGCTGAAGTGTATGACGTGATCAAGGCCGAGCCGTGGTCGCTGGTGGTCAGCGACCGCATCACATGGGCGCGGCGCCTGTGGCCGACCACCGAATACCACCAGATGCTTGGCGGATCGGGCGGCCAGGGCGTCGGTTACTCGCTGCCCGGTGCGGTCGGCGCGGCGCTGGCCAACAAGGACAAGGGACTGCTGTCGGTCACGTTCCAGCCGGACGGCGATGCGCTGTACGCATCGGGTGCATTCTGGACCGCGGCGCATCACAAGATTCCGCTGCTGTTCGTGATGCACAACAACCGCGGCTACTACCAGGAAGTCATGCATCTGCAGCGCATGGCGTCGCTGCATAACCGGCCTACCGACCGCGCGCTGATCGGCAACGAGCTGAATAATCCGGCGATCGACTTTGCCAAGCTGGCGCAGGCGTACGGCGTCTGGGCCGAAGGCCCGATCACCGACCCGAATGCACTTGCCGGTGCGCTCAAGCGCGCTCTGGCGGTGGTCAAGAGCGGCTCGCCGGCATTGATCGACGTGGTGTGCCAGGCGCGTTAACAGCGGCCCGCCGCGGCGGGCTTACGCACTTCCAAAAAAATACATACAAGGAGCATGTATGAAGCACCTGATTGGCTTTACCTTATTGGCAGCACTTCTTTACACATCGTTCGCAAACGCGGCCGATCCGAACGCGCCTGCCGGTTCCGCCGAGCGCGGCAAACAGCTGTTCATCAAGAACACCTGCATCAGCTGCCACGGCACTCTGGGCCAGGGCGGCGAGCGGGGCGCCGGACCGAGACTGGCGCCGAACCCGTTTCCTTTCGTCGCGGTCCAGATGCAACTGCGCCAGCCGCGCGGCGAGATGCCGCGCTATCCGGTTGAGTTCGTCAGCGACCAGGACCTGGCCGACATTTATGCGTATTTGTCGTCGATTCCCGCCGGACCGGCCGCAAAGGACATTCCGCTGCTGAAAAATTTCCAATAGCGGAAGGCAACAACGGTGCCGGCTGGACGGATGTTTATTCAACGAACATCCGCGCAGCCGGCATCTTTCGCATTAAATTCCTCTATATGGAACGTTGGTCCGCAATTTATTGACATGGTCATTGCTGCGATGTAAAACGATTCAGGGATGTTAAAACGAGAATAAATAATTCATGGAGACCGCATGGCAACCCCACTTGAAATTCTAGTCAACGGCAAGCGGCATCGGGTGGAAGCGACTCCCGACACGCCTTTGCTTTATGTCCTGCGCAACGAGCTCGACCTGATCGGCCCGCGTTTCGGATGCGGCCTGGCCCAATGCGGCGCCTGCACGGTGCATCTGGACGGCGCCGCCGTCCGTTCCTGCGTGCTGCCGGTATCGGCAGCGGCCGGCAAGCAGGTCACGACGCTCGAAGGCCTGGCTGCTACCTATCCGGCGCCGGCCGTCAAGACCGGCGAACCGCATATGCATCCGGTGCAGAAAGCGTTTGTGGAAGAGCAGGCCGCGCAGTGCGGATATTGCGTCAACGGCTGGATCATGACATCGGCCGCATTGCTCAAAGAGAAACCGAACGCGAGCGAAGCCGAGCTGCGTGAAGGGTTGAGCGGGCTCAAGTGCCGTTGCGGCACGCACATGAGCATCCTGCGCGCAGTCAAGCGCGCTGCCAAAGACATGGCTTAGGAGCAGACATGAACCATACCGAATCCGAAGCAGGCAGCTGGTCGCGCCGCGATTTTTTGCGCGGCACCGGCGCACTGGTAGTTTCCTTCGCATTGCCGATTCCCGGCAATGCGCAATCCGGCGCAACCGCATGGCCGGCCACCGTACCGCCCGAAATGCTCGACTCCTGGCTGGCCGTGCTGCCGGACGGCAGCGTGGTCGCATCGGTCGGCAAGATCGAAGCCGGCATGGGCATCGGCACCTCGTTCGCGCAAATCATCGCCGAAGAACTGGATGTGCCGCTGCAGCGCGTGACGATCCGCATGGGCGACACCGCCACCACCGTCGACCAGCGCGGCACCGGGTCCAGCAACGGCATCATTACCGGCGGACCGGTGATGAAAAAGGCCGGCGCCGAAGCGCGTCACTCGTTGGTCGCAATGGCGGCGCAGCGTCTGAACGTGCCGCCCGAGCAATTGACCGTCAACGACGGCGTGGTCAGCGTGATCGGCGATCCGGGCCGCTCGGTGACTTACGGCGAACTGATCGGCGGCAAGCGCTTCGACATCCCTGTCTCGGGCAAGGTTGCGCCTAAGCCGGCCGGCCAGTACAAGATTGTCGGCAAGCCGGTTCCGCGGATGGATATTCCGGCCAAGATGCTCGGCGCTTATCCGTACATGGTGGACCACAAGCTCCCCGGCATGCTGCACGGCCGCGTGATCCGGCCGCCCGAAGCGGGCGCCAAACTACTGGGCGTGGAACCCGGACAGCGCTTGCCGGGACTGGTGAAAGTGGTGACGCGCGGCGATTTCGTCGGCGTGGTGTGTCGGCGCGAAGAGCAGGCCGTGCGCGCCGCGCGCGACCTGAAGGTCAAATGGTCGAAGCCGGCCCCGATGTTTGCCGCCTCCTACGATGAGCTGTATCAATCGCTGCGGACCGCGACGCCGAAAACAAGCAAGGTCGTGATGAATACCGGCGATACCCAGGCTGCGCTCGGCACGGCGGCCAAGGTGGTCGATGTTCAATATGAATATCCTTTCCAGTCGCATGCCTGCATGGGGCCGGGCTGCTCGGTCGCGGACGTGCGTCCCGACGGCGCGACGGTCTGGATGGGCGGTCAAAAACCTTACGGCCTGCGCAAGGCGATCGCCGAATTGCTGAACATGAAAAACGAGCAGGTGCGGGTGACATGGCTGCCCGGCCCCGGTTCCTACGGCATGAACGATGCCGACGATGCCGCCATCGATGCGGCGATCCTGTCGCAGGCGGTAGGAAAGCCGGTGCGCATGCAATATATGCGCGCCGAGGGCACAGGATGGGATCCGAAAGCGCCGCCGATCACCACGCGCATGCGCGGCGGTCTGGATGCAGCCGGCAAAATGATCGCGTACGACATGGAAGCGCGCGGCTACTCCGGCCGGATCAGGCCGTCCGGCACCGACGCTCCGGGCGACTCGCTGTCCGGGCAGCTGATCGGCGGCATGAAGGCAGGCAGCACCGACCTGTTCCAGCACTCCGAAGAGAACTACCGGTTCCCGAACAAGCGCAAGGCCAGTCATCTCGTGGCGTGGGAAAAATCGCTGATCACCGGCCTGCGCACCGCGCATCTGCGCGATCCGGACGGCATGGCAATGTGCTTCGCCAGCGAATGTTTCATCGACGAAATGGCGGCTGCGGCCGGCCAGGACCCGGTCGAATTCCGTCTCGCCTACCTGACCGAGACGCGCGACCGGGAAGTGATCAAGGCCGCCGCGCAACGCGCCGGCTGGGACACCCGTCCATCGCCCAGGCAGGCACAGAAAGGCCCGGTGGTTACCGGACGCGGCATCGCCTACGCGCCGCGCTCGGATACCATGGTCGCATTGGTGGCGGAGGTCGAAGTCAACATGGACACCGGCAACTTCCGGGTCACCCGTTTTGTGGCGGCGCACGACTGCGGCTTTGTGATCAATCCGAGAAGCCTGACCGGCACGGTCGAGGCCAACCTGATCCAGGCAATGAGCCGCGCGATGCATGAAGAAGTGCGCTTCACGCCGACCCGGGTCACCAGCGTCGATTGGGCAACCTATCCGATCGTCGACATGACCGAAGTGCCCGATGCGATCGATGTCGTGATCGTCAACAACCGTCCGGAGGCGAAGTCGCTCGGCGCAGGCGAGCCGTCGACCCGGCCGGTTGCGGCAGTGATCGCCAATGCGCTGTTCGACGCGACCGGAGTGCGCATCCGGCGCGTGCCGTTCACGCCGGCATCGTTGCAGGCGGCGTTCCGCGGCAAGGCAGTCAAAACCTAGGCATTCCGGACACTGCGCGGCAGTGTCCGGAATGTCCGGCCCCTGCTTGCCACGTTATTCAGCAACCCGCCGGCGCTGTTGCGTTGCAGACCGATATTCATGACAACATTTCCAAAACGGAAAAGAGAGGCTGTGTAATGAACAACGACAATCACGATGGCGGGCGGCGCAAGCTGCTGAAATCATTGGGTCTGGCAGGCGCAGGCACGGCTGCCGCAGCGTTGCTGCCGGTTTCGCAGGCAACGGCGGCGACCGGTTCGGCGGCCGAGGCGCCTGTGTTTGCGGAAGAATACTGGGTCAGCAAGAAAGGCGTGAAGCTGTGGGTGTACCGCAAGAATACCGGCCCCTCCAAGCCGCCGAAGCCGCTGCTGTTCCTGGTGCACGGCTCATCGTATTCGTCCAAGACGATGTTCGACCTGACGGTGCCCGATCGTTCCGATTATTCGTTCATGGATCATTTCGCGCGGCTCGGCTTCGACGTCTGGACCATGGACCACGAAGGTTACGGCCACTCGGACCGCACCGCCGGAAACTCCGACATCGCCAGCGGCGTCGAAGACCTGAAGGCGGCGATGACGGTCATTGCCAAAGTCACCGGCCAGACCCATGCGGCTTTCTTCGGCCAGTCTTCGGGCGCGTTGCGCGCCGCGCGCTTCGCCAATGTGTATCCCGAGCATGTAGACAGGCTGATGCTCGACGCGCTGGTCTGGACCGGCAAGGATGCGCCGACCCTCGCACAGCGCAAAAAGATGCTGCCGATGCTGCTGAAAAACAATGTGCGCAAGATCGACCGCGAGTTTTACAGCAGCGTATTCACCCGGGATGAGCCGGGTGCGGCCGAACCGATGATGGGCGATGTAGTGGCCGATGCAGAACTCAAATACGGCGACACGGTACCGACCGGCACTTATCTCGACATGGTGACCAAGCTGCCGGTGGCCGATCCGGAAAAAATCAAGTGCCCGGTGCTGATATCGCGTGCCGAACACGACGGCATTGCGACCGATGAAGACGTGATGGGTTTTTATGCGCGGCTGCCGAATGTCGACAAGCAACTGGTCAAGATCGGCGGCCTGGCCCATACCGCGCTGCTGGGCATCAATCGCCATCGCTTCTGGCATGCGCTGCATGCGTTTCTCACAATGCCGGAGCGCATCGTTGCGGTCGGGGGCGCAACGGCCGCGCCCGGGAAACACTCCTGATGTAACCGCGACTGCCGCCGGTGCGCCGGACACTCGACGAAATTGCGTCCGGCGGCCATTCCCGAATTGACTTTTAAATTTTGTTTCGCTAAGATTAGTCCACTAAGAGGAACGTTGTTCCTTATATCGGAACAGACGGAACAGACGGAAAAGACATTGTCAGGTCGATGCGGTTCGGCAAAGGCTGCTCGCATCGAATGGACTCCGTACTTTCCGAATGAACCGTTCGTCCCGAGCGGCCGCAGGGCGTATCGAAGGGGCGGTGGAATCGGCAGCATCCCTTTCGATATGCTTCTTCTATATCCCCCTTCGATATGCGTGCCGGAAGCCTTCGGCCGCTCAAAACGGACGGCAGCCGTCCGGACGGAAGACGCCGCGACAGGCAGGTTTCCTCTTGAAGCCGATATTGCCGATTTTTATAGTCCAGGCAGGCGCTTTGCAGGCGTCCTGCAAAAATTAAATGTACAGGCCGCTTCAACGGCCGAGCGAACATAACGGAGAACACAATGCCGCACGATAAAGACCGCACTCACTGGCACGAACCCGCCGGCA
>JAQGLW010000048.1 GCA_028292665.1 Herminiimonas sp.
TTGCGGCGGTCCGCGATTTCGCGCGAAAGCACCTGGTTGAACTGCGCTCCGTCGTCTGCCGCGCCATTGGGCTGCACTGCGGCCGGACTGCTTGTCGAAATGCCGGCCGGATTCGGTATCGTTGAGATATTCATGTATTCCGTCGCCTGTTTTTTTAGGGTTTACCGTTTGTAAAGCAATTTCCTTGCGGCTTGTTCATCGGTTTGCTTCTGGTCGCGCCGGCTCTCTCTGATCTGCTCGACCTTGAGCGCCCGATCGGCAAGCGTGTCGTACGAAATTCGCTTGCGCTCGTTTGCCTGCCATGCGCTGCGCGCTTCGCCGGTACGCCTTTGCGCCTCGCGCACGATCTGCTGCTGTCCGTCGATTGCCTGGTCGAGCTTTTCCATGAACAGCCGGAAGTTGCTGTAGCCCGTCGCGCTCAAGCCGGCTGCCAGGTTTGCCTGGAAGCGCACGGCATAGTCTTCGCGGTACTGGACCAGCAATGCCAGCTTTTGCTCAGTCTCATCGGCTGCCCTGATCGCCCGGCCCAGTTGCCGGGCCGCTTCGTCGGTGGCATTGGTCGCCAGTTCTATCAGTGTGTCGATTGCGGAAGGAATGGCCATGACCGATTATATTTTTCCGGAAGCGCCGTCAATCACTCGAATAGCGCGCCAAGTTGCCTTGAGCTCTCGGCAATGCCGGCGCATTCGTGGATGCCTTGCTGCAGGAACGACTCGATTCTGGGATGCAGCAGAATGGCCTCGTCCAGCACCGGATCGCTGCCGGCGCTGTAGGCGCCGACGCTGATCAGGTCGCGGCTGCGCTGGTAGCGCGAGGTCAGCTGCTTCAAGCGGCGCGTGAGTTTCTGGTGCTCCGGCGTCGTGATGTTGTGCATTGCGCGGCTGATCGACTGCTCGATGTCGATGGCGGGATAGTGGCCCGCTTCGGCGAGCGTACGGCTCAGCACGATGTGGCCGTCCAGGATGGCCCGCGCGGCGTCCGCGATCGGATCCTGCTGGTCGTCGCCTTCGGTCAATACGGTATAGAAAGCGGTAATCGAACCGCCGCCGTCCTTGCCGTTGCCGGCGCGCTCCACCAGCGCCGGCAACTTTGCAAATACCGATGGCGGATAGCCCTTGGTGGCGGGTGGTTCACCGATGGCGAGTGCGATTTCGCGCTGGGCCATCGCGTAACGGGTCAGCGAATCCATGATCAGCAGCACGTTCTTGCCCTGATCGCGGAAGTGCTCGGCGATCGCCGTGGCATAGGCCGCACCCTGCAGGCGCATCAACGGCGGCGTATCGGCCGGCGCGGCCACCACCACCGAACGCGCGAGCCCCTCCGATCCGAGAATCTGCTCGATGAATTCCTTGACTTCGCGGCCGCGTTCGCCGATCAGTCCGACCACGATCACATCGGCGCCGGTATAGCGTGCCATCATGCCGAGCAGCACGCTCTTGCCGACGCCGGAACCGGCGAACAGGCCCATGCGCTGGCCGCGTCCGACGGTCAGCATGCTGTTGATCGCGCGTACCCCGACGTCGAGCACTTCGGCAATCGGCGCCCGCGAAAGCGGATTGGCGGCGCGCACGCTGAGCGGCGCGGTATGGCTCGCATGGAGCGGGCCGAGATTGTCGAGCGGGCGTCCGGCGCCGTCCAGCACGCGGCCCAATAGTTCGTCGCCCACCGGCAGGTGCCTGCCGCGATCGCTCGCACGGCGGCGCGGATGGCTGACCGTGCCGGGCCGGGGCAGGCTTTGCGCCACTTCAACCGGAAATACGCGCGTGCCGGGGACGATGCCTTCGACATCGCTTTGCGGCATCAGGAACAGCCGATCGTCCTCGAATCCGACGACTTCCGCTTCGATGCGGGCGCCGCCCGGCAACGGGACCGTGCAGGCGCTGCCCACCGCCAGTTTCAGGCCGACCGCTTCCATCACCAGACCGGCCACGCGGGTCACGCGTCCGGATATCTGCATCGGCTCGGCGATCGCCAGCAACTCGCTGCAGTCGCGCAGATAGGATTGCCAGCGTGCGCTGCCGGAAGCGAGGGGATTCATTCGAGCCAGTCCGATTCCTTGCCGAGCGCCGCGGCAATGCGCTGCCAGCGCGTCGGGGCCGAAGCATCGATCTGGTTGCTGGCGGTTTCGATCCGGCAGCCGCCGCGTTCCAGTTGCGCTTCCTCGACGATGCGCCAGCCGGCCTTGGCCAGTTCCTCTCCGATTTGCCGCCTGACCAGCAGCGCATCCTCCGGATTGACAAACAGCAGTGCCGGCTGCTGCAGGCTCGGCAGGTAACGGATCGCTTCGCTGACGATCGGAACGACGCGCTCCGGCCGCACGGCGAGCGTGGTTTTCAGCATGGCCTTGGCGATGTCCAGCGCCAGATCGAGCATGTCTTGCGCAATGACTTCGTCGGCCTGCGCCATTTCGGCGCCGAAGGTTTCGCCGAGCCGCTGCAAATGGACTTGTTCCTGCGCGGCTTGTGCGCGCCCCTGTTCGAGTCCAGTGCTGCGGCCTTGCTCCAAGCCGATGGCATAGCCTTCGAGCCGGGCCTGTTCAAGCGCGCTTGCGATCTGCTGTTCCGCCCTGGCGGCCGACACCGCATCCGACGCCGAATTGGCCGCTGCGGCATCCCGGTCCCGTTTTGCCTGACTGGGCCGGTCGTCTCCGAAAGACGCCATTTCCCAGCGCTGATAGGCCGACTGCTGTTCTTTGGGAAGTACGCTAGACATAAGTATCTTCCCCCTTTGCGCCCAGCATGATCTGGCCTTCGTCGGCCAGGCGGCGGACGATCTGCAGGATTTCCTTTTGCTGCGCTTCGACTTCCGACAAGCGCACCGGTCCCTTCGAGTCGAGGTCTTCCCGCATCATTTCGGCGGCGCGCTGCGACATGTTCTTGAATATCTTGTCGCGCAGATTTTCGCCGGTGCCTTTCAGGGCAATGATCAGCGATTCGGATTGCACCTCGCGCAGAATGACCTGGATGCCGCGGTCGTCGATATCCATGATGTTCTCGAACACGAACATCTCGTCCATGATTTTCTGCGCCATGTCGCCGTCGTAATTCCTGAGATTGCTCATCACCGATGCTTCGTTCTCGCCGCTCAGGAAGTTGAGGATTTCGGCGGCGGTGCGGATGCCGCCCATCGGCTTTTTTTTCAGGCTTTCATTGCCGGTCAGAAGCTTGGTGAGAACTTCGTTCAGTTCGCGCAATGCCGCCGGCTGCACGCCGTCCAGCGTTGCGATGCGCAGCACGACGTCATTGCGCAGGCGTTCGGTGAAGCGGTCCAGCACCTCGCATGCATGGTAGCGTTCCAGATGCACCAGGATGGTGGCGATGATTTGCGGATGCTCGTGCCGGATCAGTTCCGCCACCGATTGCGAATCCATCCACTTCAGGCTTTCGATGCCGCTGGCATCGCGTGCGCCCAGAATGCGGTTAAGCAGCGAGGCGGCCTTGTCGTCGCCCAGCGCCTTGGTCAGCACGCTGCGGATATAGTCGTCCGAATCGACGCCGATCGAAGTGTTCTGCTCTGTTTCGGTACGAAAATTTTCCAGCACGGCTTCCAGTTCTTCGCTTTGCACCGCCTTCATGGTGGACATCGCCGCTCCGAGCTTTTGCACTTCGCGCGGGCCGAGAAACTGCATCACCCTGGCGGCCTCGTCCTCGCCCAGCGCGAGCATCAGGATCGCTCCCTTCTGAATTCCGTTTTCACTCATTGCCGTCTACCCAGTTCTTCACGACGTTGGCCACCATTTTCGGGTCCTGCCTCGCCAGTTGCTTGGCGGCTTCCAGGTTTTCCTGGTAGCCGCGCGGCTGGCTGCCCATCGGTTCCGCATGACTCAGCTGCACCACCGCGTCGCTGTGGTTCGGCAGGGCAGAACGCAGGCCGACGCCGCTCGCCAGCTTGCTCAGCATCGGCTTCAGCACGGCGAAAAACAGATAGATAAGGACCACGCCGAGGATCAGGTATTTGCCGACTTCCTTGACCATTTCCAGGGTTTCGGGTTTTTTCCATGACGGCAGTTCGACGATGACTTCCTTTTCCATGCCCGCAAACGGGCTGTTGACCACATCGAGCGAGTCCCCTCGTTCCTTGCTGAAACCCATTGCCTCTTTAACCAGATCGGTAATCTGCGATTTTTCCGCATCGGTGAGCGGCCGCATCGTCATCTTTCCGGTCTTGTCGGCTTCCCGTTTGTAATTGACCACCACGGCGACCGACAGCCGCTTCAGGCCTCCCATCGGTTGCTGCACGTAACGGATGGTTTTGTCGACTTCATAATTGACCGTGGTGTCCTTTTGCACGTTGGCCGCCGGCGCGGCAGGCACGGACGCCGCATTTCCGGGCGCAGTATTCCCCGGCGTCGCATTCCCGGACGCAGCGGCCGGAGCGGTAATGGGCGCCGTGGCATTGGGCGGCGGCTGATTGGTCAGTGCGCCCGGCACGCCCGACGGCGTGCCGCCGCTTGCGTTTTGCGATTCGCTGCTTTGCTGGCTGCGGATCGCCGCGCTGCTGGGCGTCTGGTTCGGCTTGTAGGTTTCCGCGGCTTGCTCGCTATGCGAAAAATCGACATCGGCGGTGGCCTCGGCATGCACATTATTGGGCCCGACGATCGGCGTGATGATCGATTCGATGCGCCGGGCGATATTTTGCTGAAGCTCCTGCACATATTTGAGCTGCGACGGATCGAGCCCGGCGGCGCCGGCCGGTTTGTCGGATGAAGAGAGCAGGTTGCCGTTCTGATCGACGATCGTCACGTTCTTGGCCGGAAGATCCGGCACGCTGCTTGCAACCAGATGCACGATGGCGCTGACCTGTTGCGCGTCGAGCGTGCGGCCCGGATACAGATTGAGCAGCACCGAAGCGGTCGGCTTTTGCTGATCGCGCACGAATACCGACGCCTTGGGCAGCGCAAAATGCACGCGCGCTGCCTGCACTGCCGCGATCGACTGGATCGAGCGCGCCATTTCGCCTTCCAGCGCGCGCTGGAAATTCACCTGTTCGAGAAATTGGGAGACGCCGAGCTTCTGGTTTTCCATCAGTTCGAACCCGACGCCGCCGCCTTTCGGCAAGCCCTGCGCGGCAAGCCGCAAGCGCGCATCGTATACCTGATTCGCCGGCACCAGGATCGTGCCGCCGCCCTCGGTGAACTTGTAGGGAACGTTCATCTGCTGCAGCGAGGCGACGATCGCGCCGCCGTCCTTGTCCGAATAATTGGAGAACAGCACGCGATAGTCCGGTTGCTGCCCCCACATCCATATCCCGGCCATGACGGCGACCACTGCCGCCGCGCCCAGCATCAGGAATATGTTCCGCCCGCCCGGCGTTTGCGCGAAGTTCATGATGCCCGGTGCGATTGCCCGTTCGCCTGCTACCGGCATGATTCGACTCCGGGAACGCCATTGAAAATAATTGTCTGGTTCACTGATTTGCCTTCAATCGAGGATTGTTGCCTTGGAGCCTGTCGCGCGCTGTTTCAGGAGTCGCCATTCCGGCTCGAACCGTCCGGGCAGCCCGGGAAACGGCTATATACGGATTGTCGGCCCGGCGGTGAAATTCAATCGTTTGAACAGAACGCCGTTTCCATTCCTGATCAAAGGGCCGGGGTCTTTATCGCGTGATACCGTGGCGGTATGGAAAACCACGGCCGCCGCCGGCACAAGGCGAGGCGGCCGACCGGATCGGGAGATGCATCATGACAGGAATCGATACAAGCAGGATCGACGCAATGGTGGCCCAGTTGAAGGTCGCCGCGGCGCGATCCCAGGGCAGCGTCAGTCCTCTGCAGCCGGAGAAAGCCGCCGGCAAGGTGGATTTCGCCGATGCGCTGAAGACCTCGCTGGATCAGGTCAACGGCGCGCAACGCAAGGCCGAGCAGCTCGGCCAGCGCTTTGCTGCAGGCGACAACAATGTGAATCTGTCGGACGTGATGATTTCCTCGCAAAAGGCCAATATCGGTTTTCAGGCTGCAATCCAGGTGCGCAACAAGCTGGTGTCCGCCTATCACGACATCATGAATATGCAGGTGTGACCGGATGCGGCATGTCCGCCGACCGGCTCAAGCCATTCCCGTCGTCTTCGCGTTCTGATCGCGTTCCAGCTTCGTGATGTAGCGTTGCACTGCCGCGAGCATCGGATTGGGCAGATCGATGAATAGACAGCCGAGACGGCGAACCGCCTTGCCGTTGGCGAGCGTGATCTCCTGCGAATTTCTGACTTCCAGAGTTGCCGTGATCGCGGGTCCGGTCGGCAGGACGATCTTGCAGTTTTCGTAAATGCGTCCTGTCGTATCGTCGAGAATTTTTTTCTCGTCCACGATCGCCATGCCGCCGGCGCTCACGTTCTGCACGCTCAGCGTCACCGACTTCATGCCTTGGCCCGCATCGTGCGGAATATCGATGGTGCAGCGGGGTGTGAAAACGCGATAGTATTCGCGCCGTTGCAGGCGGATCAGGCTGGCGGGCAGGGCGATGCGGAAGGCGGGTCCGTTTTCGTACAGGCAGTTCTCGATGCGGGTGACGAAAAACAGGATGCGGATACGCTCCAGTATTGTTTCAAAAGAGATATTGCCGCTTTCGACGATACGCTGGTTTTGAAGCTGGTCGGGCGCGCAATCGATGATCACGCTGTCGGCGGCCTCGTCGATTTTCAGGATCGACGTGAGCACGGCTTCCGATCCGCCGTTGAAGATCATCCTGACCAGCCGATTGCGCTCGCCGATGCCGCGCAGCAGAGCGAGGATTTCACGCCGCGAATGTACCTGGTAAGGTCCGAGATCCTCGATTCCGACGTCGATATTGAATGCCATTTGTCTTTACCGTCAGAAATTCAATTTGCGTCGCCCGCTTCCTGCGCAGCCTCGATCCTGTAAAGCCAGGCCAGCAGTTCGGCTACCGTCCGATACAGCGCGGGCGGAATGTCTCGATCCAGTTCAACCTGCATCAACAGCGCAACCAGTTCCTTCGATTCATGCATGAACACGCCGTGCTCCCTGGCGCGCGCAATGATTTCTTCCGCAATCAGACCGTGCCCCTTGGCCACGACTTTCGGCGCCGCATGGCCGGCACGATAGGCGAGCGCCACCGCGCTCGGCGCCGGCTTATGCGGGTTCATCCTGTTTCACCGTCAGCAAATCCAGGGGCGATCCGGCGGCATCCAGTGCGTTGGCCAGCATGGCGCCATGCGCGCGCAGCGAGGTTGCGGCAGCTTCGGTGGCGGTGCGCACCTGGACCTGCACATGTCCGTCCGACAGGCGCACGGTCGCGGTTACCGCACCCAGGCTCGGCAAGTCGAAGCGCACCACGCTCTGCCATGCCTTTCCGGCGGCTTCGGCATCATTTTTCTGCGGATCTTCTTTCACTTCCCATTCCATCGGCTGGCCGGGCCACAGCTCGCCCTGCCATGACACATGGCGCCGTTCCAGCGCATCGAGCTGCAGATTGATCATGCGGGCTGCTTCGCTGCTTATTGCAGCCGGCTGCACCATCCGGTCGGCATCCGTCGCTCCGGTCTTGCCGCTTTGCGTACGCGAGTCGGGCGCCATATCCAGCAACGTGCGGCCTCCATCGACTGCTTCATGCGCATTTCCGGTCAGCCGGGCGAGATCCGCGTGCGCCGCATTCTTCTGCGGCATATCATCCGTCGGCAACAGCTTGCCGGTCTGTGCTTGCGGTTCCTGCATCAGATCGCCTAGCGTTCGACCTCCGCCGGCCCATTGGCCGACATGCGACTCGTAGAAAAGACCGCTGAAAGCCAGCGTGTTTTGCAACGCAGCGGCGACCTGCGAAGTACCTGCCGCAGAAGAGGCTACCAGCGGTGCTTTGCCGACCAGCGAAGTCGGCGCGCTTTGCTGTTGCGCCTCCTGCAGCAGATTATCGATTAGGCGCCCGGTGACGCTGAGCGAAGCGGTCGCTGCGTCGGGTTGCCGACCGAGCAGAAAAGTAGGGCGCGGTTCGGCGGCCACCAGCGTCAAATCAAGCATCTGGCCGACTTGCGTGCCGCCAGGCAAGTCCATGCGGGCGGCAGTGCCGTCGATGCGGACCAGGAATGTGCCGTCGTCGAAACGCGAAAGTACCTCTGCCCGAACCTGCGTTCCGATGGCAATTTGCGTCAGCCGATTGAACGTCTCCTGCCGCGCATCGCCCGCCGGTGCCGCAGGCGCAAGCGCCTCGATGTGGACCAGAGGCCGGGTGCCTGTCATGTCGGCCGGCGGCAGCATGGCGGTCAGCCTGACTGGTTGGCGCCGTAAAGCCGATGAAGCTTGCGCTCTACGCCGGTGCTGTTGATCAGGCTGGACAACTGCGCCATCCAGGGCTCGGTGATGTTGCGGATTTCGCGATCGTCGGCCAGGATTTTCTGGATGATCCGGATTTTTTGCTGGCGCGCCACATCGGTTATCCGGGTTTGCGGTTCATGCGTCTTGAGCGTTTCAATGTGACTGGCGCAGCGCGATTCAAGCGCAGCAAGCTGTTCCCATTGGCCATCGCGTGCGGCAGCCAGCATCTGATCGGTGATGGTTGCGACGGTTTCGTACAAAGAAATGACTTCCTGACTATTCATCATTGATCATGCTTTCGCTAATAGTGAGATGTTGGGAGCGAGCGGGTCGTACGCAGCCCGGATAACAGGCCTTTCCGGTTGCGTCGCTGCATTCGTGTCATTGTCGATGGCGCACCACGCTTCTTTCAGATCGATCAGCAACTTTTTAACTTCTTCCAGAGTCTCCGGCTGATTCTTGAGGTTGGCCACCAGTAACCGGTTACTCATGTATTCATAAAGCGAATCAAGGTTGGTCGCGATTTCGCCGCCGACTTTTTTGTTCAGGCTTGCGCGCAGGCCGCCATCGATGATCATGATGGCTTTGGAAACGGCCTGACCTTTTTCGGGGATGTTGCCGCTTTTCATGTGTTGCAGCGCATTGGTCACGGCAGCCAAAGCACCGTCGAACAGCATCACAATCAGCTTGTGCGGGTTGGCCGCCGCTACGCCGGTCTCTTCACCGACCTTGATATAGGCATTCGCTCCGCTGCCTGTCGATCCGAACATGTTTATCTCCTGTTATTTGGGAGTGGCTGTCAGTGCAGCGAACTGCTGCGTCAGGAAATTGCTGGTCTGGGTCATGCTGGAAACCATGACGTCGAGCGCCGTGAATTGCGTGTTATAGCGTTGCTGAACCGCCGCCAGACGCGTGTTCTCATCAGTGAGCTGCTTGGCGAGATCCTTGATGGAGGTATTGATGCCATCGATGCGGCCGTT
The DNA here is from genome assembly GCA_028292665.1 of Herminiimonas sp. GTDB lineage: Bacteria > Pseudomonadota > Gammaproteobacteria > Burkholderiales > Burkholderiaceae_D > JAQGLW01. The sequence goes on from JAQGLW010000048.1 coordinate 9,241, forward strand.
CAATGTCGCATCCGTGCCAAAGATCATGCTGCTCACCACACTGTTGACGCGGGAGCCAAAGCCGATGGTGCCGTCTGTACTGGTGACAAACAGCCGGCTCAAATCCTTCTGGGGATCTGCCAGCGCCGTGGCGAGCTTGGTCGAATCGATTGCCAACGTGCCATCTGTCTGGAAGCTTATTCCGGCATCCGACAGTACCGACAAGCCGCTGGATGCACCCGGAATCGCACTCAAAAGCGCATTGCGCAACTGAGCCTGAATCGTACGCATGGTGGCGTCGCCGGTCAGCACGCTGGCAGTTCCTGTAGCGGCGTCGTAGGCAGTCGAATTGGCGATTTGCGTGGAGACCGCGTTGTAGGCATTGACGAAACTCTGGATCGCGGCGCTTGCGTTCGTGGTGTCGTTCGCCAGTGTCAATTGGGTCGTAGTGCCGGCTGCCATCTCCTTGGTCAGATTCAGCGTGACACCCTGGATCGCATCGGTGATGGTATTGCTTGAACTGGTGATCGAGATGCCGTCGACCTTGATGACGGCGTTTTTCGGCGCGGTATTTTGCGTCAGCTTGGAAACGCCGCCGGTGCTGCCGTCGTAGGCAAGTTGCGCCAGTCCGGCGCCGCCGTTCTCCGTCACGCCGAGCTTGATTGCATTCGCAACGCCGCTGTTCTTGGAGGTCAGTGACAGGCGATAATTGGTGCCGTCGTTGATAATGGCCGCGCTGACCGAAGTATTGGCATTGTTGATGGCGTCGCGAATACCTTCGAGCGTGTTGTTAGTGGAGTCGATCGTGATCGTTTTTTGCGCGACGCCGGTATTGGCTGTGAACGTAACGGGCGGCGAGCCGGCGGCGCTATAAGTGCCGACGTCAAGCGTCAGGGTTCCGTTGCCGATCGCGGTAGTCTTGCTGGCATACCCGCTGGAAATCAGTTTTTGCGCCTGGGCCAGACTTTGGACTTCGACATTGTAAGAACCGGCCGTGTTGGCGCTGTTGACACTCGCGCTGAGGGCGCTCGTATCGGCAACGCTCGCCGTGACAGTCTTGAACGTTGTGGACAGGTTGACGGTCTGTGCGGCTTGCTGCAGTGTCGACAGTGCGCTTTTCAGCGAGCTGATCGCGGACAGCTTGGCGTTGTAACTGGCCGTCTGGTTGTTGATCGCCGTGGTCGGACCCTGCTCGGTAGCCATCAACTGGGCGACGATGGTCTTGACGTCCAGGTTAGAACCGATACCCGGAGAAGAAACTGTACCGACACCGGAAGTAGCTGTAGTCACGTGATCCTCCAAAAAAACATAATATAAGTTATTAACGGCTGTGTCTAAGCCGACTTTAGAGGGTGATTTACCGGCCTGTTTCCGCCTGCTTCAAGCCTTTTGTTTAATTAGCAAGCCTTGCGCCTGATCCAGCGCTTTCGCAATCGCCAGGACTTCCGGCGAAGGGATCTGGCGCAGTACTTCCTTGGTCTTTTTATCCACTAGCTTGATAATCGTTTTATCGGTATCTGCGTCAACAGAAAATTCCACGTCCTGCGACATCGCCTTTATCGCGTCATTGATGCTGTTTACCGCTTGCGTAACTTGCGCCAGAGTAGGCGTGGGTTGGGGGGCGGTCGCTGCCTCCACTGCCGGTTGCGCGGCTGCCTTGACCGGGTAAGCCGATTCTGCCGTGCTTATTTTTTTATTTGCCGGCGCGGATGCTGGTTGAGTCGCATTATCAACGGATCTGATATCCATGATGCCCTCCCTTTATGGGAAAAAACCCGGCCGAAAAATCGGCCGGGTTATGAAAGCTAACCAAGTTGCCGGTTAGCGTAAGCCGGTTAGCGTAACAGTGCCAAAACGCCGTTCGGAAGCGAGTTTGCCTGGGCAAGCATCGCGGTGCCGGCTTGTTGCAGGATCTGTCCGCGTGTGAGATTGGCGGTTTCTGCAGCAAAGTCCGTATCCTGAATCCGGCTACGTGCCGATGTCAGATTCTCGCTGGTGGAAGACAAGCTGGCGATGACTGAATCGAAACGGTTCTGGATCGCGCCGAAGGTGCTGCGCAAGGTGCTGACGGCGCCCAGGGCATTGTCAACGCGCTGGATTGTTTCGTTGGCGGAATCGACGGTCAGCGTATTGGCCGTGCTCAGGCTGCCGGTAGATGCGGTGGCTGTGGTCGATGTGAATCCCATGCTGCCGGTCGCTTCTGCACCGCCCAAGGTGATGTCGCTGGACGAGGACAACTTCAGTGCACCGCCGGTGATCGTTGCAAACACGCCGGTAACGCTGCTGTTGACCGCATTGGCGAGTGCTGTCGTGCTTGCATAGCTGCCTGACATGGCGATGCCGTTGATGGTGAGGTTGGACAGGGAGATGCTGCCGCCTGCCGCGCCGGCCACGCCGCTGGCAAAGCCGAAGCCGCCCGCGGTCGCATTGGTGTCGGCGCCGGTGATGTTGACAGCTGCCGTGGAACCTGTTTTGGCAATCGAGATCACGCCGGCATTGTTGGTTGCCGTATAGCCGGTCAGCTGGCTTGTGATGTCCGTTGCCATAGCGGTTTGGGAGGCATAGTTTTGATCCAGCGTCACTGCATTGCCATCGACATAAAATGTGCCGTTGGTGGTAGGGACAGCGTTGGCGCCGGCGGTGCCGTTTGCTACGGTAAAGCCCCCGGCAATACCGTTCGCATCCGAAGCGGTGATGTTAATGGCGGTGGAGCCGACGCCGGTCGTCGTTCTGGCAATATTGATGGCGCCAGCTGTGTTGGTGACTGCGTAGCTGCTGCCGAGCTGTGTCTGCAGCGCGGAGGCGAGGCCATCGTAGCTGAGGTAGTTTGCGTTCAGCGACACTGCGTGGCCATCGACGGTCAATGAGGCATTGGTGCTGGTTACAGCGGCCGAACCGGCAACGCCAGCCGAGTTGGCAAAGCCGGCTGCTGCTGCATTTGCATCCGCATTGGTGATCGCAACAGCGGTGGTGCTGGATGCATGGCTAATCACGATATTGCCGCCGACGACTGCCGCAGAATAGTTGGCGCCGAGAGCGGAAGCCTGCATCTTGGTGGTCAATTCCGCCGCAACTGCCGTCTGGTTGGCGTCATTGCTGTTCAACGTGATATTGGTGCCGTCAATGGTCAGCGAAGCTGCCGTAGAGGTAACCGCATTTGCACCGCCGCTATTGACGACGGTACCCGTAGCCAAACCGCTGGTGCCAAGGTCGGCGCCGACGCTGGAGATTGACGGTTGAGTCGCGGCAGAGCCGGTTTCACCGCTGGTGAATACAAGTTTGCCACCGGCATAACTTGCGACCGTGTTCGAACCGGCGGCGGTCAACTGGGCATTGATCGCGGTGACCAGGCCGGCCGAGTTGCCGGTGTAGTTCGTGCCGTCCAGTGCGACCGTCAAATTCGTGACTGAGTCATCGCTGAATTGAAAGTGCGCAGCCGTACCGGACGCAGTGTAGTCGCCAGGTGTGAATGCAGCGCTGGTGGTTACCTTCGCTGTGGCAGCGGCCGTGGCCACGCTGAAGTCATGCGCGCCTGTCACAACTTGTGCGGTCGATTTACCGTCTACCGCCAAGGCACCCGCTGTGCCGAAGTCGAAATTGGTTGCTGTGACGGCTTTGCTGCCTGCCGTTGCCGCAGAACCGGCTGTGCCGTAGGTAAGATTGGTCGAGGTCACGTCGATATGACCGTTCGTGGCGCTTGCACCCAGCGATGCGGATGTCGTTGAAGCGATCTGGCCGGTGCCGGTCAGACGCACGTTGGTGCTCAGGCCGACGCTGATGGTTTCGCCTGCGTTGGCGCCGATCTGGAAGTTGGCGGTTCCGAAGCTGCCATCCAGCAGCTTCGTGCCGTTGAACGAAGTTTGCGAAGCGGTACGGTCGATTTCAGACAGACGCTGCTGCACTTCCAGGTTGATCGCTGCGCGGTCTGCTGTGGAGTTGGTGGAGTTGGCTGCCTGAACCGCGAGTTCGCGGATACGTTGCAGGTTGTTGGAAACTTCGCTCAACGCGCCTTCGCCGGTCTGCGCCAGCGAGATACCGTCGTTGGCGTTGCGCACGGCCTGGTTGATACCGCGGATTTGCGTGGTAAACCGGTCCGAAATCGCCAAGCCTGCAGCATCGTCCTTTGCGCTGTTGATGCGCAGGCCGGAAGAAAGGCGTTGCAGAGCGGTAGAGAGACTGGCTTGCGACGTCGTCAGATTGCGCTGTGCATTCAACGACGAGATATTGGTATTAATGATTGACGGCATTTTGATTCTCCTGTTGGGGTCCGATGAATTCCGGCTCAAGCACTGTCAACTTTGGTTTGACTCCCTGTTTCGGAGGCATGTCAACCGCTGTTATTCGCTTTATCGGACGAGACTGGAAAAAGTTTAGGCGTATTGCAACTTATTTTTTTTCCGGTCTTGCCGAGCCCGGGCCGGGCCCCTCTATTTCGGACGCAATCGGGAAAATCTTTAATCCTGAAAAAGAGGATGGCGCCGGGCGGCTGATTTACGGCAGGGGAGACAAGCCGGATCCGTTGCGAAATGGTCATGACTTTCGGTCCTGGCCATTCCGGCTTTTACGCCGGATCGAAGCGGCCCCGGCGCAGGACGGCAAAGCGCTGCGGATGGCGCGGCGCCAATGGCATGACCTGCATCGATTTATTCCTGGACGAGGTGATTCTTGATTGCGTAGTGAGTGAGTTCTGCGTTATGACGCAAGTTCATTTTTTGCAGCAGGCGGGATCGGTACATGCTGATGGTTTTCACCGACAGCGACAGCTCGGCGGCGATATCGCCGACAGTCTTGCCGGAAGCGATCATGGTAAGCGTCTGGTACTCCCGGTCGGAAAGCGTTTCGTGCGGCAGCTTGTCCCGGTCGCCGCCGAGCTGATTGGCAAGCTCCTGCGCCAGAGCGGCGCTGACATATTTGCGGCCTGCGGCAACCTGGCGGATTGCAATCACGAGCTCTGCCGGCGCGCTTTGCTTGTTCAGGTAGCCTGACGCGCCGGCCTTCAATGCGCGGATGGCGTACTGATCCTCGCGATGCATCGACAGCATCAATACCGCGAGTGCGGGAAATTCCTTTTTCAACTGTTTGAGAACCTCGATGCCGCTGCGGTCAGGCATTGAAATGTCGAGCAGAAGAACATCGACTTCACTGTTGCGATGCAGTCTTATCGCTTCGACGCCGCTTTCCGTATGTCCCGAAACCACGATGTCCGGCGTATCGGCGAGAATCTGTTTCAATCCCTCTCTAACGATCGCGTGGTCATCTGCGATGAGCACCTTGATTTTCTTCTGTGTCGCCATGAATTATTATTGAATCCTGCCTGCCCGATGTTAATGCTTTTATTCGGGGCATATTGTTGGATTGCATATTCCGATATGTGTCTTGAGAGTGATTATGACAGCCAAACGTTTCCGAGTCATCCGCATGTGTGGCTGAAAGAGACAGATTTCATGCAGCCGCGAGCGGAATCCTGATCGACACGACACTGCCGCCTGACGGTCCCGCCGTAATCGACAAGTCGCCGCCCAGAGCCGTGGCGCGCTCCTTCATGCCGCGAATGCCATATGATTTCGGTTTGCGGAAATCCGTCGTCTCGATGCCGCATCCGTTATCCTCGATCTCCAGAAGCAGGCTGTGCTTGCTATCGATCAGCCGCAGATCGACCTTGCTCGCGCCGGCGTGCTTGCTGATATTGGCGAGCGCCTCCTGAACGATCCGGAACAGGGCGGTGGCCTGATCCGGATCCAGTTCTATCTCTGCCGTGCTGCTTGAAAATTCGCATGGCACGCCGAGCTGTTTCTCGAATTCCCCGGCTTGCCAATCCAGCGCGGCAACCAGTCCGAAGTCGAGAACGCCGGGCCGGAGATCGCCTGCTATCCGATGCACCGTCTCGATTGTTCTATCCACCAGTGAATCGATATAAGCCGCTTTTTCAATCAATGACGCGTCCTTGGCGGGCAAGCGGCGGGTGAGCAGCGCCAGCGCCATTTTAATGGCGGTCAGATTGCCGCCCAGATCATCGTGAATCTCGCGCGCGATGCGCATGCGTTCCTGTTCCTTGACCGTTTCCACATGCGCCGACAATTCCGCCAGCTGGGCGCGCGAGCTCTTTATCTCGGCTTCCTGCAGCTTGCTATGAGTGATGTTGGTCATGATGCCGACCCATTGCACGCCTTCCTCGCCGAGATCGTGCGCGGTCGCGCGAAGATTGATCCACTTGATGTCTTTCCATTCATTGATCCAGATTCGCCCTTCCCAGTTCCAGCTTTTCATTTCAGCGGCCGACGCTTTCATCGTACTGATATACGACTGCCGGTCTTCCTCGTAAATGATGAGATCGAAGAGCAGCCCGGGATTGGCGCGCAACTGGTTCGCCGGAATTCCCAGCAGGCTGCGGCAGCCCTTGCTCAGATAGGGAAATGAAATGTCGCCGTTGTGGCGCCGCAGGAATTGATAGACGAGCCCGGGAGCGCTGGAAGCAATCGTGTGAAAACGCGATTCGCTCAGTTTGAGCGCCTTGGCTGATTCGCTGCTGCGGTCGGTGCCGATCGCGATAAGGGCGGAGGAGGATTTTTCCGGAGAATTGAAAAAACGCAGCTGGATCGGATAACTTGTCCCATCCTTGCGTACATGCGTCTTTTCAAAACAGGCTTGGGTTGTCTTCCGGTCGCGCAACGGCTGCGCGATGTGTTCGAAGGTCTCGGGCGTCAAGTCCGCCATGACATTGAACAGCGTCAAGCCGGCAAGTTCATGCGCCGAATACTGAAGATTGGTGCAGGCTGCTTCATTAGCCTGTAAAAACTGCAGCGTCACACAGTCCAGTACATAAATTTCGTAGTACGAACTTTGCATGATGATGGATAGCCATTCGACTTGCAGCATGATGATTGGTTTTCCCGTTCTTTGCGCCGAGGCGATACGTTTTCCCGGCAAGGATATCGTATCGCCTTGCAAACGCAAAGCGACAAGGGCGGTACATGACAATATTGAAAGTTCTTTTCAAGAGCGTCCGACATGATGACGCGGGTCTGCGTTGCTGCCGCATGCGCGGAGGGCGTTGAAGGCTTGCAGGCATGGATTCAGGCGCCGGAAAGGGAATTGATGCGGAAAAGGGCCTCTTCTCGGCGCGATTGTCGTTAAAGATTTCGCGTAATCTGCCGATGTAAGAGCGAGGGGAGCAATTCGCTTCGCTGCCTTTTTCCGGGAATCGGAGTCGCTTGAGCCGTGAGCAACCGGAGTCTGTATTTTGGGATATGCATCATGACGCTCTTTGACCGAAGAATCGAGGACATGCATCCATTGCTCCGTTCCGTACCGACAGGCATTGCCGCGATCATCATCGGTGCGGCCGAAACCTCTTTCTTCGTCGATTCGGTGAAACTGAAGATCGAGCGGAATGTACAGATGAATGGCGTACATAAGGAATGAGTATCCAAATGAAACCGGCGCAACAGAATAAATTGAATGGCCACAAGGAATTCGAGTTCACGAAGTCCGACTTCGATAAAATCCGGGCGCTGATCTATCGGCGCGCCGGAATCGCGCTTACTGAAAGCAAGCAGGAGATGGTCTACAGCCGTATCGCCCGTCGTTTGCGCGCGACCGGAACGACGTCTTTCGCAAGCTATCTGGATTCCCTTGAAAAAGGAAAGGATGATGGCGAGTGGGAAGCATTTACCAATGCACTGACAACCAACCTCACTTCCTTCTTCCGCGAAGAGCATCACTTTCCCATCCTGGCCGAACATGTCCGGCAGGTGAAAGAGCCGATCGCGGTCTGGTGCGCCGCAAGTTCAACCGGCGAAGAACCTTATTCCATTGCGATGACCCTGTGCGAAGCATTCGACACGCTGACCCCGCCGGCTCATATCGTGGCGACGGATATCGATACCAATGTTCTTGCCACCGCGGAGCAGGGCATCTACACGGCCGACAAGCTCGAAAGATTGTCGGCAGCTCAGATCAAGCGCTTTTTCCTGAAAGGCAAAGGGGATCAGGACGGGCTGGTGCGGATACGTCCCGAACTGCGTCAGATGGTGACATTCAAGCCGCTTAACCTGCTGGCGAGCGGCTGGCCGATTTCAGGTCAGTTCGACGCGATTTTCTGCCGTAACGTGATGATCTATTTCGACAAGCCGACCCAGGGAAACATTCTGGCCCGTTTCGCGCCGCTGATCAAGCCGCAAGGCTTGCTGTTTGCCGGACATTCGGAAAATTTTTCGTATGTATCGGATGCCTTCAGGCTGCGCGGCAAGACCGTCTATCAAGCAAGCGATCGTCGTGTCGCAGCCGGCTCGGCGGATACGGTCGAGGCAGGAACGCCGCAATGAGCCAGGCTTTTGCAGAGCAGTTCGCCACCAATCTTTATTACGATCGCATCTTCGACCGGGATGCGGCGAAAATACTGCCGGGCGAATATTACTTTACTCACAAGGACATGCTGATCGTCACGGTTCTGGGTTCCTGCGTGGCAGCCTGCATCCGTGATCGCGTCACCGGCATCGGCGGGATGAATCATTTCATGCTGCCGTATAGCGGCGACGCCGACAACCCGGTATCCGCTTCCATGCGTTATGGCACCTATGCGATGGAAGTATTGATCAACGACCTGCTGAAGGCCGGCGCCCAGCGCAGCAATCTGGAGGCAAAGGTATTCGGCGGCGGGAGCGTATTGAGCGGTTTCATCGCCATCAATGTCGGTGAACGCAACGCCTGCTTCGTGCTCGATTATTTGCGTACTGAAAAAATCCGCGTGGTAGCCGAAGACCTCAACGATATTCATCCCAGGAAAGTTTATTATTTCCCGCGCAGCGGAAAGGTGCTGGTAAAGAAACTCGAAAGGCTGAACAACAACACGCTGGCCAATCGAGAGCAGGACTACGCAAACCGGTTGCAGACCAATCCGGTGAGCGGCACCGTGGAACTCTTCTGATATCGCGAACGCTTGACGCAGCAACCCGTCCGCCCGTTGGCGGGTACGAGACGTTTGTGTCCCGGGCGCAGACGGCGACCGGCGGCGATCATGATACGATCCTCTCAGGAACCGGAGATTTTCATGATTACTCAGACCGAATCGATCAAGGATATGTATACGCGCAAGGTTGGCGGCGAGAAATACGAATACGAGGTTGAATACACGCCGGGCAAGCGCGTCGTATGGAATGCCCGCGTCTACCGGGACGGTAATCTTAAAGGGACGCCTGACGGTGTCTTGATCGACAACGATTTGACGGGTGCCGTGCTGCGGCAAAGCATCATCACACTGATTGAATGCACGATCGAGGCGGCACTGGGCATCGAAGAATAATTTCAGGCTGTTACTTTCTTGTACTCAACAATCCACGCCACGAATTTGCTTCCCGTGATCCAGCGCTGTCGATGTTTTTCCAAAGCGCCTGGCATGCAGTTGAAAAGCAGCATGGAAATACCACGAACCAGTTCTGCCGAACCCGCATTTCTCTTCGTTCATGCCGAACGAAATCAGAGCGCAAACCCTTATTCATCCAGGTACGGAAGATACGACCGGCTTCATAAGCAGCGACTCCGGCACCGGGCCAAAGATATTTCAGAGCGGCTCAATATTGATTGAGCCGCCCGTCAATCAGCGATGCACTACGGTTTCAGCTGCACGCGGATTTCACCGCCGGGATATGCCGCGCTGTGTGCGTTGACATAGAGATCCCCGGCCTTGTAGGCGGCATATTGCGGGTCCGTCAATTTCGCATTTGCCGGAACGATGAAAACCTTGTCCGAAGTCTTGGTCAAGGGGATGATCACCGGACCGTTTACCCCCAGCGGGCCTTGATGAATATGCGCAGCGGTTGGGGTCATGCCGTCAATGATGATCGAGCCGCTTACCGATTTGTCGTCAGCTATCGTAATCGTGCTTTTGCCGGACGCTTTCGTCGACACCGGAGGAACTTCCTGGGCTCCCGTAAGGTCGGAAGTCGTCTTTTTTCCACCGAAGCCCATCCTCTCCATCGATGAGCAACCCGCAGTCAATAAGGCAACCATGGTCGCTGCGGTTACCAATGACAGCCGGATATTCGTTTGCAGAAGGCTCATTTTTATTCTCCTTATGGTTGAAATCGCCAAGTCGCCTGGCGCTTGGCGTGCTGTGAAAAATTGCTGCACATTGAGATTAAGATAGGTTGCCTCGATAGCGCGATTTCTTTGTAAGGAAATATTGAGATTACTCAAGAGAACCATCGACTTTCCATCATGGTTCAGCTGCACAGGCACGGTTTGCAAGCGGCTCTGGCCATGTTCCGCGAGAAGAGTGCTAAATCGTCAGAAATGATGAACGGCAAGCCAAAGGCGTTGGAAACGCAGGAGGAAAGCGAAGAACGGGAAAAGATGAAAGACGATTTGGGCGAGCTCGATAATTGATGGATCGATTCGAGCGATATCGATGAAAACGGCGGAGAATCCGCCGTTTTTTATGCTCCGGCTCCAGACATCGACCAGAGCATCGAGGAAACCGGCTTTACTTTGTCTTATCCAGGATGTTCAGATAGGTCTTTATCCATTTTTCCTGCATATCCAATGCCTTCCCGGGGTCGATGAACTTGATCTGGACATCGCGAACAGGCGAGGCGATTTTTTTACTCGTCGGAACGAAGTGCATATCGGCCAGAATCTGCTGTCCCTCATTAAGCGCAAAGTCATAGAAAAGCGCTGCGGCATTGGGATGAGGCGCTTTCTTGAACATGGCCACGGTGCTGAATTGCGCAACGACCGGCTCGATCAGCAAGCCTTCCACGGGCGCCCCCTTTTGTTTCAGCTGTTCCGGATTCCAGCTGTACACCGACAGCGCAAGCGGGACTTCGCCGGAAGCGACAAGGGAAGTCAAGAGCGAGTGGCCTTTGCGTACCGAAATGCCATTGCTGGCGACGATATCGCTAAACAGCTTCAGCCCCTGCTGTTCCCCCAGGGTATCGACAAGTGTGGCGAACCACGCTTGATCCTCCGCCTCCACGCCGAGACGCCCTTTCCATTTCGGATCGAGCAGGTCGCGATAGGATTTCGGAACTTCTTCCTTTTTTACTTTAGCCGTATTGTAGGCGGCGGAATACACATCGAGCGTGATGCCGACCCATTCCTTGTGGGCCGGACTTGCTGCGGGAATCAAATCCTTGAGGAAGGGCGATCTGACTTCCTGCAATAAGCCTTCGCGGTGCGCTGCTTCGTTTTCAGGAGCATTGTTCTGCACGATATCGACGTCGTATTTTTTGGCGCGCGCCTCGCTCGCCACGCGTTGCAAAATGTTTTCTGAACCGGAGCGCCAGGATTTGACCTTGATCCCGTACTTTTTTGTAAACGCCGCCATCACATTCGCAAGCTGCGGATAGGCGTGATATACCATCAGCTCGCCCTCTTTCTTCGCCGCTTCCACCAAACGCTCCTGTCGATCGCTTCCCTGGTATGCGGCGATTTCCTGCAGCGACAACGGTCCCTTGTCCGGTTCGGCCGCGAACGCCGATCCGTGACTGCCGGCGACGAACATCACACATGCCAAAAACTTCATTGAAATCTTGTTCACGCTTGTCTCCTTAAACTGATTTTCAGTTTTTTTATAATTCATTCCTGCGCGCTGCAGAAATGCTCGTTGCAAAAATTTCTCCTCTTGCAGTAAAACAAGGCAATGCCGAAACCTGCACCGCCTGCATCCGGTTGTCAGAAAGCGGGACAGTACTCCTTCATTCCCCGTATTTCAGGATGAAAGGGCGCAGCTGCGCCCGATGAAAGATCCGCCTCCGGCATCAGGATACCGTGGAACGGTATGCCTTTCGCCGCAAATACTCGAAGTTGATCGTGTATTGATCCGGTTTTGTAATGTTGTCGTGGAGCCGTTTGATGTACTCCGGCGCAAACATTTCGCCGATCCCGCCGGCCGCTTCCGCAAGCAGTTGAATGCGGCATGCGTTATCAAGCATGATCGCCAGGATCACCGACTCTTCCACCGATGCGCCGACCACCGCCACGCCGTGATTGCGCATCAGCACCGCTTTGCAGGAGCCGAGCGCACGCGCGACGCCGGCACCCATTTCCTGGGTGCGGATAAGATCGATGGTATCGGTGTAGTACGGCACGCCGTCGGCGAAAGCAGTGCCGGGCTGGCTGATCGGTTTCACCGGACGTCCCGTTGCGGTCAAGGCGACGGCATTGGTCGGGTGCGTATGGATGACGCTCATGACATCCGGACGCACCTTGTAGATTTCGGAATGAATGAAGACTTCGCTGTGCCGCCGTCCGCCGCCGCCGACCTTTTCGCCTTCCAGATTGCAGACGACGATGTTATCCATCGTGATTTCATCGAATCCGTAACTGTGCGGCTTCATGAAAAAACGGGATGGATCGCCAGGCACGCGCACTGATATATGGCCGCGCGTCAGGTCGCCTTGTCCTTCAGCTTCAAGGATGCGGCCTCCATCGATCAATTTCTGTTTCGCTTGTTCCACGCTCATGGTGGTTGCTTCGGTTTTCATGTGGTTTTCCTTGTTGTTCCGAAATGAATGGGCAATCGATTGCTTCAGTAAAGGCTGCCTGTTGCGGAAGACTGCGTTTCCATGGCCTGCGTCCCGGCCTGCTTTTTGCCGTCGCGAGCAGGCGCGACAGCGCGCTGCACATCCATCTGGACCCGGTCCGGCTCGAAGATTTTGACAAGGTCCGGCGCGATCTGCGAGTACTTTGCGTGAGTGCGGAGCATGAAGCTGGAGAAGCCATCGCTGTTGTGATGTTTTTTCTTTTCGTTGGGCAGATCGATGCGATGATTGCGCTGCTCATCGCGAAGCACGCCTATCGGATCTTCTCCCTGCTCCATTTTCTTGAGTTCGCGTTTCAGGACACGGCGGTACATCGCAATGCCTTTGTCGGATGCTCCCAGATTTTCCGTGGTGCGGTCCGCGATGGCTCCCTGGGTGATCCAGGCCATCATGTCCTGGCCATCGACGTTGTCGACGATGAATTCGCCGTTCTCGTCCTTGAACGGCACGTCATATACATGAACCCGATCGGTCAGGTGAGCCGGAATGACGGCGCCTTTAGGCGGAACATAGGCGTTGTACCAGAGGTGCATGGTGTGGTCGTTGTCCACCGGCACCCGCATCTGGAACGAGTAATAGCGCGCCGCCTCGTCGCCATTGCCGACCGCGAGGATGTTCGGGAAGATGATCGGATGGCCGGTGCGCCAGTCGTCGGAGTCTTCGGAATGGCCGGCGAGCAGACGGTGCTTGGTGATGCCGAACTCGAATTCCCGGAAGTCGATTTTCTCGTGGTGCGCGCTGATCGCGACCTTGATCCCTTCCTGCTCTTTCAGGAACTCATAGTGATGGCCGTGCAGCCATTCGGTGTGGATCGGGTCGAGGGAATTTTCCATGATCTGCAGCCAATTGATCGGCAGCAGCGCGCGCCCCATCATCCGGATCGTGCCTTCAGCCACGAAGCCGTCGAACCTCGGCAGCAATGGCGCGGGTTGCGGCCCGAGATAGGCGAACAGCAGACCGCCGAGCTCTTGCACCGGGTAGGCATCGGTTGCAACCTTTTCCCGGAAAGCGGGATTGTCGATCTCGTTGGGCTGGTTCAGGCACTTGCCTTGGGCGCTGAATTCCCAGCCGTGATACGGGCAGCGAATACCGTCTTTGGTCGGAATGCCGTGAGCGAAGGAAGCGCGGCGGTGAGGACATTGTTCCTTGATCAGGCCGAGCCGGCCTTGCCTGTCCTTGAAGAGAACCAGGTCCTCGCCGAGCAGACGCACTCGCTTGGTCCAGGCGTTTTCCATCTCGGCGGCAGCCATGAGCGGCTGCCAATAACGCCGCATGAGATTACCCATCGGAGTCCCAGGCGTGATTTGGGTAAGAAGTTCGTTTTGCTCGGCAGTTAGCATCTTGTCTTTCTCCTGGTTGATCGATTGATTCATTCGCCGCCATCTCGTGCGCGATTCCAGGCTGTGCCGGACATTCACGCCTCCGGAACCCTTCGGAATCGCAAAAACGGGGCGGGGAACAAAAGTCATTTGAAAATAGAGTAATACTTAGGTACCATAGATGTCAACTGCTTCATCATGTTTAGCGAAATATCGCGATTCAGCCAGGAAATCGGCAAAAACGTTAACCGGCGTACATCTTTTTAGTATATTTACCAGCGCGAAGACGCCTTATTTCTTTTTGACATGCTTGCAACTACTTTGGACCGATTTTCTTTATTAGCCGCCTAAGTTAGATATCGGAATTTTTTTATATGAACTCCAGCTTGATTTCCGTGATGGAACGTCCTGTGAACAAGACATCTCTAGTGGCCGCCCGCAGCGCTGAATGCTGCCGGCGCGCTGAAAGGCGGGTGAACGCTTGAACGCACCTACCAAAACCGACCGCGAAGCTCCGCCTGCAACGCCGGTCCATTGGCGCCATGGGGTTTCCAGCGAGCGCTTTGCGCATTTGATCAAGATGGCGTACCGGGGCTTTTCGCGCGGACTGCAAACGCGGCTGCGAAAACACTCGGTCTTGTATGGCCACTGGACGCTTCTGCGCATCCTTTGGCAAACCGATGGAATCACACAGCGCCAGCTCAGCGAACAGGCCGGCGTGATGGAGCCCACCACGTTCGGCGCTCTGCAAGTGATGGAAAAACTCGGTTACATCACGCGCCAGAAAATGGGCAAGCAGGTACGCATATTCGTCACGCCCAAAGGCGCTGCGCTGAAGAACGTCATCGTTCCGGCGGCCGAGGAAGTCAATCACCTCGCGCTGGCCGGCATCCCGCAGGACGATCTCGCCGCCACTCGCCGCACATTGATAGCGATGATCGCAAACCTGTCCGCCGATGAGCTTGCGTGGCTCGACAGGGAATCCGGCGCATCGTCGCCGCAAGACGATGAAGCGATTACAAGCAGCGACTCGATATGATCAATCATTCAGCGACAAGCGCCTCCGTGTCCGGCCTGGTTCACATCGGCATCGTAGGATTGGGAGCTGCCGGACGGGCCTTCATTCCGGCCATTCAGGCGCATCCCGGGCTCAGGCTCGTGGCGGTTGCCGATCCGGTAGAGCAGGTCAGGCACAGCGTCACGAACGAACTCGGCGTTACCGCCTATGAGAGCTTGCAGGACATGCTCGGGCATCCGGGGCTGGACGCAGTCTACATCGCCACACCGACCGATCTGCATCCGGAACATGTCGCGCTGGCATGCGCTGCGAAAAAGCATGTCCTTGTCGAAAAGCCGATGGCAACCAACATCGAGCAGGCCGGCATGATGATCGCCGCTGCCGAGCAGGCGGGAGTGCGGCTCGTGGTCGGACATTCGCACAGTTACGACCTGCCGATAAAGCGCATGCGCGAACTCATTGCCGGCGGGACGCTCGGCCGCGTGCGCATGGTCAATACATGGTGTTTCACCGACTGGATCTACCGCCCGCGCCGGCCTGAGGAACTCGACGCCGCTCTCGGCGGCGGCGTCACCTACCGCCAGGGCTCCCATCAATTCGATATCATCCGGCTACTGTGCGGCGGCATGGTGAAAAGCGTCAGGGCCAGAACCTTCGATTGGGATAGCGACCGGCGCGCCATCGGCGCCCATGTCGCCTACCTCGACTTCGTGGATGGATCTGCCGCAACCGCCGTCTACAACGGATACGGCCGCTTCTCCAGCATGGATCTGTGCTTCAACATCGGCGAATGGGGGTTCATGCAGCCGCCGGAAAGCAGGCAGCCGGTTCCTCGCCGCTCACCCGATTCGACACCGGAGGCGGAATTGCTCGAAAAGCAAAAGCGCGCGAAAAACGCCATTCCCGGAAGCGCTCCTTACCAGCCGTTCTTCGGGATCACGCTGGTAAGCTGCGACCGGGGCGACATACGGCAATCGCCGCGAGGCCTGTACGTCTATACCAATGACGGGCAGACGGAAATCGAGCTGCCGACCGACCAGACGCCCCGGGATCTCGTCATGGCCGAATTCCACGACGCCATTACCGGAAAAGCGCCCGCGCTGCACGATGGAAAATGGGGCCTTGCCAATCTCGAAGTCTGCGCCGCGGCGATTGCATCATCCGGCACCGGCCTGGACGTGCTGCTGAACCATCAGGTTCCGGTCCCGGCATCGCTTCCCGAAACATCGAATCGAGATCCGGGCTGAAGTTCGGGCGACCGTTGCCCTTGACGAAAAACGCAGAAATTCCAGCAGGAGAAAACCATGTCCATATCGATTGACGCAAAAGACCCGGCCGAAGCGGAAATGATGCCGCTGAAAGTCCATCGGAAAACCGAAGCCGCACAAGATATAACCTTGTTTGAACTGAGGCGCGCGGACCATCAGGAGTTGCCGCCGTTTACCGCCGGATCGCATATCGTGGTGCAGACTCCCGGCGGGCTTTTGCGCCGGTATTCCCTATGCAATGCCTGTTCCGAGCGGGATCGTTACATGATCGCCGTGAAGCGGGATGCAAACGGCGGCGGCGGCTCGATCGGCATGGTCGACGATGTTGCCGAAGGCGACCAATTGAGCGTCTCCGCTCCGCAAAATTATTTCCCTCTCGCTAACGACGCAAGCAGTTACCTGCTCATCGCAGGAGGGATCGGGATCACGCCTATCCTGTCCATGATCCATGAACTGCAGGCGAAAAAAGCCGACTTCAGGCTTGTGTACTGCACCCGGTCTGCGGAAACAACCGCATTCCTCAGCGACCTGTCCTCGATGCAACTGGCTGGACGCATGCTCGTTCACCATGATCATGGCGACGCGCAGCGCTCCCTTGCGATCGGACCGATTGTGGTGGACCGGCCCGACGGAGCCCATCTGTATTGCTGCGGCCCGCGTCCTTTGATGCAAGCCGTGCGCGGCATGACCGCGCATTGGCCGTCCTCCACCGTGCATTTCGAGGATTTCGGCACCAGTACCCATGCCGAGCCGGACGGAGAAAAGCCGTTTACCGTGCGGCTCGCGCGCAGCGGCGAAACAGTCAAGGTCCTTCCCGGAGTCAGCATTCTCGATGCTTTGCGCAACTGCGGCATCGCCGCGCCAAGCTCATGCGAAAGCGGCACCTGCGGTTCCTGCCGGACAAGGCTGCTCGCCGGCGTGGCGCAGCATCGCGATTTCGTTCTGGACGACGATGAACAGGACAGCGAGATCATGATCTGCGTGTCGCGCGCGCAATCCGAAGAACTCGTGCTCGATCTGTGACCGTGAGGGAGGCAAGGCGCAAATATGCTCTTCGCGCGCCGGTAAATAAAATTGCAAAGCGACTGCAGCGGCAACGACCGAATGCAAATCCACGGCCGTTGTCATCATGCCTTTACCGCACCAGGTTTGCCTATCTTGCAATGAAAGCCAGGAAATTATTGTTATCCGGCATAAGAAAAAATGCACGAACGCGTATTTATGAGATGCTTGACGTCATTCGAAAAATTGACTGACAAGGGGCATGAGTGACTGTTGCACGAAACACCAAAAAGCTCGGCAGAACGTTGCTGATTTTGACAATCGGTTTTTTAATCTCCAGCTGTACCGTCATCTCTGTCACCGGCGCGGTTATCGGAACCGGAGTTGCGGTTGCAGCTACAGCGGTCGACGTTGGGGTAGC
>JAQGLW010000062.1 GCA_028292665.1 Herminiimonas sp.
CCGAGTCACGATAGCAACCGAGCATTGGCAAGTCATGCGCAAATCGTCTGAAACAAAGGCATTCCGTCAAGCTGAATGGAATTACGTTTCCGAAAGAGAAATACGATTGTCGACTTCAATTTTCGCAACTTCAATTCCGGCGTCGCATGCCGTGGCCGCGGTTTCATATCCTCCCAGAGTTTGTCTTCGGGAAACCGAGTGGCCCTCGGATGCAGTTGCCGGATCGCCGGGTTTCGAGACCTGATATTTAAAGTCCCAAAGGTCTTCATGGTCTTTCATGGGCGTAACGACAATTTGAAAACCACGATATTCCACAGTTTTAGTTTCCATAATTTTCTCCATTCATTTTGAACGTTCTTGCCATGAGTATAAGCACGCTTATCGAAATCAACCACGGCCGCATGACCGCTGCCAATTAGGAAACGGTCATGCAGATGTGCCTGCACCACCCGGACGTGAAACACTGCTGCAGATGAACGGCATCCGGGTATTCGGTCAATGTCCTGTGTAGTTGAGCCCTACTCCCGGCACTAAAAAGAACCACATTCCGCTGGCGGCATATGTCGGCTCTCCGGGTTGCTGAATCAGCGTTTTTTGCAAAACGGAATTAAAGAATTAAAGAAGAGTAACGGCCACGCCGCGCGGAAAACCGCTTCAAAGGAATGAGCCGGAGAATGCGCAGTGCAAGACGTTGCGGTACGTCGAGCATTCTGCGCATCCCATGCTTTTTCAGCCAGCGATGAAAAAGACGGCTACGTAAAGAGCAGCCACGGAAAAGATCAGCAAATAGGGATTGGTCTTGGTGAAATGGAGCACGATCGCCGCAAATGCCGTAGTTGCCCAGCCGAGCAAGGTAAGGTGTATGGCTTCCAGTATGGTAAGCGCGCCGGCAAAAATGAGGCCGACGGCAATCGGCGCCAGACCGCGTTCGATCGCCAGACGCCAGCGCGAACCGTGGTGCCGGTGCCAGAAGCTGGTGGCGACGACAAACAGCACGGACGACGGAATATACATGGCAAGGGTGGCAACCAGAACGCCGGCGGCGCCGCCAAGGTGCCAGCCGATCAGCGAGGCGATCAGCGTGTTCGGTCCCGGCGTAGCCCGCGAGATGGCGAACATATCGGCAAACTGCTGATTCGAAAACCAGTGGTACACATCTACCGTCTGATGCTGGATATCGGCAATGATTGCCTGCCCGCCGCCGATTGACATGATCGATAGCGGGGCAAATACCAGAACAAGCCTCCAGAGCAAACTATCCATGAGACCTCCTCACCGCGAGGATGACGCTCAAGGGCGCCAGCACAGCAACCACGGGAACCATCGACCAGTGAAACACGCCCACAGCGACGAATGTGGCAACGGCAATCAGAATGCGTGCCAGTTTGCGTTCGATACGGCGCGCTGCCTTGATCCCGACTGTCATCGTTGCGCCCAGGCCCACCGTTGCAATGCCGAACAAGAGAAAATGCGTCAGCGGAAATTTCTCCAGACGCGCATAAACCGCTCCCACGATCAGCACGATGCAAATCGCCGGGACGACCATGCCAAGAGTTGCAACCATTGCCCCGACCCACCCGTGCAGGCGCTGTCCGACGTAGAGCGAAAGATTAACGGGATTCGCTCCGGGCAAAATTTGCGCAACCGTCATCCCGGTCAGAAAAGCGTCTTCTTCGAGCCATTTCCGCTCCTCGACCACCGAGCGGAAAACCCAGGCCTGGGTGCTGCCGCCAAACGAGGTCACTCCGATCTTGAGAAAGCAAAGAAACAAATCCCATAGCGATACCGAGGTATGCATTATCGGGGCCTCTGCCGGGGGAGCGATCGGATCGCCCGCTTCTGTCAAGTCTTTCAAGGTCATTGCGCCAATGAGAAGTTATGTTGAAGGGATTCGGTTGTCTTGACCATCCGGTCGGTATGCAATGCCCGTTAAGGTTCTTGCCTCGAACTGCGTTATTGCAAGCTTCCATGAAGCACTGCATGCATGCCGAAGACATCCGGCGCAATCCGGACATGTCCTGTAGTGCGGCATGCCGGCGGCGCAAATCGTTCCATATACAGGAACACGGTTCTCCTTAATGGAATAGCCAAGATATCATCTTCGGTGAGATGGTGTCAATCAGCCGCAGGATGGAAATCTGCAGGCAGGACGGATCGGCAATGGGCGCGCTCCGGTGCAAAGGATGATCGAGGCCGCTCGTTCACGCGTCCCGACCGTAGCGTCAAGCAATGGATGGCTAGTCGGCGTCGATCTGCGCGAGGGCCTGGCGAATCGCGCCCGCATCGCCGGGACGAACCAGGCGCGCCATTTCCCTGCCGCGGCTTAGAAAAATCAGCGTAGGCCAAAGCTTCACTTTGAACGAGCGCCCCAGCGGCCGGCCTTTGCCGTCTTCGATCTTGATATGCCTTACACGACGATGCTCGGCGAAGGCCGAGGCCAGCAGCGGTTGGGCTGCCTGACAGTATCCGCACCACGGGGCGCCGAACTCGATGACGGCCGGGCCATCGAGTTTATCGATCTCCGCACGCGCCGGTTCGATCGCGGCATAGCTATCGTTCATCGCCATGTTGCCATCTCCTCCCCTGTTCGCGGAAAGTATGTTCAGGACTCCAACGCAGCGCGCACGCGTGCGCGCGAAAGCGGCAGCTGACGAAAACGCACGCCGGTCGCGTCGGCAACCGCATTTGCTATCGCGGCAGCCGCAGGCCCCTGGGACGCCTCTCCGGTGCCGAGAAACGGCTGACCGGGACGATCGACGATGTGGACATCGATGCGATCCGGCATTTGCGGGAAGCGCAAGATCGGATAGCCGCCCCAATCGCGGCTGGTCACGCGCGTGTTATCGAAGGCGACTTCCTCGGAAAGGGTCCAGCTGGACGACTGGATGATTCCGCCCTCGATCTGATTGCGGATTCCATCCGGGTTGACTGCGTCGCCGCTATCGACCGCGGCGACCGCGCGCACGATCCGGACCAGTCCGGTATCGCGGGCGACTTCGACTTCGAACGCCATCGCCGCGTACGCGCCGAGATTCTTGTAGCGTGCAAATGCGAAGCCGCGGCCGTGTCGCGGCTGGCGCGGATATGCATTCCATCCGAACCGCTCGGCGGCGACCCGCATGACTTCCTGCGCGCGCGTGTCGTTCATGTGCCGCAGGCGAAAGGCGACCGGATCGGCGCCGGCCGCATGCGCCAGCTCATCCATGAAACTCTCGATGGCAAACACGTTGCAATACGCACCCAGCCCGCGCAATGCGGACACGCGCAGCGGCATGACCGGCAGGAAATGGTGGACCACGCGCGCGTTCGGCAGCGTGTACAGCGGTATCGCGTTGCGGTCGCCGCCGCCTTCCGGTTGCGGCAGCGGCTTCGGCGGCGACGGCGTGAACGGCTGGGCCAGGTGGGTGGCGGCGAGCAGGTCGCCCGCCGCGCCCGGCCGCGAGCTATGCGTATTGCTCCATACCTCATATTGCCATTCGCTGATGTTGCCGGCGCCGTCGAGGCCGGCTTTGACGCTGCCGATCATCGGCGGGCCGAACGGCTCCCAGCCATGCTCATCCTCGCGCATCCACTGCACGCGCACCGGCCGTCCGGGCAACGCGCGCGCCAGAAGCGCCGCGTCGGCGGCAACGTCGTCGGCCGCATTGTGACCATAGCATCCGGAACCTTCGGCATGAATGCAGTGCACGCGCTCCTTGGCGACGCCC
The DNA here is from genome assembly GCA_028292665.1 of Herminiimonas sp. Classification (GTDB taxonomy): domain Bacteria; phylum Pseudomonadota; class Gammaproteobacteria; order Burkholderiales; family Burkholderiaceae_D; genus JAQGLW01. The sequence continues at coordinate 3,708 of JAQGLW010000062.1, forward strand.
AGCATCTCGGCCAGCGCATTGCGCAACGGATACACGCCCTGGCTGTGCGTCCACACGGTATATTTCCCGTCAACGAGTTGCGCGATGGCGCATGAGGGCCCGATTGACGCGTGCATTTGATAAGGGCGCCGGTAAGTGGCTGCCAAAGTACGGCCGCCCATGCCGCCGGCCGTGCCCTGCTGCAGGATGACGAAGTCTTGCGACGGCGCAGCCTGTACGGTCTTGTAGAGATCGGCCTGGGCCGGCAGCGTCGGCTGCTCTTGCCACTGTGCGGCGGCGGCGAGCATGCGCGATGCACTGATTGCCTGGTACTCGCGCTGTGCGATCACCCCGACAAAGCGGCCGTCCCGGACAATTTTCAAGATGCCGGGCAGCTTCTCGGCGCGGCTCGTATCCAGTTGCTGCAGCAGCGCGCCCGGGCTCGGCGGCCGCACGATGCGCGCGTGGACCATGCCGGCCGGACGCAGATCCTGCACGTAGGCGATCCCGCCGGTCACCTTGGCCGGAATATCGACGCGCTGCATCGGCTTGCCCATGACGGTGCGATCCTTCGGGTCGCGCAATGGCGACTGCGGTGTCGCGCTTACGTGCAACTCCTGTCCCGAGACGAGCTCGCCATAGGAGACGCTTCGTGCATCGGCGGTCCGCATGACGCCGTCGTTCAACTGGAGACTTTCCGCCGGCACCGCGAGCCGCTGCGCCGCCAGGCCGAGCAGGATGGCGCGCACTTGCGCAGCCGCATGGCGGATCGCAGTGCCGCTGTCTTGCATCGAGTGGCTGCCTGCGGTGTAGCCTTCGTTCGGCGTGCGTTCGGTGTCGGCGGTGACCAGCGTGATGCGCGCCGGCGCCACGACGAGTTCTTCGGCCGCCACCTGGATGAACGCCGTTTTGATGCCCTGCCCCAGTTCCGCCTTGCCGGTGAACACGGTGACGCTGCCGTCTGCGCCGATGCGGATCCAGCCGTCGAGCAACGGCTGGGTCTTGAGACTGCCGGGCAGCGCCGGCTCTTCCTTGGGCTGCGCGCCCTGATTCTGCGTTTCCGGCCCGGCCGCGATGCCCGGCAGCGGCCGCAACGCGAACGTGACGACCAGCGCGCCGCCGGTTGCAAGGAAGCGCCGCCGCGACACGCTTTCCAATCGGCGCCCGCTCATCGCGCCGCTCCTTCGTTGCCGGCGCCGGCGGTTTTCATCTCGCCGGATGCGCGCCGAACCGCACGCAGAATGCGCATGTGCGTGCCGCATCGACACAAGTTGATTGCCATGTGGCGCCGGATCTCGGCATCGGAGGGAGAGGGATTGCGTTCGAGGAGTGCCTGCGCACGCATGATCATGCCGGCGATGCAGTAGCCGCACTGCGCAGCCTGCTCTTCGATGAAAGCGCGCTGCAGCGGGCTCGGCCGCGCCGCGGTGCCGAGACCTTCCACGGTTTTGACAGGGCGCTGCTGCACCGCCGAGACCGGCATCAGGCAGGACAGCACGGCTTCCTTGCCGACCATGACGGTGCAGGCGCCGCATTGACCGAGTCCGCAACCGAATTTCGCGCCGTTCAGCGCAAGATCGTCGCGCAACACATAGAGAAGCGGCGTGGCCGGGTCGGTATCGACTTCATGAGACTTGTCGTTGACGTTGAGCTTATAGGTTGTCATGGTGACTTGACTTTCTGAACGGCGGCAGCGAGGTCGGGCCATGCCGGCGCGTCGGCGGCGTAACGGCGCAGGTAGGCAGCGAGCGCAACAAGCTGCTCGTCGGTGAGCGACGCGGCGAACCCCGGCATCCATCGCCCCGGCTGACCGGGCGGTGGAACGATGCCTTCGTGAACGATATGGATCAGGTTGCGCGCGTCGGGGTCATAAACGGCGATAGCCAGGGACAGCGGCAGCGCACCGCCCGACGAATTCTGGCGGCCGGCGTCATGACAACGAGCGCATGTGTCTTCGTAGACCGATGCGCCCAGCTTCATCAGGCTCTCTTCGTCCTTGCTCGCGGCCGGCGTCGTCGGCCGCACCGCAGCCAATGAGCCCGGCGCAGCGCGCGCAATCGCCGCATTGGCCCTCGCTTGCTGTTCCGGCGACGGCGCACCCAGCATCGACTTGATGTAAACGGCAATCGCCTGCACATCCTTCTCGTCGGCGTTGCTCAAATTGTCGACTACTCCCTGCATCGGCCCGCCGGCAATCGCATGATCGCGTGCGAGCCCGGTGCGCAGGTATGCGGTGAGCTGCTCCACGGTCCATGGGAGCGGCGACGGCGACCTGGTGTTCAATGCGGGTATGTACCAGCCTTCGGCTTCCCCTCCGCCGAGGTACTGACGCTTGTCTTCAGCGCCCAGTGCGTTACGCGGCGAATGACAGGCGCCGCAGTGGCCGAGCGAACGGACCAGATACGCACCCCGGTTCCACTCGGCGCTTTGCGCAGGTTCGGGAAGAACAGGGCTCTTGTCGAGGTAGAGCAAATTCCAGCCGGCAACGAGCGGACGGAAACCGAATGGAAATTTCAGGTCGTTCGGTCCGGCCGGCGCTTCGACCGGATCGCGTGTCATCAGGAACGCATAGAGTCCCTTTATGTCCTCATCGGTAACGCGTGTGTAGTGGTTGTATGGAAACGCCGGGTACAGATGGTGCCCGTCACGCGATATGCCTTCGCGCATCGCACGGCGAAATGCCTGTTCCGGCCATGTGCCGATGCCGGTCTTCTGATCGGGCGTGATGTTGGTGCTGAATATCGTGCCGAATGGCGTGCTTAATGCCAGTCCTCCCGAATAGGGTGCCGCTTCGTTTGATGTATGGCAGGCAGCACAGCTGCCGATGGCGGACAGGCGCGCTCCGCGCTGCACCAGGCTCGGGTCGAACGGCTCGCGTGCCGACGGCTTGAGCGGCTCGACTGCGGGATGCCACGCGAGCGCAAAACCGGCAACGATCACCAATACGATGACGACCAGCCCCCCCTGCACAAGTGCTGACGCCCGCCCGTTTTCATTCCTGTTCATTCGCCAATCCCGGTGTATTCAATGCCATGGTTGTCTGCGCGCATGAGCGGCCGGCGCCGGCAACCGGGGATCGGCCGGTGCCTGCCGCCGACTATTGGTTCGGCTGATTTTTGGCCCGGCCAAGAATTAGAAGGTTAATCTTGAGGAAGAACCGTGTGATGCCTTAGATCAAAGATAGAGCGCAATGCTGCCGTCATTTCGTCATTCCGGGCGCGGCGCGTCCGATCCGGACCGGAGATGCTTATCGGGAAGCGAAAATATCAATGTCCGATGATTGTTGATTCATGTCCCGTAACGTCATGATCGGTTCGTAGCGAGTCACCGCGTCGTACATTTCTAAAATAGAATTGACCATCAAGCTCACTTCCTGCTCGTCATACAAGGCAACCGCTCTTTCGATTCTGCATTCGCCTTTGCCTGCCGAAACGCGGCCGAGATTCCGGGCAAGCCG
>JAQGLW010000067.1 GCA_028292665.1 Herminiimonas sp.
GGGACGCCGCGGGGGGCGGTGTTTGTGCCGTTCTGTTATTACGAGGCGGCGATCAACCGGCTGACCAATGCGGCGCTGGACCCGTTTGCGAAGATACCGGAGTTCAAGTATTGCGCGGTGCGGGTGACCTTGGGCGGCGAACCGCCGCGCCAGGGCAGTTACGGCGGCGGGCAACTGCTCGCCGAGTTTGCAGGCTCTTGAATTAAATGCCTACTCACTCAGGAACGCCGCGAAGTGCAGTTGAATCCGTGCGGATTCCGTACGGACAATTGACCGGAGAAAAATTTTTGCCTGGTGCTGGCAGCGCGAAGCCGGCGATTGCCAGAGGATGATCTGGTTCTTCGTCTATGTGGCGGCGGGCGCACTGGTCGGATTGCTCGCGGGCCTTCTGGGGATCGGCGGCGGCATGACGCTGGTGCCGATTCTCGCCGCGCTGTTTGCGGCGCAGAACTTCGCTCCTGCCCACATCGTCCATCTGGCGCTGGGAACGGCGATGGCCTCCATCATGTTCACGTCCGCGTCGAGCGTGCGTGAACATTACAAGCTCGGCGGAGTTGATTTCGGCATCGTCCGCCGGATGGCGCCGGGCATGGTCGCCGGCAGCCTGGTTTCCACCGTGGCGTCGGGCTGGATTTCGCAGCGGCATCTCGCCCTCGCTTTTGCTGTCATCGTCTACTGCGGCGCCACGCAAATGCTGCTGAACAGAAAACCGGCGGCTGCCAGAACCATGCCGGGTGCCAGGCCTCTTTTTGCCGTCGGCGCGGTTATCGGCGTCGTATGCGGGCTGGTGTCCGCCGGCGGCGCATTTCTCACTGTACCTTTCATGCTCTGGTGCGGCGTGCCGATGCAGACCGCAATCGGCACGGCGGCCATGATCGGCATCCCGGTCGCGATCGTCGGAACGGCCGGTTTCCTGATCTCGGGCTGGAACGTGCCGCATTTGCCTTCCGATGCGATCGGCTTCATTTCGATCGTCGCGTTGATCGGGCTGGTCAGCGGAAGCGTTTTCACGGCGCCGTTCGGCGCGCGCCTGGCGCACCGCCTGCCGGTGCTTGTATTGAAGCGCATCTTCGCCGGCCTGCTATACCTGCTGGCAACCAAAATGCTCTTGAGCTACTGGTAATGCGGCTGGTCAGGGCCAACTCCCGGATCCGTTCGTTCTGAGTGGCCCAAAGCCAACTGCTAGCCCAAGACAAACAACTATATCCGTTCGTCCTGAGTAGCCGCGAAGCGGCGTATCGAAGGATACTGTGTCAAAGAAAGCTTGTGAGGCCGCCAGAATCCTTCGATACGCCCTGAAGGGCTAGTAGCTGGCCTTGGGCCACTCAGGACGAACGGATTTAGAGAAGAAAAGGATTTAGCGGTTGATCTCGGACCGCTCGGGACGAACGGCCCGGCCGGCCCGGCCGGCGCTACACCATCTGATCGATCAGTTCGGCGATCTGGCGTACGCCCTCATCGATCTTATGCGTCGCGATCGATGAGAATCCGAGCCGGAAATAATTGAGCGGCGGCGGTTCGGCCATGAAGTGGACATCGCCCGGCTCGATCAATATGCTGCGTTCGCGGGCACGCCGGGTCAGCTCTCGCGCATCGAGGCCGTCCGGACCTTTTACCCAATATGAGGTGCCGCCGAAAGTCGGCTTGCGCGACGAATCCGGCAGATGCCGCTCCAGCGCATCCGCCATCGCTTGCCATCTTTCCTTGTAGGCATGGCGCAAGCGCTGTATCAGCGCATCGTGATGCCCATGAGCCAGAAACAGCGCAATCGCGCGCTGGTTGTTGGTCGCAGGATGACGCACCATCAGCCTGCGCAGGGCGCGCGCCTCGCGAATCAATTCCGGTGCGGCGACCATGAAGCCGAAGCGAATGCCGGGAGACAAGGTTTTGGAAAGACTGCTGACGTATATGACGCGGTTGCTCTGATCGAAACTCTTGAGCGCCGGGCTCGGATTTCCAACGTAGTTCAGTTCGCTTTCGTAGTCGTCCTCGATCAGCACGAAATCGGATTTTACGGCGCGCTCAAGCAACGCGCGGCGGCGATCCATCGGCATCGTCACAGTCGTCGGGGATTGATGGCTAGGAGTGACGTACACATAATCGCATGCGTCGAGCCGTTCGTCGACGATCAATCCGCCGTGATCGATCGGCAACGGTTTCAAACGGGATGTCATGGTCGAAAAAATGTTGCGTGCGTCCGGATATCCGGGCTCTTCGATGCCGATCGTTTTATCCTTGCCTATCAGCAGGGTGGCCAGTATGTAGAGCGCTTGCTGGGCGCCGACCGTGGTGAGAATCTGGTCGGGAGATGCCCATATGCCTACCCGGGGCAGCAGCCGCGTCTGAATCTGTTCGATCAGCAACGGATCGTCCGTATCGAAGCGGTCCGGCACCCATGACTGTATCTCCAGCACGTTGAGTGCCTGTTTGCAGCATTCGCGCCAATCGGCAACCGGAAACAGGGACGGATCGCACTGGCCGAAATTAAACGGGTAAGCGTAACCCTGCCAGTCCTGCGCCTTGGTAATGTTCCGCTGCAACGAAGGTTTGAAAGTGAGCCGGCTTTCCCAATCGAGAGACGTTGCCGGCGCCGAAGGCTGCAAGGTTTGTATCGCCCTGCCTTTCAGGATTTCAGGATTGACGAAATATCCGGAACGCTCGCGCGGTATCAGGTATCCCTCGTCGACCAGTTGCTGGTAAGCGAAAACGACGGTATTGCGGGAGACGTTCAAATCCTTTGCCAGTTCGCGGCACGAGGGAAGGGGAGAGTCGTGAGGAAGGCGGCGATTCAGAATCGCGGAGCCGAGCATGGTTCGAATCTGCCCCTGGAGCGAAGAGGCGTTTTTCGTCTGCTCCTGGAACAGCTGCTGCCACATCCGCTGGCCTAATCTAATACTCATAACTGGCCCTACTCCTTCATTAGCGATCGGGTATATTTTACGAGCGAGTTCCGCTGTTCTGATTTATGACGGCAATTTTAACGTGATATAAAAGGAGGCTGTGAAAAGATAGTGTTCGATAAAAACATTCTAGGACAAGAATGGTTGAGGTCGATGGTAATTGTCAGTTGATTTGAAATTCGCGCACCAAATTCGGGCAAAACACAAGAAGGCCCCGTTTGAGCCAAATAGAGGTTACAGTATCTTTCATCAATTATCAGGAGAAGAAATGCGCAACTTTTTCAACACTATCCGTAATGTGCTCGGCATGACGCTGATGACGGCAGTCATGATTCACTCCGGAAGCGCCCTGGCGCAGAAAAAAGAAGTCACCATCGCTTATCAGCAGATCAACGGGCCGTTTCTGGTGGCCCTGGCAAACGGCGACATTGAAAAAGCTACGGGATACAAAATCAACTGGCGTCAATTCGACTCCGGCGCCAAAGTCGCGACCGCCATGGCGTCGGGCGATGTGCAGATCGGCGTTATCGGCTCCAGTCCCCTGGCGGCTGCCGTAAGCCGGGGTGTCGATCTCCAGTTGTTCTGGGTGCTGGATGACATCAACGAAGCAGAGGCTATGGTCGTGCGCAACGGTTCCGGCATCAATAAACCGTCCGACCTGAAAGGGAAGAAAATAGGCGTGCCTTTCGCATCGACAACGCATTTCCATACCATGTTTGCACTTGAGACATGGGGCATAAAACCTACCGAAGTGCAACTGCTCAATATGCAGCCGAACCAGATCGCCGCAGCTTGGGAGCGGGGCGACATCGACGCCGCATACGTGTGGGATCCGGCACTGAGCAAACTGAAGCAAAGCGGAAAGGTGCTTGTCACCTCGGGCGAATTGAGTAAAAAGGGCAAGGCGACATTCGACGGCATCGCGGTGGAGCGCAAGTGGGCTGAAGCGAATCCCGATTTCATGGCGAAGTTCGTCAAAGTGGCGTCCGCCGCGGATGCGGCTTATCGCAGCAATCCCAAATCCTGGACTGTGGATTCCGCTGCCGTCAAGGCCAACGTCAAGCTGACCGGCGCCGATGCAAAGGATGTGGCTACGTCCGTCGCGTTGTATGGCTACCCGAGCCTGGATGAACAGATTTCAGGTGCATGGCTGGGCGGCGGCGCCAATGGCGGAGTCGCGAAGGCGCTCAAGGCGACTGCGGATTTCCTGAAGAACGAAGGAAAAATCGATGCCGTCGCACCGGATTACAGCAAATACGTAACTTCAAAATATGCTGAAGCAGCGAAAAAGTTGAAGTGATTTAAGTTCTCGGCCGCGAGTTGAGATTGCCCCGGATATTCAGGCAAACTCGGTTCGCGGCCTGCTGCAGGGAAACGAAGGAAGCATAATGGAAAACTTGCACGTCAATGGTGTCAGCGTCGTTTATCCGGGCCGGCACGCCGGCGATCGAGTCCATGCGCTCGACAACATCAATCTCAATATCAACAGCGGCGACTTTGTGGTTGCGCTGGGGGCGTCCGGCTGCGGCAAGACAACGCTGCTCAACCTGATGGCCGGCTTCATCTCCCCTTCCACCGGCGAGCTCCTTCTTGGCAGCAAGAAGGTATCGGGGCCGGGATCCGACCGCGGCGTGGTGTTTCAGAAGCATGCGCTTCTTCCATGGCTGAACGTCATGGAAAACGCCGAATTCGGATTGAAGCTGCAGGGCATACCGAAACAAAAGAGGCGAGAAATCGCAGCGAAAAATCTGGCATTGGTCGGACTCCAGGATTTTCATGAGCAAATGATTTACCAGCTTTCCGGCGGCATGCAGCAACGCGTCGGCATCGCCCGTGCGTTGACATGCGACCCGACGATGCTGCTGATGGACGAGCCGATGGCGGCGCTGGATGCGCTGACGCGCGAGACGATCCAGGAACTGCTGCTTGACGTCTGGCAAAAAACGCAAAAAATGTTTTTCTTCATCACGCACAGTGTCGATGAGGCGCTGTTCCTTGCAACCCGGCTGATCGTCATGTCGCCGCGGCCCGGCCGCATCACGCATACCTACGAAATCGCATTCAACCGGAAATTTCTCGCGTGCCGGGACGCGCGCGCCGTAAAATCCAGCGCGGATTTCATCAAGATGCGGGAGACGGTCCTCAGCATCATCTACGGCGACGAACGCGCTGCCGAAACAGTCGAGGCAAGTCATGGATAAGCCGAAATTTTCCGGGGCGTTCAAATTCGCGCGGCAGCGCGGGGCGGTCACTCTCAGCGAAGGCAACGTTGTGCATAAAGACTGGCTGTTGCGCCTGTTCGCCAACAGCCCTTCGAAACCGGGAGAAGTTTTCGGTGCGCCGGGCCAGGGCAACGCCACCACCATCAGCATCGTGACGGTCATCGTATTGTTCTCGCTATGGGTGCTGGTGACTTCGGCCGGTTGGGTGAGGCCGCTGTTCTTGCCGTCGCCCAAGGCCGTCTACGACAAGTTCATGCTTGCGGTCACGACGGGTTTTGCCGGATCGACACTCCAGGAACATGCGCTGACCAGCCTGATGCGCGTATTCGGCGCATTCCTTCTGGCGTGCGTCACCGCCATTCCGATCGGCATCCTGATGGGCGTGAGCCGCTGGGTACGAGGCATCTTCGATCCGCCGATCGAATTTTACCGTCCGTTGCCGCCGCTGGCATATCTGCCGCTGGTCATCATCTGGTTCGGCATCGGCGAATTCTCCAAGGTATATCTGATCTTCCTGGCGATTTTCGCGCCGCTGGCGATCGCCGCGCGCGCCGGCGTCCGTTCGGTTTCGATCGAACAGATCCATGCCGCCTATTCGATGGGCGCATCCCGGCTCCAGGTGATCTTTCACGTGATCCTGAAGGCTGCGATTCCGGAAATATTTACCGGCATGCGGATCGGTATCGGCGTCGGCTGGACCACGCTGGTGGCCAGCGAGATGGTCGCATCGACGCGCGGACTCGGTTACATGGTGTTGAGCGCATCGGAGTTTCTCGCCAGCGATGTGGTGATCATGGGCATCATCGTGATCGGTTTCTTCGCCTTCGCTTTCGATCTGCTGATGCGTTATCTCGAAAGAGTTCTTGTGCCGTGGAAGGGCAAGGTATAAGCCGGCGTCGCCACCGGACATCGATCGTTTTGCCAAAACCAAGGCACTGCACCCGGCGCGCAGTGCTTTTTTTTCGAAAAAGCGGATGCGGCATGAAACGGACAGCGAGGCCGATCTGCGCTGGCCCAAATGACTCCATTGAACTGGAGCTACCAAGCTGCCGCTACAACATTTAACTTTGTCACACCGAAGAAAGCGGATTGTCTGCGACAGGCGAGCTTCTTCACGAAATTCATTCAATGACGTGCGCCGGATATCAACCGGCGCACGTCGATCGGAAACAGGAAAAAATCATGACGAATGTGAATGGCAAGGTAACCATCGAATTACTGGAAGCGTTTAGCGCTGCGTGGAATCGCCACGATATCGACGCGCTGATGTCGTTCATGACGAACGACTGCGTTTTCGAAGCGGCGGCGGGGCCGGAGGCTTGCGGAAAACGGTTCGAAGGCCAGGAGGCCGTGCGCGCCGCATTCGCGCTGGCATGGAGCGCTTTCCCCAATGCGCAATGGGAGCGGTCTTCGCATTTTATCTGCGGCGATCGCGGCGTCTCGCAATGGACCTACACCGGCACGCGCGCCGACGGCATGCGCATCGAAGCCAACGGCTGCGACATCTTCACGTTCCGCGATGGAAAAATCGCCGTCAAGAGTGCTTACCGCAAGGACCGTCCTCTGATCGGAATGCCGAAGGCGTAAAACGCCGCGAATGCAACAACAGGGATATCGCTATGGATATGAAAGCCGATCCGAATCAATTCAGTTCGTACGACCCGTCGTACGATCCGCTGGTCTCGAGCGGTCCGGGACGCGGCATGGATTATGCGCCGACTTACTGGGCGGCGACCGCCGGCACGCCGCCGCCGGATGATGGACCGATCGCGGGCGATGTCGATGTGGACGTCGCGATCATCGGCGGTGGCTACACCGGGCTGACTTCCGCCATTTTTCTCGCGCAGGAACACGGCATCAAGGCGACTGTGCTGGAAGCCAACCGCGTCAGCTGGGGTTGCAGCAGCCGCAACGGCGGTCAGGCGCAAAATGCGTCGGGCCGTCTGTCGCGCTCGCAGTGGATTGCGCGCTGGGGAGTGGATACCGCATTGAAAATGCATGCGGAGATCGGAGACGGATTTGAAACCTTCAAGAACCTGATCCGGTCCGGCAACATCGATTGCGATCCGCAGACCGGCGGCCATCTTTACATCGCGCATCGTGCCGCGGCCATGAAAAAACTAGAGGCCGAAGCGAAGGTTCTTGCCGACGTATTCAACTACAAGACCGAGATGATGGACGCGGACGCCGTGCGGCGCCGCTACGTGAATGAAGCGGAAGCCGCGGGTGCGATGCACGAGCCTGACGGCATCGGCGTGCATCCGCTGAAGCTGGCTTACGGCTATCTGAAAATGGCGCGCGCGGCGGGCGCTGCCGTGCATCCGTCCAGTCCCGTCATCGGCTGGGAAACCCGCAACGGAATTCATTACCTGAAAACGCCCGGCGGAACCGTGCGCGCACGCGCAGTAGGCATTGCCACCGGCGCCTACACTGCACCCGGCCTGCACCCGAGTTTGAAGAATCGCTATTTCCCGGTATTGTCGAATTCCATCGTGACGGCGCCGATGACGGCGCAGCAAATCGAAGCGTGCAACTTCATTACCAGGGAAGTCATTACCGATACCCGGACGCTGCGTTTTTATTATCGCAAGCTGCCGGACAACCGTGTGCAGATCGGCAGCCGGAGTGCGATTACAGGACGCGATGCGTCCAATCCGCGGCACCTGCAGGTGCTGATCGACGGCCTGCACCGCAAGTTCCCGGCATTGAAAGGCATACCGATCGATTATTCGTGGTGGGGCTGGGTGGATGTCAGCCACGACATGATGCCGCGCATATTCCAGCCGGACCCGCAGCAAACCGTGTATTACGCATTGGGCTACGGCGGCAACGGCGTGATGTACTCTGCGCAGGCCGGCCGCCGGCTGGCGCAACTCATCGCCGGAAAGGGCGGCGGGCTCGATCTTCCGATCTTCACATCCGCATTGCCCGGCGAAATATTTGCGCCATTCCGCCGTATCGGCCAGCGCATGTTGTATCACTGGTACTACATGCGCGACGAGCATTTGTAATCGATAGCGCGATCAGGCCGGCGCCGCTTAGGCTGCTGAAAAATGTGGCAGGCAGGATTGAGTCAATCAAGAGGGAACCGTTCGTTCCGTATAAAGTAAGGAAAACCGTTTGTCCTGAGCGGTCCAAGGCCGGCTGCTATCCAATGTCAGCTACTAGTCCAAGGCCAACTCAAGTTCCCGTTCGTCCTGAGTAGCCCTTCAGGGCGTATCGAAGGACCTTGGTACGCCACCAATCCTTCGATACGCTGCGCTAGGAGCTGGCCTTGGGCCACTCAGGACGAACGGCCATCAGTTGGTCGGAGCCCGCCAGCCACTTTTCAACAATCTCTAGGCGTTCTTGAACATGCTGTCGAATTCAAGACGATCCGTAGTGGCCTTGCGGGCATCGTCAAGACCGACTTTCTTCGCCCGGATCAGCGATTGCAAATCATCGTTCATCGTATGGCATCCGGACGCGGCGGCCCGGCCGAGATTCTCCAGCAGCGGCCGGAGACTGCCGAGATTCCGGTTTTCAATCAGGCGCGCGACTTCCGGATTGGTTGTCAGGCATTCGCTCGCCAGGTGATAAGTGTCGCCTTCCAGCGAAGGAAGCAAGGCCTGGCAGATCACGCCCCGCAAGGAATTGGACAAGGCCTGTGCCTGTGTATCGGTATTGCCCAGCAAACGCAGAAATTTCTGCAATCCCAATTCAGTCGACCTGGCATGGAGCGTGGCAAACACCAGCGGTCCCGATTCGGAAAGCGCCAACGCTTCCTGTGCGGTCTGGGCATCCCTGATCTCGCCGATCAAAATGACATCGGGCCGCTCGCGCAGCGCATCGAGAGCGCCGACATAATAGCTTTCGACGTCGCCGTCGGTGCCGACCTCGCGTTGCGTGACAATGGATTTGCGCTGCGGAATAAGCGTCTCCACCGGATCTTCGATCGTGATGATATGTCCTGAACGGGTCTTGTTTATCTGATCGAGCAAAGATGCAATCGTTGTCGATTTTCCCTGGCAGGTATCGCCTATGATCAGGACCAGGCCGTTGTGCAGCTTTGCGAAATCCTGCGAGCATTGCCGCAACCCGATCCGGTCCAGCGAAATCGGTTCCGTCGGAAAGCGGCGGATCACGCATCCAAGACGTTTCTTGCCTTGAAATGAAAAGCAGTTCGCCCTGATGCGGGCGCTGTATAAATCCTTGGAGCGGTCGAAAGCCCGGTCCTTTATCCGCTCTTCCCAATCCGGTTCGATCACCTCGAAGAATTCTTCCAGTTCTTCCAGCGTAATCGGCGTTTCCGAAACAGCCACCAGCCTTTTTGGCTGTCTCAGCATGATCGGACTGTTTTGATGAATGATAATGTCGCTGAATACCGTATTGGAGTTGAGCAGGTGGACGATCTGTTCGACCAGGGTGCCTAAAACAGGCAGGCCGCCGCTTTCGGCAAAGGTAAGTGTTTCGATCAGGGAGTATTTTTGATGTTCCACCGGTTTTTCCTTTACATATTTGCACGGGCCTGCCTGGACGCAAGCCGATTTGTCACAAGAGTATAACCAATCCGGCAATCGCTCAATCAGAAATTCTTCCGGCGGCGAACACGATGTTTTCCTGCCGCAGCGGCCGGTAAGGCAAGCGCCGCGGACGATGCGCGACGCCTGCTTTGCTGGCACAATGACGGCTCGCCGCCTCTGTTATGGCAGGCGAGTCGCCGGCCCGCCTCTGCGCCGGCGATCGATCGCGTTTTACGAACAAGGAGTGTCATGTCGACTTTTACCGAAGAGCAGGCCCGCGCATACATGCACAAGCTTCTGGCCACCATGAGCCAGGCAGGCGGTTCCGATCTTTTCATTGCCCACGATTTCCCGCCCAGCATGAAGGCGCACGGCAGCATGCAGCCGCTGACCGCTCAAAAGCTTACCGGCGAGATCACGCGCAAGCTGGCTCACGCGATGATGAACGAGCGCCAGCGCGAAGAGTTCGCAAAGGAGTTCGAATGCAATTTCGCCGTGTCCATTCCCGGCCTTTCCCGCTTTCGCGTAAACGTCTTTGTCCAGCAGCAGCATGTCGGCATGGTCATCCGGACCATCGCTTCCGAGATTCCGAATTTCGAAAAGCTCGGCCTGCCCGAAATTCTCAAGGAAGTGGTCATGCACAAGCGCGGACTGGTGCTGGTGGTCGGCGGCACCGGGTCCGGCAAATCGACATCGCTGGCCGCCATGATCGATCACCGCAATCGCACGTCGCCGGGCCATATCATCACCGTCGAGGATCCGGTCGAGTATGTGCACGCTTCCCAAAAATCCCTGGTGACGCACCGGGAAGTGGGGGTCGACACGCACTCCTGGCATCACGCGTTGAAAAATACGCTGCGCCAGGCTCCGGACGTTATTCTGATCGGCGAGATTCGCGATGCGGAAACCATGGAGCATGCGATTGCTTTTGCCGAGACCGGTCATCTATGCCTGGGCACCTTGCATGCCAACAGCGCCAACCAGACGATCGATCGCATCATCAATTTCTTTCCGGAGGAACGGCGCAACCAGCTGCTGATGGATCTCTCGTCGAACTTGCGCGCGATCGTCTCGCAGCGCCTGGTCCGCACGGTGGACGGCAACGGACGCAAGGCTGCCATCGAGATCCTGATCAATACCACGACCATTGCCGAGCGCATTTTCAAAGGCGAATTTCACGAGATCAAAGCCATCATGGCCAAATCCCGGGAGCTCGGGATGCGCACGTTCGACTGGGCGCTGTTCGAACTCTACAACGATGGCCATATCGCCTACGAGGAAGCGATTCGCAATGCCGATTCCGCCAATGAATTGCGCCTCAACATCAAGCTGAAAAGCGAGCGGGGGGAGCCGGCGTCAGCCGCCAGCGTTTCGCTTTCGATGCACGAGGAGCCGCCGCCCGAGGATGCGGAAGAAAAGAGGCGTCAGGAGCTGCTGCAGCAGCGCGAGAAAAGACGGCTGCTGGAAGAGCAGCAATTGGAAGAGCTGCGGGAAAAGAAGCGGCAGATGGAGCAGCAGTAAATGCGGAATGCCGCGATGCACGGCTTTCTCTTTACCGCCGTTCCATGGCCGTTTTAAAAAGCGGACAACAACGTGCATGATCGCCGTGCCGGCGTTTCATGCACGTCTCGCGTCTCTTGAGGCCGGTCGCCGTCAACCGGCGGACGTCTTTCCTGCGGCGGATCCCGGGCCATTCAAATTCTTGTTGAAGAACTCGATGGTCCGTTGCCAGGCCAGCTTGGCGGCAGCCTCGTCGTAGCGCGGCGTCGTATCGTTGTTGAACCCATGCTGCGTCCCGGGATATTTGAACATCGAGTAACGCACCCCGGCCGCTTTCAGCGCGGCCTCGTAAGCCGGCCAGCCGGCGTTGATCCGGTCGTCGTTCTCCGCGTAATGAAGCAGCAGCGGCGCCTTGATTTTCGCTGCTTCCGCCGCCGGCGGCTGATCCCCGTAGAACGGCGCCACCGCAGCGAGATCCGGCAGCCGGGTCGCCAGCATGTTGGCGATCCCGCCGCCATAGCAGAAGCCGACGACGCCGAGCTTCCCGTTGCTGTCGGGATGGCTCTTCAGAAATTTCGCGGCCGCGACGAAGTCGTTGCGGGTTTTTTGCTGATCGAGCTTGGCAAACATGTCGCGCGCCTTGTCCTCGTCGCCGGGATAGCCGCCCAGCGGAAATAGCGCGTCCGGCGCAAACGCCAGAAAATTGTCGAGCGCCAGCCGCCGGACGATATCCTCGATATGCGGATTCAGTCCGCGATTCTCGTGCACGACCAGCACGGCGGGGCGCTTGCCGGCCGCGTTCGCCGGCTCCGCAAGATAGCCGCGCATCTTGCCGTAGCCGTCGGGCGACGAATACTCGACGTATTTGGCGCTGATCCGCTTGTCGTTTTGCGGCACCTGCTGGGCTGCGGCAAAATTGGGACTGAGCGCATCGAGCAGCATGGATGCCGTGACGCCGCCGACCGCGTATTTTGCGGCGCCGGTCAGGAAACCGCGGCGATCGATAATGCCGTGCACGAATTTGTCGAACAGCTTCAAAACTTCAGGATCGAAATCACCAGCCTTGCTTGTTTGCATGTAACCTCCGTTATTGTTGAGGTGCGGTCGCCTGAGTATGGGAGCGTCTGACGCAATGAAACGAGTCCGTCGTCCGCACCTTTCCTCTCACGGGCGGGAAGCGTGGATAGCCGTCGCCCGGATTTTGCTGCTCCGCGAACCCGTTTCATTATGTTAGAGTTTTATGGAACGCATTTCATGAACAACGGCCGTTTTCGGGCACGTCCGACGATGAAATGAATTGCAATATTACCGGCAAAGCTTCATCGATGCTTGCCGGCCTTCGAATAAGCGTTGCGATCGATCTCCGGCAGCGCTGCGGAGATGCCAATGCTCATGCTTCCAGTTTCGCATCCAGCGTGATGGCGGCGTTCAAAAGCTTGGATACCGGGCATCCGACCTTTGCCTTGGTGACCGCCGCGTCGAACGCCTGGCGATCTGCGCCGGGTATTCTTGCCGTCAAATCCAGATGCACCGCGGTAATCGCAAAGCCGCCGTCAACCTTGTCCAGCGTCACGGACGCGATGGTCTTGAGATTTTCCGCCGTCATGCTCGCTTCGCCCAGCTGCGCCGAAAGAGCCATCGTGAAACAGCCGGCGTGCGCCGCCGCGATCAACTCTTCCGGATTGGTCCCCGGCCCATTCTCGAATCGGGTGCTGAAACCGTATTGCGTATTGTCGAGAACGCCGCTCTGGGTCGAGATGCTGCCTTTGCCGTCCTTGAGGCCACCCGTCCAGACGGCCGATGCTGTGCGTTTCATTGAGATATCTCCTGAGTAAGAAATGATGAGATGAATCGGTAGAGCAATCCTGCCGGCGCTGTTCGCCGGGCCGACGGCAGCCTCTTAACGAAGCTTCTTTTTCCTGCTTTTCGGAGGCGCTACAGGCGTCAGAGCGCCGCTCCAGAAACTGAACATCTGCCTGTTGGCCTGCTTCATCATGGTCGCCGCCTGACGCTTGCCTTCAGCAGTTGCCCGGCTGCGTGCGGCGCCGGCGACGGCATTGGCCCCGCTCAACCACATGCTCAGCAGCGGATTCTTTTTGGTCCAGGGATTTTTCATCTGCGTTTTCGCTTTCCATATATAAATATGACGGCCGGCAAAATTGCCGTTGCCGGAATGCGTAAATAAATTAGACAAGAATTTTGGAGAACATTCCAATTGGCGGCGGGAACCGGATGGAAATGCATGGCGGACAAAAATTCCGGATGGAACGCCGGCCGCGATATCCGTGAAACGGCTCGATCACGGATACAAAGCGCGATGCCGGATTTCATGCGCCTGTCACACAAACTTCATACCCTTGAAATATTCAACCCCGATACTTCGGCCATTACCACTCAATCCTGGCGGAAATCATGATGATAAAAATCGACGGGTTATCGAAAACATTCCGGGGCGGATTCCAGGCGCTGGACAATGTCAGCCTCTCTTTCGCGCCGGGTGAAATGGTGGCGCTGATCGGCGCCTCCGGTTCCGGTAAATCGACTTTACTGCGCCATATTTCCGGCCTGATGGCGGGCGATGCGACCGCGAGCCATGTCACGATAGGCAATCGAACCGTCCAGCGCAACGGCGCGATCGTGCGCGGCGTGCGTGCGGTGCGGGCCAATGTCGGTTTTGTTTTTCAACAGTTCAACCTGGTCGGACGTCTGCCGGTGCTGACGAATGTACTGTCAGGCGGTTTGTCGCGCATGCCGTTGTGGCGCAGCTGCCTGAAGCAATTCACAAAGGATGAAAAGGCGCTGGGCCTGGAAGCGCTGGCGCGCGTCGGTATCGCCCATCATGCATACAAGCGCGCATCCGCGCTGTCCGGCGGACAGCAGCAACGGGCGGCGATCGCCCGCACGATCGTCCAGAAGGCAAAAATCATTCTGGCCGATGAACCGATCGCATCGCTCGATCCCGAATCCGCTCGCCGTGTAATGCAGACCCTGGCCGATCTCAACCGGCAGGACGGCACCACCGTGCTGGTTTCCCTGCATCAGGTCGAATTCGCGCAGCGCTTTTGCCCGCGCACGATCGCCTTGAGCCACGGCAGCGTAGTGTATGACGGTCCATCGAGCGCATTGACTGCGCAAATGCTGCGCGAGCTGTACGGCGCCGAAGCCGACGAAATTCTCAATGCCGCCGGCACGCCGGCGCCGTCCGGACTGCTTCCATTGCCGACGTTCGCCGCCGCAGCCTGATCGTTTTCGGCTTTCACCAAAGGAGTTTCAAACATGTTCCGCAAATTATTATCCATTTACGCAATCGGTCTTGCATTCGCATCGGCAACGGCGGTTTCCTACGCCGACGATGCGGTCAAGGCTCTCAACTTCGGCATTCTTTCAACCGAATCGTCGCAGAATCTGAGGCAGGATTGGCAACCGATCCTCGACGAGATGAGCAAAAAGCTCGGCGTCAAAGTCAATGCCTTTTTTGCGCCGGACTATGCCGGCGTGATCGAAGGAATGCGCTTCAACAAGATCCAGTTCGCCTGGCTCGGCAACAAGTCCGCGATGGAAGCGGTGGACCGTTCGAACAGCGAAGTGTTCGCGCAGACGGTCAATGCCGATGGCTCGCTGGGTTATTACAGCATGATCAGCGTGCATAAGGACAGTCCGTACAGGAGCCTTGAGGATGTGCTGAAGAACGCCAAAAACATCAGCTTCGGCATCGGCGACCCGAATTCCACGTCCGGTTTCCTGGTGCCCAGCTATTATGTTTTCGCGCAGCATAACGTGAACCCTAAAACCGCTTTCAAAACGATTCGCGCCGCCAATCATGAAACCAATATCATGGCGGTTGCCAACAGGCAGGTGGATGCCGCAGTGCACAGTTCGGACGTGCTCGAGCGCATCGAAGCGCGTCAGCCTGAAACCGCGCACCAGTTGCGCCAGATATGGAAATCGCCGTTGATCGCATCCGACCCGCTGGTATGGCGCAAGGACATGCCGCAAGACATGAAAATCAGGATCAAGAATTTCTTCGTCAATTACGGCAAATCCGGCCCGAACGCCGCGAATGAAAAAGCCGTCCTGAACAAACTGACTCTCGGCGGCTTTAAGGAATCGAGCAATGCACAGTTGAAACCGGTACGCGAGCTCGAATTGTTCAAGGAAAAAATCAAGCTGGAAGCCGATGCCGACATGAAAGCCGACGACAAGAAAGCCAGGCTGGACGATATCACGCGCAAGCTGGCCGACATCGCGAAGTCTTGAGGATGCCATGAGCATGTCTTTCCCGACACGACCGCAAGGTCCGGCGAATATTCCGCCGCCGCCCAGGCAGGATATCGGCAAGCTGCTGGTCTGGGGCGTTGCGCTCGCGCTGCTGGCCGCCTCCTGGAAAGGGGCGGACATGCGGCCGTCGGAGCTGTTCCGCGACAGCGGCAACATGGCGCAATATGCGGCCAGCTTTTTCCCGCCCGATTTTTACGAATGGCGAACCTACTTGCAGGAGCTGCTTGTCACGCTTCAGATCGCGATATGGGGGACCGCATTGGCGGTGGTGTGCGCAATCCCGCTGGGGCTGTTATGCTCTTCGAATATCGCGCCCCCGTGGGTCAACCAGCCGATGCGGCGCCTGATGGATGCGGCGCGCGCGATCAACGAGATGGTGTTTGCGATGTTGTTCGTGGTGGCGGTGGGCCTGGGTCCGTTCGCCGGCGTGCTGGCGCTGTTTGTACATACGACCGGGATTCTGGCGAAGCTGTTTTCGGAAGCGGTCGAAGCAATCGATCCGCAACCGGTGGAGGGCATCCGCGCCACCGGCGCTCATGTGCTGGAAGAGATTGTCTTCGGCGTGCTGCCGCAGGTCATGCCGCTGTGGATATCGTATGCGCTCTACCGGTTCGAATCGAACGTGCGATCGGCTACCGTGGTCGGCATGGTAGGCGCAGGCGGCATCGGCGTGATTCTGTGGGAAGTCATCCGCGGATTCCAGTATGCGCAAACCTGCGCGGTCCTGCTGATGATCGTACTGACAGTGATTTTGATCGATTTGATTTCTTCCCGTCTTCGCAGGATTTTCATTTAAGCCATGGACAATTCCGGAATAATGAATTCTCAACCCCGCCTGACCATCGATACTATCGTGGATTGGCTGCGCCATCGCGGCGGCGGAATGTATGGCGGCGAGGCCGTCACGCAGCTGGAGCATGCACTGCAATGCGCGGCGCTGGCGCAATCCGCAGGCGCCGCGCCGGCGCTGGTGACGGCCGCGCTGTTGCATGACATCGGTCATCTGGCCGGCGACGGCAACGATGAAAAGCATCCGCACGGAAAACTGGGCGCACAATTGCTCGGTGGTCTGTTTCCTCCGTCGGTGACCGAACCGGTTCGCCTGCATATCGATGCGAAGCGTTATCTGTGTTCGACCGATCCGTCGTACTGGTCCGGATTGTCCGAAGCGTCCAGGCGCAGTCTGGAATGGCAGGGCGGGCTTTTTCGGCGCGAGGATGCGTCGGCATTCATTCTCCAGTCCCATGCCGGCGATGCCGTCCGGCTGCGGCGCTGGGACGATGCCGCCAAGGTGCCGACGGCAATCACTCCGCCGCTGGAAACATTCATCGCGATCATGAAGAACGTCGCATTGCAGGCGGAGCAGACAATATGAACCGGCATGAAATACCCGATATCGACGTGCGTCCGGCGGTCTTTGAAGATGCCGACAAGCTGGCGGCGCTATTGTCGGAAATGGACGACGACGATCCGCAGCACGAGCCGTCCATCGACGGCAAGGCGATGCGGCAGATCCTGGCGGAGATGGCGGCCTATCCGGACTTCCGCGCTTACCTGGCTCTGCATGACAATGTGCCGGTCGGCAGCTTCAGCCTGATGATTTTCTCCAGTCCTTCGCATCAGGGCGCCAGGCAGGCGATGCTCGACGGGGTGGTGGTCACGCGCGCCCGGCGCGGCGCCGGAATCGGCGAAGCGATGATCAATCATGCGCTGCGGATCGCGACGGCGGCCGGCTGCTACAAGATGACTTTATCGTCCAACCTGAAACGGGTCGATGCGCACCGCTTTTACGAGCAGATCGGCTTTCGCCAGCACGGCATCAGTTTCAGCATGCCGCTCAAGGCAATCGCTTGAGAATTTCCAGCAAGCGGTGTCCCGCGACTTCGAGCGGGCCGGTATTGTCCAGACGGATTACCGGCAGTTCATCCGCCGGCGTGAACTGCACCGCGCGCTCCAGCCGCCGCAGCAGCGCAGCGCCCGTCTCGCGCTGACGCGCTTCGAGCCGCTCACGGATTTTCTGCTCATCCGCGTCGACCCAGATCACCTGCGCTTCGGGAAATAACTGGCGCAGCTGCGGCACATATTCCCGCGAACCGTTGACGATCACATCGCGTCCTGCCTTCAGATCCGCTTCGATGCCGCGCCGTACTCCGTAACACAGATCATTGGCCTGCCAGATCATCGCAAAGCGGCCGGCCGCCGCGTGCTGCCAGAAAGTGGCCGCGTCGGTCGCTTCATGCGACTCGCTGGGATGGGCCGGACGCGTAATCGTCCTTTGCGCGAAAACGATATCGGCATCGGCCGGCATCCGTTTCCGCACCCATTGCAGCAGCGTATCCTTGCCGGCGCCGGAAGGGCCGACGAAGAAAAAGAGGCGGCCCGGCGCAGGCAGCGCAGCGCTTTGCCGGGCAGCGTCGAACGGAAAGCGGCGCCATACGGAAAAAGCCGCGCCGGGCCGGTCTTCGCGGAAGATGCTCAGTGCGTCGATCACCAGCGGCGCAGCCGCCTGCGCGGAGGCAAAGCGCTCTTCGGCCGCCTTGCGGATTGCATGCAGCGCATCCGCATCGACGCCGGACAGGGAATCGGTCAACGTCATATGGAACCGGAATTCCTCTTCCGTGTACGGATAGCCCCAGCGCTGCAGCAGCGACTCTTGCCGCGCGGTCAATGCGGCGCGCCGCCGCTTCACCAGTTCGGCCGCCGTCGGCGCGGCGCGCAGCATGTCGAAGTAAGTCATGCAGCGCATCGCAAGAGCGCCGATTTCATCGTCCGGACCGGTCGGGCACAACGCCAGAAAATTGGCCAGCGGACGCACTCTCGTGTCTTCCAGCCGGATCGGTTTTTGCACCGAGCAGAACGCTTGCGCCATCGCCTCCAGGTGTTCCTCGCCGAATCCATCGGTCAATCGAAACGGCGGCTTGAGCGTTGCATGCAAGCCGTAACGGCGCGCATCGGATGTCAGTTTCGCCAGCGTTAAATCCGGTATGCCCGGAATCCGGCGTTGCGCAAATTCAGCGCCGCTTGCCGGATTGCGTCCGAGCCAGCTGCAGCCGGCGTCCCACCATGGGGAATCGGCGGCGGGGGCGAAGTAAAGTGCGTAGCGTGTCATGCGGCAAGCGAATAGACCTGAGGTGTCATGAGCCGGTCGGGCTCCGCGCAGTATGCCAGCTTTCCCGCAGCGACCGTGGCGATCAGCCGCACGCCGCCGTCGGCCGCCGGCTCCACCAGCACCAGGTCCGCGCGGCAGCCGTTCGCAATGCGACCGCGGTCGGAGAAGCCCAGCGCAGCCGCGGGATTCTCCGATACCAGGCGCCATGCGTCGGAAAGCTGGCAAGCGCCTTGATGCGCCAGCTTGAACGGCGCATGCAGCAGCGATGGATAATAATAGTCCGACGCCAGGATATCGCACATGCCGCTCTTGACGGCATCGGAAGCGGCGAGCCCGCCGCAGTGACTGCCGCCGAGCAATACGTTAGGCGCTCCCATCACTACCCTGTTACCCAATGCCATTGCCGTAAACAACGCATCCTGGGTGCGTGGGAACTCGCTGATCTCGACGCCGAGCTCCTGATAGCGCTCGCGATCGGAACGGGTTTCGTCGTCGTGCGACGCCATCGGAATGCCGTGTGCACGGCACGCCGCCGCCAGCGTTTCGATTATTTGCGGCACCTGTGCCGAATGCGCCTGCGCGGCGTGCAGCCGTTGCTTGAAGGTTGCGCCGCTGCATCGGGCGCGTTCCGCATAGGCGGCCAGTTTTTCGGAACGGGCCGATTTAACCGCAATCGGCGGCAGGTGTTCGTTGAAGGCGAAAAAATCGATCAATCCTTGCTCGATCCAGTTCAGCACATCCTGCACGCCGTCGGCATGATGATTCTCGAATCGCAAATGGATGCGGTGATCGGCCAGCGCGGTCGGGCGTTGCCGGCCGACTTGATCGATCAGCGCAAGAGCGGCTTCGCGTCCGCGCAAGCCGCCTTCCCACGAATAGGTCACGCCATGGCAGGCGGTCGTGATTCCATTGCAAATCAATTGCCGGTCGGTATCGGCCAGCGCGATGTCATGCGCAAATACGGTTTCCGGACGCGGCTGGATCTGGCGTTCGAACGCATCGCCATGAATGTCGACGATTCCCGGCAGCACCAGCAGTCCGGACGCATCGAACACGCGTGCGTCCGATGCGAGCATCGCAACCGGCGCCGGACCGGCTTGCTCGATATGGGCGCCGAGCAATGCGATATCGGCTTCGCTCCAATTGGCCGAGTCCGACTCGTTGCGTATCAGGCTGGTTCCGCCATGGATAAAAAATCGCTTATTCATATGTTGTCCGAAAAGATTAATAAGCGTCATCCTAATAATGAATTGTGACCGGATATTGACATCGAGTTCTGATCTTGTTCATGTCATGAAGATTTCATCTTCGGATGATCTAATGCAAGGCATGAATAATCATCACCCCACCCCGGAGCGTGCCGGCTGGATGTCGCTGCTGGCGAAAGCGCCTGCCGATACTTTCGCCGAAGCTGTGGCGCGATACGGCGCATTGCCGTCCTATCTTTGGCTGCGCCGCCCGGAAGTCGGCCTGGCAATGGTGCGCGCCAGAGCCGGCGGCACCGGCGCGCAATTCAATGTCGGCGAAATGTCGGTCACGCGTTGCGCGTTGCGGCTGGAATCCGGCGAAATGGGCATCGCGTATGTTGCCGGCCGCGATAAGCGCCATGCGGAATGGGCGGCGATTTTCGATGCGCTGATGCAATCGGCGGCATCTTCGCAAGTGCGGGAAACGATTTTGCAGCCGATCGAATCGGCGCTTGCCGCAAAGCTTGCCGCGACCATCGCGCAAGCCAAGGCGACCAAGGTCGAGTTCATGACGATGGTGCGCGGAGAAGACGCATGAACGCGGCCGCCGGCAATACGCTGCTGCCCGCATGGTCCGATAGCGTTCATGATGCGCAGGCGGCTTTTCGCTGCATCCTGCAGGCGTTGTCCGAACCGGGCCTGATACGGACTCTGCCGGTGACGGTTGCCGGACCGGCTCCGCTGGACGCCGCCACAACCGCACTGTGCCTGGCTCTGGCCGACCACGAAACGCCGGTCTGGCTCGCCGAACATGCAGGCGTGCCGGCCGTGCAATCCTATCTGCGCTTCCATTGCGGCTGTCCGTTGACAAGCGATCCGGCTGCCGCCGCTTTCGCCGTCATCACCGATCCGGAGCAAGGCATAGCACTCGATCGTTTCGCACAAGGCGTGATCGAATATCCGGACCGCTCGACCACCTTGCTGATCCAGGTTCCGATTCTGAAAAACGGTCCGGTGCGGCTGTTGTCCGGCCCCGGGATTCCGCAGACGCGAGCGATGCGCATCGGCGGCCTGCCGGATGATTTCGATGCGCTGTGGCGCGCAAACACTTCCGCTTTTCCATTGGGAGTCGATGTCGTGTTCTGCTGCGGCAACGACATTGTCGGCTTGCCGCGCACCACGCATATTCATGTCTAACGCGTTTTTTCCGGAGCTTGCGCCATGTATGTAGCGGTCAAAGGTGGCGAAAAAGCCATCGAACAATCTTATGAAGCGCTGGCTCGCATGCGGCGCGGCGATCATGCGGTGCCGGAATTGTCGGTGGCGCAAATCCGCGAGCAAATGCCGCTGGCGGTGGCTCGCGTAATGAGCGAAGGTTCGCTGTACGATCGCGATCTGGCAGCACTGGCGATCAAGCAGGCAAGCGGCGATCTGATCGAGGCGATTTTTTTGCTGCGCGCTTATCGCACCACGCTGCCGCGCCTGCTGTCGACAGCGCCGGTGGACACCGCGCGGATGGTGATCGAGCGGCGCATTTCCGCCACCTTCAAGGATGTGCCGGGCGGCCAGGTGCTCGGCCCGACTTATGATTACACGCAGCGTCTGCTGGACTTTTCGCTGGCAGCCGAAGCAGGCGCGGACGGTGTCCGGGCGCACGATGCCGAGGCCGGATCCGAAGCCGATATGCAGGCTGCCACGCAGCGTGTGCCTCGCGTGCTGGACTTCCTGAATGCGGAAGGACTGATCGAAGAAGAGTCGGTGCCGGAAGGCGATCCGGAACCGGACGATCTGACGCGCGAGCCGCTGCATTTTCCGGCCGGGCGCGGACTCAGACTGCAAAGCCTCGCGCGCGGCGATGAAGGCTTCCTGCTCGGGCTGGCGTATTCGACCCAGCGCGGCTACGCCCGCAACCATCCGTTCGCCGGCGAAATCCGCTACGGCAAGGTGCCGGTCGAAGTGATTCCGGAAGAACTCGGTTTCGCCATCGAGATCGGCGACATCGAACTGACTGAATGCCAGATGGTGAATCAGTTCGTCGGCTCGCAGTCGGAGCCCGCCAGATTTACGCGCGGCTACGGCTTGACCTTCGGCCACGGCGAGCGCAAGGCGATGGCGATGGGCCTGGTCGATCGCGCATTGCGCGCGCAGGAGCTTAACGAGGAAATCGGCGCACCCGCGCAGATGGCGGAATTCGTGCTGTGTCACGCCGACAATGTCGAAGCATCGGGCTTCGTGCAGCATCTGAAACTGCCGCACTATGTCGATTTCCAATCCGAACTTAATCTGATCCGCGGTTTGCGCCGCGCAGCCGGCGCCGCACGGCGACCGGACGATCCGGCCGCCGTACCGGCCGCACCGCAGAAAGCCGCATGATGCAAACAGCCGTTTCCTCCGCCCGGGATGCCGTGGCCGGCACTGCCGCGCATCAGCCTGAAGCCGGCTACAACTTCGCCTATCTGGATGAGCAGACCAAGCGCATGATTCGCCGCGCCATTTTGAAGGCGGTCGCAATCCCCGGTTATCAAGTGCCGTTCGGCGGCCGTGAAATGCCGCTGCCTTACGGCTGGGGCACGGGCGGCATCCAGGTCACCGCGGCCGTGATCGGACAGCACGACGTGCTAAAGGTAATCGACCAGGGATCGGACGACACCACCAATGCGGTGAATATCAGGCGCTTTTTCCGCCGCACCACCGGTGTCGCCACCACCGAAAGAACCGCCGAAGCGACACTGATCCAGACCCGCCACCGGATTCCGGAAACGCCGTTGTCCCCCGGACAGATCATGGTGTACCAGGTGCCGATTCCGGAACCGCTGCGGTGGCTGGAGCCGAGCGAAGAGCAGACCCGGAAATTTCATGCGATGGCCGACTACGGCCTGATGAGCGTGAAATTGTACGAGGACATCGCGCGCCTCGGAAAAATCGAAACCTCTTACGATTATCCGGTCGTGGTCAATGGGCGCTATCTGATGCGGCCGTCGCCGATTCCGAAATTCGACAACCCGAAAATGGATCGCAGCCCGGCGCTGCAATTGTTCGGCGCCGGACGCGAAAAGCGCATCTACGCAGTGCCGCCGTACACCTCGGTCAAGAGCCTCGATTTCGAGGACTACCCGTTCGAGATAGAACGCTGGGAACATGTCTGCGCGATATGCGGCGCCGACGACAGCTTTCTCGATGAAGTGATCGTCGATGACGAAGGCGCGCGCATGTATGTATGCAGCGACACCGATTATTGCCGTACCCGGCAAGCGTCTTCCAGCACGGAGCAGGCATGAACGAAATCATGACTCCGCTGCTGCGCACCGAAAATCTGGTGAAGCGTTTCGGCACGCAGATCGCTTGCGACCGCGTGAACCTGACGCTTTATCCGGGCGAGGTGCTTGGCATCGTCGGCGAATCCGGTTCCGGCAAAACCACGCTGCTGAATTGCCTGGCCGGCCGCATCGCGCCCGACGCGGGCCGCGTGCTGTTTTCCACCCGGCACGAAGGCGTCGTCGATCTTTTTGAAATCAGCGAAGCGCGGCGCCGCCTGTTGTCGCGCACCGACTGGGGTTACGTGCATCAAAGCGCGCGCGACGGTCTGCGCAGCGACGTATCGGCCGGCGCCAACGTCGGCGAACGGCTGATGGCGACAGGCGCGCGGCATTACGGCAATATCCGCAGCGAAGCGAAAGAATGGCTGTCGCGCGTGGAAATCGATACCGCGCGGATCGACGATCTGCCGCGCGACTTTTCCGGCGGCATGCAGCAACGGCTGCAGATTGCGCGCAACCTCGTCACCAAGCCGCGCCTGGTATTCATGGATGAACCGACCGCCAGCCTCGATGTGTCGGTGCAGGCGCGCCTGCTCGATCTGCTGCGGCAACTGGTATCCCGGCTGCAGGTTGCCGCCGTAATCGTTACCCATGACCTCGCGGTGGCTCGCCTGCTGGCCCACCGCTTGATGGTGATGCGTCAAGGCCAGGTGGTTGAAGAAGGCCTGACCGACCAGGTGCTTGACGATCCGCAACATCCGTACACGCAGTTGCTGGTTTCATCCGTATTGCAGGCTTGAAAGAAAATGACGATGACCAGACGAATCGACGTAACCGGACTTTCGAAAGACTTTACGCTGCATCTGCAAGGCGGATTGCATCTGCCGATTCTATCCGGCGTCGATATGCAGGTCGATGCCGGCGAATGCGTGGTGATCCATGCGCCGTCGGGCGCGGGCAAGAGCACGTTGCTGCGCTGCCTGTACGCCAACTACCGCGCCAGCAGCGGCAGCATCAGGATCCGCCATGACGGCGGCTGGGTCGACCTGGCGTCGGCGCCGGCCCGGCAGATTCATGCGGTGCGCCATTCGACGCTGGGCTTCGTGACCCAGTTTTTGCGCGTCATTCCGCGCATCCCGACACTCGACCTGGTGGCCGAGCCGTTGATCGCGAAAGGCGTCGCCCTGAACGAGGCGCAGGAGCAGGCCAAGGCGTTGCTGGCGCGGCTGCGGATCCCGATGCGGCTGTGGCATGTTCCGCCCGCCACGTTTTCCGGCGGCGAACAGCAGCGCGTCAATATCGCGCGCACCATGATCAGCGACTATCCGGTGCTGCTGCTGGATGAGCCGACCGCATCGCTCGACGAGGCGAACCGCGACACGGTGATCGACATGATCAACAGCGCGCGCGACCGCGGCGCGGCGATCGTCGGGATATTTCATGACGAATACGTATGCCGCGCGCTTGCGACGCGGCTGTTTCCAATCACGCCGGTGCAACCGGTCACCCTGGTGCCAGTAATATGAAAATCATCCGCAATGCCCGCATCGTCACCGCAGATGCCGAATTTATCGGCACGCTGCGCATCAAGGACAGTCTGATTGCGGAGATTTCTCCCGGGGATACGGCTTCGGCGGCTGAAGACTGGAACGGCGATTTCCTGCTGCCCGGACTGGTCGAATTGCACACCGATAATCTGGAGAAGCACCTGATGCCGCGGCCGAAGGTCAGCTGGCCCACCATGCCGGCCATCATCGCGCACGATGCCCAGATAGCGGCCGCCGGCATCACTACGGTGCTGGACGCGATATCGGTCGGCGACATCGATTCCGACAGCATGCGCAACGATTCGCTCGCCCCTTGCATCGCAGGCATACGGGCTGCGGCGGAAGCCGGCGTATTGCGCGCCGATCATTACCTGCATATGCGGCTGGAGCTAGCGGAAGAGAATCTTCTCGTAATGTTCGATCCGTATTTGCACGATGAACGCCTGAGGCTGGTATCGCTGATGGATCATACGCCGGGGCAGCGCCAATGGACCGATCTCACCCACTACCGGACTTACGTCACCGGAAAGCGCGGCTGGAGCGAAGACAAGGTCGATTCGATGCTGGGGCGTCTGCTCGAGCGGCAACAGGCCTATGCGGCATCCAACCGGCGCGCGATCATCGAACGCTGCACCACGCGCATGTCGCCGGTGCCGCTGGCCACGCATGACGACACGACGATCGCGCATGTCGAAGAGGGTGTGACCGACGGCGTCTCGATTTCCGAATTCCCGACCACGCTTGCCGCCGCAAGAGCCGCGCGCGAAAAGGGCCTCGGCATCATCATGGGCGCACCGAACGTGGTGCGGGGCGGTTCGCATTCAGGCAACGTATCGGCCGCGCAACTGGCGCGCAGCGACTTGCTCGACGTGCTGTCTTCGGACTATGTGCCTGCCAGCCTGCTGCACGCAGCCTTCCTGCTACAGAAGGAAGGCTTCAGCCTGCCCAAGGCAGTCGCCACCGTGTCGCGCAATCCGGCATTGCTGGTCGGTCTGGCCGACCGCGGCGAAATCGCGCCGGAGCTGCGGGCCGATTTTCTGCGGGTCCGCGTAGTCAACGAGATTCCGATCGTCCTGGGCGCATGGAAAGTCGGAAACCGGATTGCATGACGGTTTTGACAATGTAGCGGCAACGCTTTCCGATCCATGTCTTGAGACGGCGAGGAATATCCCGCCGGAAATTCCGGATTCATCGCACCGCAATTCCGGTGGCCGATCCAGCATTGCGAAATTCGGCTGCGCCGGAATACCGCCTTGTTTTTTTCATCGGTGATGCCGGCCCACCTTGCGCGGCGCCGTCCCGCTGTTTCCACAAACTTGATTCAGATGCCTGCACACGGACATCTGCAACCGTAATGCATTCCGGCACCGGAACTCATCGGCCTTCAATCAATCGAATATGGCTTCCATAAATCCAGTATGCCAAGCCGCAAAATAGTGGATACTTTGACCTATCCGGCCGACGCCGAAAAATTGAAACGAGAGGAATGAATGTTCGCTGCGGTTGATTTGGGATCGAATAGTTTTCGACTGCATGTTGGGAAGAATGACGGCGATGCGATCCGCATCGTCAAAAGCGCGCGCGATCCGATTCGCCTCGGCGCGGGGCTTGAC
>JAQGLW010000087.1 GCA_028292665.1 Herminiimonas sp.
TGAAAATCACCGAACCTGCGGCCGATCTTGCCGTGCTGCTTGCGATTCATTCTTCAATGCGCAACAAGCCGCTGCCGCGCGGCCTGGTGGTATTCGGCGAAGTCGGACTGGCCGGCGAAATCCGCCCGGCGCCGCGCGGCCAGGAGCGTTTGCGGGAAGCGGCAAAACTCGGCTTCTCGATCGCGCTGATTCCGAAGTCGAATGCGCCGAAACAGAAGATCGAAGGGCTGACCATTATCGGCGTCGAACGGATCGATGAAGCGCTTGCCAGGATGCGGGAGCACGAGTAGCAATCCGTCGGATGTACCGGAAGATATTCAGCCGCCGATCAATTGCGCCGCCTTCACGCCGCTTCTGATCGCGGACTCCAGCGTGGCAGGGTAATCGCCTGACGTGTAATCGCCCGCAATCGCCAGACCATCCAGGCCCGTCGCATTTTCCGGCCGGACCAGCCCCGGCGCGCAGGAAAACGTTGCGCGCTTTTCCGAAATCACTTTTACCCATTCGGGATGCTCCAGCTCCGGCAATCGGAATGCCGTGGCGAGTTGCGAGGCGACGGCCGCAGCCAGCGCTTCACGACCCAGTGCGATCGCTTCGGTCGACGCGCTTATGACGACCGACAGCAATCCCGCCTGATTTTTATCGAGCTGACCTCGGTCGAAAACAAATTGGCCCCATGCATTTTCATCGGCATTGTCGATCAGCGCAAAGAAGGGATGCGCCAACCTCATTCCCGGTGCGTATTGCAGATAGCAAGTGGTGATCGGCTCGTAACCGAATGCCGCGGCGCTGTTTTTGTCCGGCCAATCTTCGAGCAGGCCGGCGGCCTGACCGGGCTGCGTGGCGACGACGATTGCATCGAAAGCGCCGGTCTCATCCGGTGTCCCGTTGCCGGTGCGAGTCAGCCAGCCCGATTCGGTCCGCGCAACGGCTTTGACCGCCGCGCCATAACGCACGACACCGCCGCGCCGCTCGATGAACGCTGCCGCACATTCCGGAAACAGCGCCGTCAGATCGACGCGTGGAATCAGCATGTCCGATGCGGCACGGCGCGCGCCGAGACTATCGCGCAGAACATTCAAAAACACTTGAGCCGAAGCGCGTTCCGGCGGCGTATTGAGTGCGGCGATGCAAAGCGGGCGCCACATCAGCCTGACGATGCGGTCGGTCTGATCGAAGCGATCGAGCAATTCAGTGACGGTGCAATCGGTATTGAGCCGCCAACCCATCCAGCGCGCCGTCGTCGAAAATCGCGCCAGCGCCAGTTTGTCTTCTTTCGCCAGCCCTTTGGCACGCCATAATGCCGCCAGCAGATGGAGCGGAGCGGGCAGGCGAGGCGCGATGAAATCCATGCCGCCGCTGTGCTCCGGATAACGCATCTGCAGCGGCAAGCGCAGCATTGCCTGATCGATGTCGATGCCGACGATGCGCATCAGGCGCAAGGTTTCGGTATAGGCGCCAAGCAGAATATGCTGACCGTTATCGAGGGTCTTGCCGTCGACTACGACACGCCGGGCCCGGCCGCCGGGATGGCGGGTCGCCTCGTACAGGGTGACATGATGGCCGATGCGCACAAGCTCGACCGCCGCTGCGCAACCGGCCCATCCGGCGCCGACCACCGCAATCTTCTGCGCAGCGGATGTCATGTCGCGCCTCAGTCGCACGGGTCCCTATCCTTTGACATAGGTCTTCCATGCCAGCCATAGCTTGCGGATCGGCGTCAGCGAAATTCTCTGGTTCAGCACATGAAAGCCGTCACGCTCGATCTCGTTCAACAGTGCGCGATAGATTGCCGCCATGATCAGGCCGGGTCGTTGCGCGCGCCGATCGTCGGCGGGCAACAGGGCGAACGCCTCGTCATAAGCGGCTTGCGCGCGCTCCACCTGAAACCGCATCAGCTTCTCGAAATTTTCGTTATGCCGGGTATTCAGGATATCCGCCGCGGTGACATTGAATCGCTGCAGCTCGTTCACCGGCAGATAGATCCGTCCCTTGCGCGCATCTTCGCCGACGTCGCGAATGATATTGGTGAGCTGAAAGGCAAGGCCCAGTTTTTCGGCATATTCAAGAGTCTCCGGACGCGTCGCGCCGAAAATGCTGGCGGATAAAATACCGACCACTCCCGCCACGTGCCAGCAATAACGCCGCAAGCCCGGATAATCGAGATAGCGCGTTTGATCGAGATCCATTTCCATGCCGTCGATGATCGCTTGCAAATGTTTGCCGTCGAGCGAATAGGGCGCCAGATGCGGTTGCAGCGCCAGCGTCACCGGATGCGTCGGGTTCCCGGCCAGCATCGCCGCAATTTCCTTGCGCCACCAGATCAGCTTGGCGCGGGCGACCGTCGGATCGGTGCATTCATCCACGGTATCGTCGACTTCGCGGCAGAACGCATAGAGTGCGGTGATCGCACGGCGCCGGTCCTGCGGCAGGAACAGAAAGCTGTAATAAAAACTGGAGCCGCTTTGCGCGGCTTTTTGCTGGCAATAATCGTCGGGGGACATATAAGTAAAGGCGATTCGAGGCTGGATAAAA
>JAQGLW010000091.1 GCA_028292665.1 Herminiimonas sp.
CGCTGGTCCGGTCGGGTTCGCAGGATCTCGGCACCGGCACCTACACGGTGATGACCCAGGTTGCCGCCGACGCGCTCGGGCTGGCGCCCGGCAAGGTAAGGTTCGAGCTGGGCGATACGTCTTTCCCGGAAGCGCCACAATCCGGCGGTTCGACCACGGTAGCCAGCGTCGCGCCGGCGGTCCATGCGGCAGCGACGGCGGTGCGTTCGAAATTGATCGGTATCGCGATTGCCGATGATAATTCGCCGTTGTTCGGCGCGAACCCGGATGACGTTGCGGTGGAAGACGGCTGGCTCCGCCTTCGCAGCGATCCGGTGCGGCGCGAGCCGATGGCTGCCGTCGTGGCCCGCCGCGGCGAGCCGGTTGAAGCGGCCGTCAATGTCGCGCCCGGCGATGAGAAGCAAAAATATTCGATGCATTCATTCGGCGCGGTGTTTGCCGAAGCGCATGTGGACGAGGACCTCGGCCGGATACGCATACCGCGCATTGTCGGAGTCTATGGCGCCGGAAAGCTGATGAACCGGAAGACTGCCTACAGCCAG
Organism: Herminiimonas sp.; assembly: GCA_028292665.1. Taxonomy (GTDB): domain Bacteria; phylum Pseudomonadota; class Gammaproteobacteria; order Burkholderiales; family Burkholderiaceae_D; genus JAQGLW01. Next base: position 543 of record JAQGLW010000091.1, read on the forward strand.
TTGATGGGCGGCGTCGTCTGGGGCATCGGGCTGGCCTTGCTTGAGGAAACAATAATCGATTTGAAAGAAGGCCGGGCGGTGAACGGCAACCTTGCCGAATACCATGTGCCGGTCAATGCCGATGTCGGCGAGATTGACATTAGCTTCGTCGATGAAGCCGATCCGCACATCAATGCACTGGGTGCGAAGGGCATAGGCGAGATCGGTATTACCGGCGTCGGCGCCGCGATCGCCAATGCGGTGTTCCATGCGACCGGACGCCGCATACGCAATTTGCCGATCACGCTCGACAAGCTGCTGTAACGGATCGCCCTCTTCGCAGGCCTCCGGCTTGTACAAGAACGGCAGATCCGTTACTCGCATTGCTCGTCCCATTATTTCTTATCTTGCAATGGTGTATTGCAACTAATCGCGTTTTTCCCGGGGCGCGCAAAGCCTACACTGTGCTTCATCGATGAACGCACAAACAAAGAGTGCGTTTCAGCGAGGCAGGACCCGGCGGGCGGCACGATCGTTTCAGCCGCCGAACCCGGAGTCATCAACCTCACATTCTTGGAGAATTAAAATGAATACCAAACAATTGATCGTTACCGTCGCCATGCTTGCCGCTACCGGCTCCGTTTTTGCCCAGCAAGCGGAATATGTCGCACCCGTCGCCAACTCCGCGTCAGGCAAAACCCGCGCTGAAGTCATCGATGAACTGAAACAGGCGCAGGCAAACGGCACCTATGTTGTCGGCGGCGAAGAATATCCGGGTCAGTTTTCGGCCGTAGCCAGGAACGTTCGCAGCCGTGCCGAGGCAATCGAATCTGCGCGCAACGGCAAAACCCCGTCCGGCGTGGCAGGCAGCTAAATTTCCGTCGCCAACCGGCAAAAAGCGCCACCGTTAAACGTGGCGTTTTTTTTGAGCCATGCGATGCCTTGCGCGCATCGCCCGCACACTCATACGAAAACCGCTCTAAGCGGCCGCCGGCGGTTGGCCGGATCCGGCCGGCGGCCGCGCCTGCTGCGTAAATTTCCGGTAGCCGCGCGCGCGCAGTTCGCATGCCGGACATTTTCCGCAGCCGTATCCCCAGTCATGCAAGGCGCCGCGTTCACCCAGATAGCAGGTATGCGTATCGGTGCGGATCAAGTCGACCAATGGCTGGCCGCCCAGACCGTGCGCCATGTCCCATGTCGCGGCCTTATCGATCCACATCAACGGCGTATCGATCCTGAACCGGCTCGCCATGCCGAGATTGAGCGTGGCTTGCAAGGACTGCATCGTATCGTTGCGGCAATCCGGATAACCGGAGAAATCGGTTTCGCACATGCCGCCAACCAGTGCATCGAGGCCGCGCCGATAGGCAACCGTCGCGGCGACGGTCATGAAAAGCAGATTGCGTCCCGGCACGAAAGTATTCGGCAGGCCGTTATCCTGCATCGCAATCTCAACGTTTTGCGTCAATGCCGTGTCGGAAATTTTTGCCAGCAGCGACAGATCGATCATATGGTCGTTGCCCAGCCGGCTGTCCCAGTCGGACGATAAGGCGCGCATTTTCCGCAGCAGCGACGGACGCACGGTCAGTTCGATTGCATGCCGCTGGCCGTAATCGAAACCGATCGTCTCGACTTTCGCATAGCGCGACAACGCCCATGCGACGCAGGTCGTTGAATCTTGTCCGCCGCTGAAAAGCACCAGCGCACCTTGGGGAAGCGTCATGTTTTTTACCTGAGATGATGAATGATGAATTCCAGCGATTATTTTTTGCTGACTGTTTCCAGCGTCTGTTCAATGTACTCGCCGTCGGCATCGGTAAAGCGCAACCGCACCGGATACCATTCGAGCGACGGCGCCAGCCAGATGTCGAGTTGCTGTTCTTTCGAATCGGGCGGCGGCGCTTTCAATATATGCAGCGCATTCATCTCGCCCAGCGGCGTCGCGATTTTTTCCTGTCCGACGATCTTGAATGTCCAGGATTCGGCATCGCGTTGTCCGACGACGAAAAAAGTCCATGCCGATCCCGGCTTGAAGCGTGCCGGCGTACCGCGCGCGACTGAAATCAACTGCCATATGACGCTGGTGCGGTCCTGCTCGCCGCCTTTGATCGGATAGGTTTTAGGAGAGTCGGCGAAGCTGATGGTCCTGGTCTGGCGGTTGAATGACGCCGCAGTCGGCTGCTTGCGGAAACGTTTTTCAGTCGATTGCAGCGGCGCCAGTCCGTATTGATCGATCATGCCTTCGCTTTTTTCATCGAGGATTTTTCCGACCAGCATCGCACGGGTTTCGGCCGTAATGACGTACTTGCCGCCGGCGGCATGCCACTGCAACAGCGCATCGCCGTTGATCATGAGGCCGCCCTGCCTGGCCTTGATCGAATAGGCCAGATCGGCGGACGGCGGCAGGTTGGTCTTGTATTTTGCGGCGGCGGCTTGCGCTACCGGCGCAACAAGAGCGCACCATGCGAGCAAAGGGAAGAATGCAATGCGTGCTGGAGAGTAGGCCATCGTGTTTTAGTCTAAAAATAAAAAGGCCGCTTAGCGGGCTGCAACAGAGGTCAAATCGGACAGCGACATGTCGAGATAATCGCCGTTGGTTTCGGTGTAACGCAGCTTGACCGGATACCATTGCTGCTGCGGCGCCAGCCAGATGTCGAGCTGCTGGTCGTAAGAGCCTTGCCGCGGAATCCGGACCATGTGCCAGGCGCTGGTCTTGCCGGTGCCGGTTTCAATTTCTTCTTCGCCGATGATACGGATGCGCCAGGTTTCGGCATCGCGCACGCCGGCGACAAAAAAGTCGATTTCCGCGCCTGGAATGAATTTTCCGCCGTCGCCGCGGCCGATCCCGGTCAGCTGCCAGATGATGCTGGCGCGATCCTGTTCGCCGCCCTTGCGCGGATAAGACGCGGTGGAGGCTGAAAAGCTGATGGTGCTGCGTTCACGATTGAAATGCGTATTGGTTTCGGATTTGCGAAAACGCTTTTCGGCGTAGATCACCGGTGCGATGCCAAAATCGTCGATCAGGCCGGCGCTCTTGAAATTCAGCACGGTAAAAAAAAGGATGCCGGCTTCGCCGTCCACCGTGTAATTGCCGCCGTCGGTTTGCCAGCTGATTTTGCCATGTCCGTACACCGGCTTTCCGTCGCGCAACGCCTTTACGTCGTATTTCAGCTCGGCAGACGGCGGCAGGTTCACTTTGTATTGCATGGTATCGGATGCTTGTTGCGGGCCGGCGGCTGGAGCTTCCCGAGCGGCGCCGGCATCTGCGGCCGAGAGTGTTTCGATGACCGGTTCGACGCTGGTGCCGGGTGCTTCCATGCCAGCCGGCGGTATGACTGCCGCTTCAGATGCGGCGCTTTCCGGTTGCGGCGGCGTGGTGGGTACTGGACGCGCAACCGGACGGGGGCTTGGTTTCGGCTTGGCCGCCGGCTTCGGGATGCGCGGCTTGGGCGCAACCGCCGGCTCGATCTTCGGCTGCAGCAATTGCGCGACAATCGCGGTTTGACTTTGGTTGCGCAGAGACGGCATGCCGATGCCGCCGGTCGCCCACTCAAGGGTGACCAGATGCAATAAAACCGATACGAGCAGCAACGCAATCCAGCGCATGGGAATCGGCGTGCGTTCGGTGCGGGTGTCGGTGGCGATAGGCGGCATGCCGATAGTGTAAACGCATCGGCGCGCGGATGTGAGCATACTGTGACAGTATCAAATTGATTACGGTCCGTTTTTTAGTCCGATCCGGTCCGATTCCGCTTGAGCAAACCACGTAAAATGGCTGCTTTTCAAAACAGATAATGTCATGCATAAACGTTTCTTCGCGCTGCTGGCGCTGGGCGTTTCCAGCGGCGCATACAGTGCGTCATCCGCACCCGAGCCGATCAGAATCGGCATGATCGACGGCATGTCCGGTTCGTTCGCCAATGCGGGCGAAGCGGTCGCGCGCAATTTGCAATTTGCGATCGAACGGGTCAATGCGCGCGGCGGTGTAAAGCTGCCCGACGGTCAACATCCGCTTGCATTATCGACGTTCGACAACAAGCAGGGAGTCGAAGAATCGCTGGTCGAATTCAGGCAGCTGGCCGACCGGCATATTCCATTCGTGGTCCAGGGCAATAGCTCGGCGGTTGCGGCGGCTCTGATCGATGCGGTCAACAAGCATAATGAACGGCCCCCCGGCCAGCGCGTGCTGTTTCTCAATTATTCTGCAGTCGATCCGGCATTGACCAACGAAAAATGCAGCTACTGGCATTTTCGTTTCGATGCGCATGCCGATATGCGCATGCATGCACTGACTGAAGTCATTCAGGATGACGCCCAGGCAAAGCGCATTTACCTGATCGGCCAGGATTACAGCTTCGGACGTCAGCTTGCAAAAGCCGCCCGCGCACAACTCGCCGCCAAACGCGCCGATATCGAAATCGTCGGCGATGAGCTGCATCCGATCGGCAAGGTCAAGGATTTCGCACCGTATATCGCTAAAATCAAAGCCAGTCGCGCCGATGCGGTAATTACCGGCAATTGGGGCAACGATCTGACGCTGCTGGTCAAGGCGGCAAAAGAGGCGGGTCTCAATATCAAGTTTTATACATTCTACGGCAATGGTCTGGGCGCGCCTGCCGCATTGGGCGATGCCGGCGTCGGCCGGGTTCGCGCCGTTGCCGAATGGCATCCGAATGTCGGCGGCAGCAAGGATCGAAGCAGCGATCAGTTTTATACATCCTTCCGCCAGCGTTACCCGCAGCCCAAGGACGACTATGTCCATCTGCGCATGCATGTGATGATCGAAATGCTGGTCAGCGCCATTGAAAAGGCCGGGACTACCGAAGCTGCGGCGGTTGCGCGCGCGCTGGAAGGCGCGCGGTATCAGAATGCATTTCACCATGCGACGATGCGGGCGGCCGATCATCAATTGATTCAGCCGTTGTATGTGTCGGTAATGCAAAAAAAAGGGACAGGCGGCGTGCGCTTCGACAATGAAGGCAGCGGCTACGGTTTCAAGACCGAACGCTATCTGCCGGAAGCGGCGACCGCGTTGCCGACCACATGCAGCATGGTGCGGCCGGCCGGATAAACAGCGAATCGGCATCTGACATTTGTCACCATTCGGCCTGCCGGAAGTTCGTTCGCCGGTGTTATCTGCTACGCTAGTAGTCAGTCACACCTGTTAATGGAGGTTGGTCATGACAAAATCCAATACGTCCGGTATTCCCGGGGCGGGCGCCATGACGGACACGCTCGAATTTGTCAAAAGCATGTGGGGCGGCATGAGAATTCCCGGCATGGTGATGCCGACGTTATCGGTCGATGATATCAACAGGCAGATAACGGATTTGAAGGCGGTCGAATCCTGGCTGACGCTGAACATGAGCATGCTGCGCGGTACGATCCAGGCGCTGGAAGTGCAGAGCGCGACGATCGCCACGTTGCAGTCGATGAGCGAATCGATGAGCTCGATGATCAAACCGGGTACGGCGGCGACGGAAGAAAAGCCCGGGTTCGAATCGCCATTCTCATTCCCGATGCCGACGGCTGCAAAACCGGCTGCGCCGGATTCGGATTCGAATTCGGACCAGGATTCGGGATTCGATTCCCGGACACAGCCGCAGTCCCTGCCAGCCGCCAACCCGATTGATCTGGTTGCACCGTTGGCCAATCCTGCGGCATGGTGGAACCTGCTGCAAGATCAGTTCAAGCAGGCAGTCAATACGGCGATGGCGCCCGAACCGGCGCCGCCCGCTGCCAAAGCCAAGCCGGCGGCGGCGCCGCGCAAACGCAAGTCGCCATCGAAAAAATCCTGAACTTCCGCTTTGCCGGGCGCAGGGGCGCTGCCATACCTGCCGGTGAATTTTCAGGCGCTGCGCCCGGCCGGGCAATTGCGCCCCGGCGGCAAGATCATCGAGTCGGGATTTTCGTGAGCTGAATTTTGTCAGCCCCCATGTCTATGGGATGGCGCAGCTTATCGAAGCGGATATACCATCCTGCATGGACAGGGACGTTCTGTCCGTAGATTTTATATTGGGGGCGTGCGGCGCACATCGTACTGTCCAGCGACGTTCAATTAAACGGTTATATTCAAAAAATGGTCACCATTGATTTTGAAAAATGGATTGCTGCCTATATCGAGGTCCAGGAAAGCGTCGATGAATTCGATGAAAAACACCCGCTTTTCTGGGCCATTATCCGGTTTTGGGATTTGAACGACGAGCATCCCGGACTCTGCTGGAAAGCGATTCTGGAAATCGTTGACCGGAAGCCGAGCCTGAAGGTCATCGGCATGCTGGCTGCAGGTCCGCTGGAAGACTTGATACATCATCATGGCCATGAATATATCGACAGGATAGAATCCGAGGCGAAAAACAATCCTGATTTCAAACGGCTGTTGGACGGCGTATGGGAAAGCAGTACCCCCGAGATATGGAGCCGGGTGGAAGCGATTAGAAGAATGACGTGCTAGAACACTTCATGAACAGGCGCATGCGCGGCGGGATCGGGATGGCGCGCGGCGCGGACATTATCGATTTGCCGAAGAGTTGAATCATGGGCACTACGGACAGCCGTTTCTCTGCAGTCATTGAACCAAAAGGATGGAAATTCGAAGCGCCGGAATCTTTGCCGTTGCTGGAGGCGGCCGCGCTTTCCGGCTTCGTTTTGCCCAGTTCCTGCCGTAATGGCACATGCCGTACATGCATGTGCCGCCTGGTCAGCGGGCGAGTAAGGTACAACATCGAGTGGCCGGGATTGAGTGCGGAAGAAAAGGAAGAAGGGTTTATTCTTCCCTGTGCCGCCTATCCGGAATCCGACGTCATCATCGATGTGCGCCAGGCAGTTAAAGCGGGATGATGTCCGCCGCATGCCTCTTGCAACGGTCGGCAACCGATCCGCATACTGTGTATTGACGGCGAAAAATATCGGCTGATTGTCCCGGCAAAGACGCTCGCTTCACCGAAAACCGCTCTAATCAGTTTGTCCGTTGCGCACGAGCAGCAACAGGAGTGCGATACCGGCAAAAACGGCTCCGCCGTAAAACGTCGCAGCCGCACCCAGTTGATCCCACAGCACGCCGGCCAATGCACTCGCCGCCAGCATCGCAACACCGCTGGCGAGATTGAATAATCCGAATGCAGTGCCGCGCAGATTTGCCGGTGCGGTATCGGCCACCATCGCCGCCAGCAGTCCCTGGGTCGCAGCCATATGCACTCCCCAGAACACAAGGCCCGCGCCGACCCACGCCAGTTGCGCGCTATGCGCCAGCAATGCATCGGCGATAATGAGCGGCACGATACCGAGCGCCAGCAGGGTGCGATGACGCACCCTGTCCGCCAGCGCGCCCAATGGATAGGCGCAGACGGCATACACCAGATTCATCAGCACCAATGCCAGCGGGATCAGCGCCAGCGCCAAACCGCCCTGCTGCGCGCGCAACACCAGAAATGCTTCGGAAAACCGTGCAAGCGTCAATGCTGCGCCAATCGCAACGACCCACCAGTAAAGCCGGGGCAGCTTGCCTAATGCCGAGCGTGAAATCGGGAAGGGCCGCTTTCCCGGTGTGATGGCGGCAGCCGGTTCGCGTACTCCAAACAGCAGCAGCGCAACCGCCAGAAAACCGGGAATCACCGCAACCCAGAACACCGCACGGAAGTCGCTGTTCCATAACAACATCAACCCCATGGCAAGCAACGGACCTGCGAATGCGCCCACCGTATCGAGCGATTGGCGCAGTCCGAAAGCCGCGCCGCGCAACCCGGCCGGCGTCACATCCGCAATCAGCGCATCGCGCGGCGCACCGCGTATCCCTTTGCCGATGCGGTCGATGAAGCGGGCGGTAAAGACCCAGCCGATGCCGCTAGCCGCTGCAAACAACGGTTTGGTCGCGGCGCCAAGGCCATAACCGAGCACGGTCAGCCATTTGCGCTTGCCGACATAATCGCTCAGCACGCCGGAGAAAATCTTGACAATCAGTGCTGTCGATTCGGCAATACCCTCGATCACGCCGACCGTCGTGGCGCTGGCGCCTAAAACGGTCACCATGAATACCGGCAACAGGCTATGAATCATTTCGGAGGAAATATCCATCAGCATGCTGACAAACCCAAGCAGCCAAACGGTGCGCGGAATCCGAACGGGCTTTTTTAGCGTATAAATTTCGGACATAATTAAACTATTAATGAGATATTGGCTTCTACTGTAACAAAATCGCTCCCGCAGCCGGACGTTCCATATCGTCCCCGAACTGCGTCATGGATGCTTTTCTTGGTAGAATCAAGTACTTAACCTAATTTTCAAGGCGCGTATGTTGTACCCAGAACTGTTTAAATCTCTCGAGCAAGTCCGCTGGGACATGGAAAAGGACATTCCATGGGACCAATTCGATCCCGCCATGCTGACAGACGAGCAGGCCCAGACCATCAGGATGAATGCCATCACCGAATGGTCGGCGCTGCCGGCGACCGAGATGTTTCTGCGCGATAACCGCGGCGACAGCGATTTTTGCGCGTTCATGTCGGTCTGGTTTTTTGAAGAACAAAAACATTCGCTGGTGCTGATGGAATACCTGCGGCGATTCCGTCCCGAATATGTGCCGACCGAAGAAGAGCTGCATAACGTGCGATTCGAATTCGATCCGGCGCCGGCGCTGGAAACCTTGATGATGCATTTCTGCGGCGAAATCCGCTTGAATCATTGGTATCGCTGCGCATCCGAATGGCATACCGAACCGGTGATCAAGCATATCTACAAAATCATCAGCCAGGATGAAGCCCGCCATGGAGGCGCGTATCTTCGCTACATGAAAAAAGCCCTGGTCGAAGTCGGCGATTCCGCTCGCGCCGCTTTTGCCAAGATCGGCGTGTTGATGGCATCGGCGCGCCGTACCGAAAAGCCGCTGCATCCGACCAACCTGCACGTCAATCAGTCGCTGTTCCCGAACGACACCGTGCAAAGCCGATTGCCCGATCCGGAATGGCTCGAAGCATGGCTCGACAACCAGATCAAGTTCGACGGCGAGTGGGAAAAGAAAGTCATCGAGCGGATCCTGCACAACATGTCGCTGCTGTTCGACCGGACATTCGGAACAGTGCAGGAACTGAATCGCTACCGCAAGGAAATCGTCGCGCGTCTGGCGCTGCATCCCGCATCGCAACCCGTCTAGAAGGTCCGGTAAAGCCGCGAATATTTTTTGCGGCTTTATTACTTCACATGTCCAACTTCGAAAAAAAAATCTGTCCGCGCGCAGCGCTTGCGGCCCGCATCGAACAATTGCCCAAGCCTGTCGTGCTGACCAACGGCGTATTCGATATCCTGCATCGCGGCCATGTCACCTATCTGGCGCAGGCGCGCGCATTAGGCGCGTCGCTGGTGGTTGCCGTCAACACCGATGCATCGGTAAAACGGCTCGGCAAGGGCGATGACCGGCCGCTCAACAGTTGCGAAGACCGCATGGCGCTGCTGGCGGCGCTCGAATCGGTAAGCCTTGTGGTGCCGTTCGACGAAGACACCGCGCTGGAAACGGTGCAGCAGGCGCGTCCGGAGATTTACGCAAAGGGCGGCGATTACGACATGACGGCCATTCCGGAAGGGCGTGCGGTCGCGGCCTATGGCGGCCGCGCAGTCGCGATCGATTTCAAGCATGACCGTTCGACTACCAAATTATTGTCGAAGGTCGGGAAAAACAAGAGCATCTGACATGAAGCATGCTCCCCTGGTTGAAGTCACGCGCGGCGCCGATGTCGAATGTATCCACAGCGGCTCGGTCGCGGTGGTCAATATACGCGGCGATATCCTGTATCAGGCCGGCGATCCGCACTTTTTGACTTTTACCCGCTCTACCATCAAGCCGTTTCAGGCGGTGCCGTTTCTGCACGCGGATGGCCCGGCCAGATTCGGTTTCACGACGCGCGAAGTGGCGCTGCTGTGCGCCAGCCATTCCGGCGAACCGATGCATATCGAGGCAGTTCAATCGATGCTGCACAAGGCCGGCTGCGATGAACATCATTTGCGCTGCGGCTGTCATGCGCCGATATATTACGCGGCAACCGATAAGCTGCCGCCGGCGGGCGAAACCTATAACCAGCTGCACAACAATTGCAGCGGAAAGCATGCCGGGTTTCTTGCATACTGCGTGCAGCATGGCCATGCATTGGACAGCTATATCGATCCGGCCCATCCGCTGCAGCAAGCGGTGCGCGCCAGTGTCGCGCATTTTGCCGGAATGCCGGAATCGGCCCTCAAAATTGGCATTGACGGCTGCTCCGCGCCCAACTATGCGATGCCGCTTTCCCGACTGGCGCTGGCCTATGCCCGCCTGGCGCAAGGCGAAAACGATGCCGTCTACGGTCATGCGCCGAGCGATCTTTATCAGGCGATGACCACGCATCCGGAACTGGTTTCCGGCACCGGCCGCAACGATCTGGCTTTCATGCAGACCGCTCCCGGCGACTGGGTCGCCAAGATCGGCGCCGACGGCGTGCAAGTCATCGGTGTGCGTTCCGCCGGACTCGGCATTGCAGTCAAAATCGTCGACGGCAACGTGCGCGCGCTTTATACGGCGGCGGTATCGGTGCTGCAGCAACTCGGACTGGTCAAGTCGCCCGAAGAATCGCCGCTCGCGCCGTGGGTACGGCCGCAGTTGAAGAATTTCAGGGGATTGCATACCGGAGAAGTACGCTCGACCGTACAACTCGTCAAGGCTGCCTAAGCCGTCAAAGCCATGCAGCCACGCACTTGCGAGGCAATGAGAGAGAGATGAAGCGACGCACTATTTTGAAAGGCGCCATGCTGGCTTTGGTGCCGCCGGCCGGCATGGCATACGCCGCGCTGCCGCCGATCGAGGTTTATAAAACCGCCAACTGCGGCTGCTGTCAGAGTTGGGTTGCGCATCTGCGCAGCAACGGTTTTACGGTAAAGGCGCAGGATGTGGCGAATCTGTCCGATTACCGTGCAAAGTTCGGCGTGCCGCAGGCGCTGGCCTCATGCCATACCGGTGTCGTGAACGGCTATGCGCTCGAGGGACATGTGCCGGCAAGTGAGATCAAGCGGATGCTGGCGGAGCGCCCCGAGGCAAAAGGCCTGGCCGTGCCGTCGATGCCGCTTGGCGCGCCCGGAATGGAAGGGCCGCGCAGCGACCCGTTCGATGTTTTGATATTCCAGGCCGATGGCAGCCATTCGGTCTATCGCCATTACAACGGGACGTAATTCCTTTCCGGACGATCAGTGATGATGTTCGCCGGCATTCCGGCCGGACGCATTGTTGTCTTCAACGAACACCGAGACGTCGACCTTGCCGGCTTTTTCAAACTTCAGCGTCAGCGGAAACTTGTCGCCGACTTTCAGCGGCTGCTTCAAGCCGATCAGCATGATGTGATAACCGTCGCCCGGTTTCATCGTGATTTTCATCGACGGTTTGATGTCGAGATAGGGCGCTTCACGCATTTTCATCACATTGTTTTCCATCGACATCGAATGGAGTTCGACGGCCTTGGCAATCGGGGACGCAATGGCGATCAGCCGGTCCGCGCTTTTGCCCTTGTTTTCGATGCCGAGATAAGCCGCGCCGGTCGGTTGGCCGGGCACGGTGGCGCGGGCATACGGATGTTCTATGTGCAGGCTGCCTGCGGTGTATTCATGGGCAAAACCGGATGCGCTGGCCATCAGTGCGAATGCCAGGGTAAAAATCAATCGAAGGGTCATGATGGTCCTTGAGGTATTCAATAATTCGGTAAGGTCGTGCGGAGAACGAGCGGAGGAGATGGTCTGATTGCAGGATCGATACAGGCGGATTATATCAACGATGCTACTTGCCGCCGATGAAGCCGTTTTGCCGCCACGCTTCATACACGACCACGGCGACCGTATTCGACAGGTTCAGGCTGCGATTGTCCGGCCGCATCGGCAGCCGGATGCGTTGTGCGGGTGCGAAGGATTCGCGCAGCGCCGGATCCAGGCCTTTTGTTTCAGAGCCGAATACAAACACGTCGCCGGGATGAAACGCCACCCCGGCAAACGGGGTCGAACCATGCGTCGTCAATGCGAACATTCGCGCAGGATCGGGTGCTTCGCCTGCCGCGAATGAATCGATGAATGCAGTCCAGTTGCGATGCACTTTCATCGTTGCATAATCGTGATAATCGAGTCCCGCCCGCCGCATCTTCGCATCGTCCAGCGGAAAACCGAGCGGCTCGATCAAATGCAATTGCGCGCCGGTATTGGCGCACAGGCGGATGATATTGCCGGTATTGGGCGGAATTTCAGGTTCAACCAGTACGACATGAAACAAGCGGGTTCTCCTTTATTGCTGCGCAATCATTTAAGCAATGTGCGCGCAAAAACAAAATTGGTGACGCGCGCCGCACCGAAGCGCTTTAACGTCGCGGCCAGTTCATTCAGCGTTTCACCGGTTGTGATCACGTCGTCGACCACGCCGACATGCCGGCCGCGCACGCAGTCGATTGCATCGTTCGACACGATGAACGCATGCCGGATATTCCGGTGGCGTTCATCCGGGTGCAGCAGCGCCTGCGCATCGGTGTCGCGCAGACGCGCCACCAGATGCGGGTCGAGCCTGGTGCCAAGCGCGTGCGCCAGCGGCCTGGCGATTTCCAGCGCCTGATTGAAACCGCGCTCCGCCAGACGCTGTGCGCCAAGCGGCACCGCGGTCAATAGTGCCGGCAAATCTCTTCGCTGTTCTTGCAGCAGTGCATCCCGCAACATGCGCGCGAACAACGGCGCGAGCGCCAGCCGGCCGCCGAATTTCAACCCCAGCACGAGTTGATCGATCGGCGGCGCATAGTCGGCTGCGACAATCGTGGCGTCGAACGCGGGCGGCTGCTTCAGGCACTCGCCGCACAGGTTTGTTTCCGCGGCAGAAGTCTCGGGCAGAGGGATCGCGCATTGCACGCATCGATGCCGCCGCCGGCTGAAAAACCGGATATGGCAGCCATCGCAAATCGCGTCATCGCCGGTGCCGCCGCACAATGCGCAGGAAGACGGCACGGCTGCAGGCAGGCGTGCGATCAGGCGTTGCGACCAGTGGCGCAAATGGGAAAGCATAGAGCAGTAAAGCCTTCAAGCGTGTAAACTGAAGCAGATTATCTCATTCCGGCCGCCTAATTCCCCGTGTCCTCGCCACCTTCTTTTTCAGACGCCCAACTGAGCGCACCGATTGACTTGCGCCGTGTCCGCGAGTTGTTCGCTTCCCCCGAACGTATTGTCGAGTCCGGCTTTTTGCGGCGCGAGGTTGCAGGCAGAATGCGCGAACGGCTTGCATTGGTAAAAATCGCGCCGCAACGTGTAGTGGATGCCGGTTGCGGCGAGGGCGCGGATTTGACAAGCCTGCAAGAATCGTTCGCAAGCGCTCATCTGCTGGGCGTGGATGCGTCGTCGGCGATGCTGGCGGCGGCGCGCGGCAGACAGGATGCGGCACAGTCGTCGATGAGCCGGCTGCTGACAAAGTGGCTGCCGGCCGGGATGGGCGCAGGTTCGGGCGCAAACGCGGATTTGCTGTGCGGCGATTTCGCGCGATTGCCTTTCGGTATCAACACCGTGGATCTGGTCTGGTCCAACCTGGCGCTGCACTGGCATCCGCAGCCCGACCGCGTCTTTGCGGAATGGCGGCGCATATTGCGGGTGGACGGCTTGTTGATGTTCTCGTGCTTCGGGCCCGATACATTCAAGGAATTGCGTGCAGCCTTTGCGGAGGTCGACGATATGCCGCATGCGCTGCCGTTCGTCGATATGCACGATTTCGGCGATATGCTGGTCAACGCCGGTTTTTCGACGCCGGTGATGGATATGGAAACCATTACCGTCACTTATGCATCCGTCGATAAAATGATGGCCGATGTGCGGGCCTGGGGCGGCAATCCGCTTGCGACAAGGCGGCGCGGTTTGACCGGCGCGCGCGGATGGGCGCGAATTGTGCATGCACTAGAACGGAGCCGCGGCTCCGACGGCAGGATTCCCCTGACTTTCGAAATTATCTATGGGCATGCCTTCCGGCCCGTGCCCAAAACGACTGCAAGCGGCGAAACGATCATCCGGCTGGATTTGCATAAAAAATGAAGGTATTCACTTGCATGATGAATTGTTCTACATCGCAGACAGTGATCGGGATTTGCAGCTTCAATGATCAGAATGGCAATACGGCAAGACCTGGCGAGCCTTCGCAGACCCGCGGAATATCTCATGTGCAGACGATTGTTTGCGAGTTATTCCTCTTGATAACAAGTCTATTTCCGACTTATACTTCGTGGGTTTTACGCGGCGCGCGCGGCGCGCAGTTTACCCGCTCAGGCGACGCATCATGGCCAAGCGGGAATGGGTCTTGAAGCGCAACTGCTCGATTTCGCCGCGGCAATTGGCGATGGTCTACGCGGCTTTGTGCTCGGTTTCATTGACCGTGGCGGCTTTTTTCACCATGCACGGCGCCTGGTACATCCTTGGTTTCGCGATTCTCGAAATGATGGCGCTAGGCTTGGCGTTTTTGAATTTTGGCCGCCATGCGACTGATCGTGAACATATCGCGTTAATCGACGATTGCCTTTTGGTCGAGCTGATCCAGGCGGAGCAGCTCCGGCAAGTCAGGCTGGATTCGCGCTGGACGCGCGTCGAGCCGCCTGAAATGCATAGCGGATTGATCGGGCTGGAAGCCAAGGGCACGCGGGTCGAAGTAGGACGGTTTTTGACAGAATGGAAACGACGCGAGTTTGCGCAGGAACTGCAGTGCGCACTGGCGTCAGGTAATTAGGCAGAATTCTTAATTTGGGCTTTTGAGGAAACTATGAAATATGCGAAGCGCCTTCAATCGTTGATGCTCGGTGCATTGCTCCTGGCGGCTGGTGTGCCGTCCTGGGCGGTCGTCGATAGCCAAGGTGGCCCGGCGGTACTTGAACTCAACTTTCAACCGCCCGTGACGCAGATTGCGGACGAGATATATCAGTTGCACACCTGGATGCTCATCATTTGCCTCGTCATCTTCCTGGCTGTTTTCGGCGTGATGTTTTACTCGATTCTCAAGCACCGCAAATCGCTCGGGCACAAGGCCGCCAGCTTCCATGAGAGTACGGCAGTCGAAATCGGCTGGACAATCGTTCCGTTCGTGATCGTCATTCTGATGGCGCTGCCCGCCACCAAAACCGTGGTTGCAATGAAAGACACTTCCAATGCCGATATCACCATCAAGGCGACCGGCATGCAATGGAAGTGGGGCTATGATTATCTGAAGGGCGACGGCGAGGGCATTTCCTTCCTGTCCAACCTGTCCACGCCGCGTGAGCAAATCGTCGATCCGACCAAGGTCAAGAACGACAATTATCTGCTCGAAGTCGACAATCCCGTCGTTGTGCCGATCAACAAGAAAGTGCGGATCATCACCACTGCAAACGACGTAATCCACTCCTGGACAGTACCGGCGTTCGGCGTGAAGCAGGATGCGATTCCGGGTTTTGTGCGGGATACCTGGTTCAAGGCTGAAAAAATCGGAA
The DNA here is from genome assembly GCA_028292665.1 of Herminiimonas sp. Taxonomy (GTDB): domain Bacteria; phylum Pseudomonadota; class Gammaproteobacteria; order Burkholderiales; family Burkholderiaceae_D; genus JAQGLW01. The sequence goes on from JAQGLW010000091.1 coordinate 15,998, forward strand.
CCTATCGCGGAAATTGCGTCGAATTGTGCGGCAAGGAACATGCATTCATGCCGATCGTCGTCAATGTCGTCAGTGACGACGATTACAAGAAATGGGTTGACGGCAAGAAAAAGGAACTGGCTGCAAAAGCCGATGATCCGAACAAGACATGGACTGTCGACGAACTCAAGCAGCGCGGCGAAAAAGTGTATGGAGCCAATTGCGTCGCCTGCCATCAGGCCAGCGGCAAGGGTGTGCCGGGCGCATTCCCCGCACTCGACGGATCGGCGGTGGTCAATGGCCCCAGGAGCGAACAGATCAATGTCGTGTTGAACGGCAGAAAAGGCATGCCGCCATGGAAGAGCGTGCTGTCGGATACCGACATCGCCGCAGTGATTACCTATACTCGCAACAACTGGTCGAACAAGGCCAAGGAAAACATCGTTCAACCGGCTGAAGTTCTGGCTGCGCGCAAGTAGTGAAGAATATTGCGGGACAGGGTGTGCGAATCGCCGCGGCGCGACGAACACCTTGTCCCCAACAAATCAGGAAATTTAGGAGTTTGAGATGAGCACAACCGCAATCGATCCCGCACACGATCATTCTCACGACCATGACGCGCACGACCATCATCCGCATGGCTGGCGCCGCTGGTTGTACGCAACCAATCACAAGGACATCGGTACGCTGTACCTGTGGTTCTCGCTGGTCATGTTTATGTCGGGCGGCGTACTGGCGCTGATGATTCGCGCCGAACTGTTCCATCCGGGCCTGCAATTATTTCAGCCGGAGTTCTTCAATCAGTTGACCACGATGCACGGCATCATCATGGTGTTCGGCGCGATCATGCCGGCCTTCGTCGGTTTCGCCAACTGGATGATTCCGCTGCAGATCGGCGCAGCCGACATGGCGTTCGCGCGGATGAACAATTTCTCGTTCTGGCTGCTGCCGCCTGCGGCAATCCTGCTGGCCGCTTCGTTCCTGGTTCCGGGCGGCGCTCCCGCCGGGGGATGGACGCTGTATGCGCCGCTGTCGACCCAGATGGGACCGGGCATGGACATGGCGATTTTTGCACTCCATATCATGGGTGCTTCCTCGATCATGGGTTCGATCAACATCATCACCACGGTTCTGAACATGCGTGCGCCCGGCATGACGCTGATGAAAATGCCGATGTTCTGCTGGACCTGGCTGATCACCGCGTATTTGCTGATTGCGGTAATGCCGGTTCTGGCGGGCGCGATCACGATGACGTTGACCGATCGCCACTTCGGCACGTCGTTCTTCAATGCGGCCGGCGGCGGCGATCCGGTGATGTTTCAACACATCTTCTGGTTCTTCGGCCACCCCGAGGTATACATCATGATCTTGCCGGCGTTCGGCATCGTGTCGCAGATCATTCCCGCTTTTGCACGCAAGCCGCTGTTCGGCTATGCATCCATGGTGTACGCAACTTCCTCGATCGCGATCCTGTCGTTCATCGTCTGGGCGCACCACATGTTCACCACCGGCATGCCGGTGACCGGTCAGTTGTTTTTCATGTACGCGACCATGCTGATCGCGGTGCCGACCGGCGTCAAGGTATTCAACTGGATCGCAACCATGTGGAAAGGTTCGATGACGTTCGAGACGCCGATGCTGTTTGCGATCGGCTTCATCTTCGTATTCACGATGGGCGGCTTCACCGGCCTGATTCTGGCGGTGACGCCGATCGACATCCAGATGCAGGATACCTACTATGTCGTGGCGCACTTCCACTACGTGCTGGTGGCCGGTTCGCTGTTCGCGCTGTTCGCCGGTTTCTATTACTGGGGTCCGAAGTGGACCGGCTTCATGTATAACGAGACTCGCGGCAAGATCCATTTCTGGAATTCGCTGATCTGGTTCAACGTGACTTTTTTCCCGATGCACTTCCTCGGGCTGGCCGGCATGCCGCGCCGCTATGCAGATTACCCGGCGCAGTTCACCGACTTCAATATGCTGGTATCGATCGGCGCATTGGGTTTCGGCCTGAGTCAGGTGTATTTCCTGTTTGCGGTGGTATTGCCGTCGATCAGGGGAGGTCAGAAAGCGCCTGCCAAACCATGGGACGGCGCGGAAGGCCTGGAGTGGACCGTGCCCAGCCCGGCGCCATTCCATACGTTCGAAGTGCCGCCGACAGTAAAGTGATAAACGGCGGGCGCAGGCCCGCCTGATTGATTGCGTCGATATGCCTGATCCGAAAAAAACGAGCAACCTTAAAACCGCTCTGATCCTGGCATCGGTTGCGTTGATATTTTTCATCGGCGTTTTCGTCAAACGGGTGTGGTTCAGTTAAGATGAAACAGCAAGACCAAAACGGTAGCGGGCAAGCGCGCAGGCTGAATGCGCAGATGTTGGGCAAGCTGGTTGTCGTGGCGGTGCTGATGTTCGGTTTCGGTTATGCGCTGGTTCCGGTTTACAAGAAGATTTGCGAAATTACCGGCATCAATATCCTGACGCCGAAAGAAGCGACCGTGCAAGCTGTCGGCAATACGCAAATCGACAAGAGCCGCACCATCACGGTGGAGTTCGATGCAAACGCGCAGGGTCCGTGGCGTTTTCGCCCGACGGTCAGCAGCGTGCAGGTGCATCCCGGCGAGATGACGCAAGTGATATATGAAGTCGTGAATAAGCAGGCGCGCAGCATCGATGCGCAGGCGATTCCAAGTTATGCGCCGCAGCAGGCATCCGCCCACTTCAAGAAAGTCGAGTGCTTCTGTTTCAAGCAACAGACGCTCGGACCGAACGAGGCAAAGCAGATGCCGGTCGTGTTCTTCATTGATCCGGCGCTGCCGAAAGATATAAGGACAATTACGTTGTCCTATACTTTTTTTGAAATCGGCAAGCCGGGCAAGATTGCAGGTTGAAGGTGTGCAAATGCAGGATTTGAAAAAAGCGACGTCGCGCAAAGCATCTTTCGGCGCAACCATCAAAGCGGTATTGTGGGCGTTTTTGGGTATCAGGAAAAAAAGCGGCTACGAGCAGGATGCAGCGAAACTGAATCCTGTGCATGTCATTATCGCCGGCATAATCGGTGTTCTGATTTTTATCGCGATACTGGTAATTATCGTCAAGGTCGTCGTCGCGAAGTGATTATTTGAAATTTGGAGATGGAGATGAGCTCTCAACAACACGGTAATGCCCCTTATTATTTCGTACCGAGCCCGTCCAGATGGCCGGTACTGGCAGGGGCCTCGCTGCTTCTGACGATGGCAGGGGCTTCTGCATGGGTAAACGGCTTCGCCTGGGGGCCTTATGCGAATATCGCCGGCATTCTTTGCGTTCTGGTGGTGCTGTACAACTGGTTCGGCGAAGCGATTTCGGAATCCGAAAGCGGCTTGTATAACGCGCGGATCGATACCTCTTACCGCTGGAGCATGAGCTGGTTTATTTTCTCCGAAGTCATGTTTTTCGCCGGATTCTTCGGCGCGCTGTTTTATGCGCGCAGCATCACGATGCCATGGCTGGCCGACCTGGATCACAAGATTTTATGGCCGGATTTTACGGGGCAGTGGGGCAATGCCGGTCCGGCCGGCACGATCGAGAACTTCACGACAATGGGGCCGTTCCCGATTCCGACCATCAACACGGCGCTGCTGTTGACGTCCGGCGTGACATTGACGATTGCGCACCACGCATTGCGCGCAGGCCACCGCGCCACGACGGCGTTCTGGCTGTTCGCGACTATTCTGCTCGGCGCAACCTTCATGGGTTTCCAGGCGTATGAATACATTCATGCCTACAGCGAGTTGAATTTGAAACTCACTTCCGGCATTTACGGCTCGACCTTTTTCATGTTGACCGGTTTTCACGGTTTCCATGTGACGCTCGGCGCAATCATGCTGTCGGTCGTGCTGTACCGCGTGATGAAGGGACATTTCAAGCCGGATCATCATTTCGCGTTCGAGGGCGCCGCATGGTACTGGCACTTTGTCGACGTGGTATGGCTCGGGTTGTACGTGGTTGTCTACTGGTTGTAAACCGATTCATCGGCTGTTCAAGACATATTGAAAGCCGCACTTCGGTGCGGCTTTTTTACTGGAAAGCGACGCGGCGTGGATCAGCGAATGCCGGTAGGTTGAATCCATCCCAATTGATGCGCAATCAATAACAATGTAAACAACGCGATGGAAAAGCCGACACGGAACGCCAGCGCCTTTACGGTACGATTGCTTTTTCCTTTGTCGCGCATCAGGAAAACCAGCGCGGAACCCAGGCTGCCCAGAATGAGGATGAACGCGACTGCGACGATTATTTTCATGATGGCGGCCAGCCGGTGGATTGCCTGTGAAGGCCGGCTGAAAAGAAATGCGTTGAATGAGATGATATTGTAATGCCAATCAGGTTCAGATTCAGATGGGTGCCATTTATCGCTGCCGCCGTTGCCGTCGCGATCGGCGTGTCGCTGGGCCAATGGCAAATGCGGCGCGCGGCGCAAAAAGAAGCGATTGAAACGAAATTGACTGCGCGCGAAATTGCGCCGCCTGTGCCCCTGGGTTCCGTGGTCGGGCCAATCGATGAAATCGAATACCGCCGCGTGCTTGTCACCGGGGAATTTGTGCGCGACTGGCCGGTCTATCTGGAAAATCGTCCCTACCGGAGTGAGGCCGGTTTTCAAGTATTGATGCCATTGAAAATTGCCGGGTCCGATATGCATATCGTGGTTGCGCGCGGCTGGGTGCCGCGCGACCGGGCCGACCGCGCCAAGCTGCCGGCGATTGCGACACCGGACGGGCAGGTGCAACTCATGGGAATAGCCAGGCGCAATCCGGACCGTTTGCTGCAACTGGGCAGCGCGGCTGAATTGCGGCCGGGAGCGATTCTGCAAAATCTCGATGTCGCCGAATTTGCGCAAGCGAGCAAACTGGCAATGCAGCCTTTTGTGATCGAGCAACTGAGCGATACGCACGATGGCCTGGTGCGCGACTGGCCGCGGCCTTCGGCCGGCATCGACAGGCATCTCGGCTACGCATTCCAATGGTATGCGCTGGCTGCAACCGCTTTCATTTTTTTCGTTGTGACGGGATTCAGACGTGGAACAAAATAAACAGCAAAGCAATGGGCGCTGGAAACTATTTGCCGTAATTTTGATTTGCGCGGCGCCGTTGATCGCATCCTATCTGACCTACTACGTGATCAAACCGCAGAGTCGCACCAATTACGGTGAGTTGCTGGACCCCAGGGTCTATCCGATACCTGCGCTTGGCACAACGACACTGGACGGCAAGCCGGTCGGGCTGGATGCTTACAAAGGCAAGTGGATCATGTTGCAGGTCAACGATGCCGAATGCGGCGAGCCATGCAGGAAGAAACTGTACGAGATGCGCCAACTGCGCCTGACGCAGGGCAAGGAGATGGACCGGATCGAGCGGGTATGGCTGATTACCGACGACAAGCCTCTGGAGACGATCGTCATGCGCGAATACGACGGCACGCGGATGCTGCGCGCCAAGCCCGATGCGGTGAAAGCCTGGTTGCCGGTCGAACCGAACACGACGGCCGCCGACCATATTTACATGATCGATCCGTTGGGTAATCTGATGATGCGTTTTCCGAAAGACGCCGATCCCAACAAGATCAAACAAGACCTCGCTAAATTGCTGAAGGCTTCCGCAATAGGATGAAATAAGCTCTTATGCTGATCCAACTTGGCATCATGGGATTGCTGGCGGCGCTGCTGCCTCTGGCGGTCGTCTGGGTATCGAGCGACGCCGACAAATACCGCAAGCTGGTATGGGTCACGCTGTTTCTCACGTTCGACCTGATCATGTTCGGCGCATTCACACGGCTGACCGATTCCGGCCTCGGCTGTCCGGATTGGCCCGGCTGCTACGGCCACGCCAATCCGCTGCAGGCGCATGCCCATATCAGCGCCGCCGAAGCCGCGATGCCGACCGGGCCGGTGACAGTGATGAAGGCGTGGATCGAAATGATTCACCGCTATCTTGCAATGGGCATCGGCGTGCTGATCATCGCATTGATGATCATCGCATGGCGGCGCTGGTTGCAGTCGGGACGCCGCGCAGTCAGGTTTTCACCGGTATTCCCGACACTGCTTTTCGGATTCGTATGCCTGCAGGGTGCGTTCGGCGCATGGACCGTGACGATGAAGCTGCAGCCGGTGATCGTAACGATCCATCTGCTGCTTGGCCTCACGTTGCTTGGCTTGCTGACTTGGCTCGCCGCACGGCAAAGCGATCACATGGAGGTGCCGCGTGCGGCTTCCGCGCTGCGTGCGCCGGCGACATTGGCGCTTGCTTTGCTGATCATCCAGATTGCCCTCGGCGGCTGGGTCAGCACCAATTATGCGGCGCTCGCCTGCACCGATTTTCCGCTGTGCCACGGGAATTTTCTGCCGCAAATGGATTTCGCCAACGGTTTCACGCTATGGCGCGGTTTGGGCATGACGGCCGGCGGCGACTATCTGCCTTTCCCTGCACTGACCGCGATCCATTGGATGCACCGCACATTCGCCTTCGTCGTAGTCGCTTTTATCGCCTGGGTCTCGCACAAGGCGCTGCGGATCGACGGTTTGCAGAAGACGGCCCGCTGGTTGCTGATCGCGATTGCATTCCAGTTTTGCACCGGCGTATCGACCGTCTTCCTGAAGTGGCCGCTGGCACTGGCCGTAATGCACAATGGCGGCGCGGCGCTCCTCGCGCTGTTGCTGGTCATGTTAAACTACAAGATCCGACTCTCGGCCGAAACCGCATCCGGGCACGCTGCAACGCGGTTATCGTCCGCATGAGATACAACGCATGAATACCCTGACAATTCACCCCAACCGCATCGCCCAGTATTGGGCACTGACCAAGCCGCGCGTGACGCAACTGGCGGTATTTTGCGCGGTCATCGGCATGTTTCTCGCCACACCCGGATTACCCGACTGGAAAGTCGTCGTGGCTGCCACCATCGGCATCTGGTTGCTGGCCGGTGCCGCCTTTGCCGTCAATTGCCTGGTCGAACGCGAAATCGATTCGCGCATGGCGCGCACGGCGCGCCGCCCGATGGCCCGCGGCGAAATCACGGTTGTGCAGACGCTGGTGTTTTCCGGCGTGATCGGCGGTGCCGGAATGTGGGTGCTGTACAACTTTGTCAATCCGCTCACGATGTGGCTGACTTTCGCCACCTTTGTCGGTTACGCAGTGATTTATACAATCATCCTGAAGCCCGCGACACCGCAGAATATCGTCATCGGCGGACTGTCCGGCGCGATGCCGCCGGCACTGGGCTGGGCTGCGATCGCCAATGATCTGCCGATGCAGGCATGGATTCTGGTACTGATTATTTTCATCTGGACGCCGCCGCATTTCTGGGCGCTGGCGCTGTATCGCCGCGACGATTATGCGAAATCCGGCTTGCCGATGCTGCCGATTACGCATGGCATGAAACTTACCCAATTCCATATCCTGCTGTACACAATCGCGCTGGTCGCAACCACGATGCTGCCTTTCGCGGTGCATATGAGCGGCTTGATTTACCTTCTCAGCGCAGCTGTGCTGGGAGCGATCTTCCTGTGGCATGCTTGGCGGATTTATCGCCATTACACGGATCTTGTCGCACGCAAGGCCTTCGCCTACTCGATCATTTATCTATCGTTGCTGTTCGCCGCATTGCTGGTCGACCACTATCTGAACTTCTGACATTCCGAAAATATGCGCCGCTTCCCGCTCGTCGTGTTGTTGACCGCAATACTTTCATTGGCTGCTTGCGGTGAGAGGCAAAGCGCCGATGGTACGCAAATGGTGCTGTCTCCGGCCAAAACTTCATTCAAGAATACCGATGTCACCGGCCTCGACTACGCCAGGGATTTTTCACTGACCGATCACACCGGCAAATTGCGCAGCCTGGCCGATTTCAAGGGCAAGGCAGTCGTGGTGTTTTTCGGCTACACGCAATGTCCCGATGTCTGTCCGACCACGATGGCCGAGATGGCGAACGTGATGAAAGAACTCGGGCCGCAGGCGGATAAAGTGCAGGTGCTGTTCATCACCGTCGATCCCGAGCGGGATACGCCGGCCTTGCTGTCAAAATATATTCCGGCATTCGATCCGCGCTTTTTAGGCCTCGTCGGCGATAAGGCCGCGACCGAGAAAGTCGCGAAGGAATTCAAGGTGTTCTATCAAAAAGTGCCGGGCAAGGAACCGGGCAGCTATACGATGGACCACACGGCAGGCAGCTATGTGTTCGATCCGCAAGGACGGATTCGGCTGTTTGTGCGACATGGACAGGGCGCCGAGCCGATTGTTCATGATCTGAAAATTCTGCTGTCGGGTGCGTGAGCCGGGGAATGACGGCTTGCCTGGCGGATAAATAAAATGACAAAGCGCCCTGATCGGGCGCTTTGTCATTTAACGGGGAGTAGCGGGAAGAAGTCCGGCATTCGTCCGCCCGCGATCAAGCCATATCTACACGTAGCTTGCCAACGCACCTTTCATCTTCTTCAACGCAACCGTTTCAATTTGCCGGATGCGCTCGGCTGAAACGCCGAATTCGTCCGCCAGATCGTGCAGGGTTGCGCCGGAACCATCGTCGTTGGCCAGCCAGCGGGCTTCGACGATACGGCGCGAACGCGCATCGAGCTTGCCGAGCGCCGTCTCCAGGCCTTCCGATTGCAAACGGTCGAACTGCCGTGCTTCCAGCACTTTGCTCGGCTCACTCATGTCGGATGACAGATAGGCAATCGGCGCAAACCTGTCGTCTTCATCATCAGTGGGCGCTTCCAGTGCGATATCGCGGCCGGACAAGCGGGTTTCCATCTCGATGACTTCTTCGCGTTTGACGTTGAGCGTTTTGGCAAGCGCGTCGACCTGCGCCGGGGTCATCGAATCGAGACCTTCCTTGTGGCTGCGCAGATTGAAAAAGAGCTTGCGCTGGGCTTTCGTCGTCGCCACTTTGACCAGACGCCAATTTTTCAAAATGTACTCATGCATTTCGGCTTTGATCCAATGCATTGCGTACGATACGAGACGCACGCCCTGGTCCGGGTCGAAACGCTTGACCGCTTTCATCAGGCCGATATTGCCTTCCTGAATCAGGTCGGCATGCGGCAGGCCGTACCCGAGATAGCCGCGCGCGATCGACACCACCAGGCGCAGATGCGACAGCACCAGCGACTGTGCCGCGGCCAGGTCGTTTTGCTCGCGCAGGCGGCGTGCCAGCGACATTTCTTCTTCATGCGACAGCATCGGTAACCGGTTGACCGCAGAAATATAAGCATCGATATTGCCTAAATTGCCGGAAAAACCAAGGGCCAAAGCGTTGTAGCCGGCAGGAACCAATGCAGCGGATGACGAGGTTGCTTTCATACTTTCTCCTTGTTTCCCTTATCAGGAAATGACTGACGTCTATAAAGACCCGCCAGTAATATTCAGAATATTAGCACTCTCCGGATATGAGTGCTAATGGGCATTTCCAAATGCCGAGATAGCTAAAAGGCTATTGCAGAACCAGAAATTATTGCATCTTGATCGTTACACTTTAGAATAAAATAAAAAGGGAAAGTTGCGTCGCGTCAGAAAAGTCTGAGAAATGGCGTGACAATAAGCTTGTATTTTGCCATTCGAGCCACAACAGGCAAGCGTGTCATGGAATGAATGACGCAATGTCTATGCCAAACGCGTCAAATGCCTTTGTACCGACAACACCGCGCCGCTTAAGCCAAGCGTGGCGCTCAGGATCAGCAGCAACAGCGCCTCGACCGCGCCCAACGGCGCGAGCCGGAATTCGGAAGCATACAAACGTGCAAAATCGGCGATGGCGCCATTGAGGGGTTGCAACGCCAATGCGACCGCAGCCAGTGCAAGTCCGCCGGCGCACAAGCCCAGCAGCGCGCCGCTATAGTAAAAAGGGCGGTAAATAAAGGCGTCGGTCGCGCCCACCAGCCTGGATATTTCAATTTCTTCCGATTGCGTCATTACCTGCAAGCGTATCGTGTTGAACACCACCCCGATTACCACCAGGCCGAGCGTAACTGCGAGCAACGATAGCGCAAGGCGCAGTACGTGCATCAGGGCCGCCAGCCGCTTGACCCAGGACGAATCGACCTGCACGTATTCGACGCCGGGCAATCCTTTCAGCTGCACTGCGAGCATATCGATACGCGCCGCATCGGCAGCGCTGTGAAAATCTGCAAGCTTCAGCACATAACCGTCCGGCAAAGGGTTGGTGCCCAAGGTCGTCAGCGCTTCGGACAGCCCGGTTTTATCCTTCAGCGCAGACAGCGCATTTTCGCGCGGGATGAATTCGAGCCGCGCCGCGCTTTTGCTGTCCTGCAGGATGCGGCGAATATCCTGCGCCAGCGCCGTTGCCCTGTCGCGCGGCGTGTCCATCGCCATGAAAATACTGATTTCCGGTTCGACCGACAGTTGGTCCGACACCGGACGGAAGTTTTCCAGCATGGTCAAACCGCTAAACGGCAGCGCCAATGCGATTGCGACCACCAATACGTTAAACAGGAAACTGCCGGGCTTATTCCGCATGCGCGCCAATGCATCCGCAACGGCAAACCGATGTTGTCGCAGCCATGCTTTCATGCGTCATCCCCGGCCGGAATCTTGTGCGATGTCCGAGCGATTTTTCCTTGCTCGAGATAAATCACGCGGTCCGCGCGATCGAGAAAATTTTCATCATGCGTCGAGATCAGGCATGTGACGCCGACATCATGGAATGACTTGATCGTATCGAGTATCTTGCCGGCGCTGTCTCGGTCGAGATTGGCTGTCGGTTCGTCGGCCAGAATGATTTGCGGGCGATGCACGATGGCGCGGGCGATCGCCACCCGCTGCTGTTCACCGCCGGACAAGGTCTGCGGCGCGCACGCGGCTTTGTCCAGCAGGCCGACTTTGTCCAGCGCTGCACGGGCGCGTTTTGCGGCATCTTCCCTTGCCGAACCGGCGACGATCAAAGGCAGCATCACGTTCGACAGGACAGTGCGATCAAACAGCAGGCGCTGCTGCTGAAAGATCAACCCGAGCTTGCGCCGCAGATAAGGCAGACTGGACGGCTTGAGCCGGCCTATGTCCTGGCCGTTCATCAGCACTGTTCCCGTGGTGGGACGTTCAATTGCGGCAATCATTTTCAGCAAGGTCGATTTGCCGGCGCCAGAAGGGCCGGCCAGGAAAACCAGTTCGCCCCTGGCAACCGACAATGTAATGCCGGACAGCGCCGTGGCGTTGCCGGGATACTGTTTGGAAACCTGCTGGAATTCAATCATCTATCGGCCTGCCCGTTTGGCTAACTCAGCAATGCATCGACAAACTCTTCCGCATTGAACGGCTGCAAATCCTCGATCTTTTCACCCACGCCGATGAAATATACCGGTACTGGCCGAGTCTTGACAATCGCTGCGAGAACGCCGCCTTTCGCGGTGCCGTCAAGCTTGGTGACGACCAGGCCGGTAAGCCCCAGTGCGTCATCGAATGCCTTGACTTGCGCCAATGCATTCTGGCCGGTATTGCCGTCGATGACCAGCAGTATTTCATGCGGCGCGGAAGCCATGCCCTTGCCGATCACGCGCTTGATTTTCTTCAGTTCATCCATCAGATGCAGCTGGGTCGGCAACCGCCCGGCGGTATCGACCATCACGACATCGATCTTGCGCGCTTGCGCCGAGTGGACCGCATCGAATGCAACGGCGGCCGGATCGCCCGATTCCTGCGCAATCACCGTCACGTTGTTGCGTTCGCCCCAGATTGTCAATTGCTCGCGCGCGGCAGCGCGGAAAGTATCGCCGGCGGCCAGCAGCACCGATTGGCCATGTGCCTGCAAATGCTTTGCCAGCTTGCCGATCGTGGTAGTCTTGCCGGCGCCGTTGACGCCGGCGATCATCATCACCAGCGGTTGCTGGCGACCCAGCACCAACGGCTTTTCCAGCGGCGCAAGCAATTCAAGCAGCAGCGAGCGCAATGCTGTCTTGACTTGCGCGGCATCGGTCAGTTTCTGTTCCTTGACTTTCTTTTTCAGTCCGTCAAGCAGGAACTGCGTTGCCTCTACGCCGGCATCGGCCATCAGCAGGGCGGATTCCAGTTCCTCATATAAATCGTCATCGATTTTCGCGCCGACAAACAGCGTGGTCAGGCTGGAGGAGGTTTTGGACAAGCCCGTCTTCAGCCGGCTCAGCCAGGATTTTTTTGCCTCGACGGGCGTCGGCGCCGGAACAATGACTTCCTGCATTTCGGTTGCGGCAGGTGTCGGCGCCGGCAATGCCTCCGGGGCATCGACGGAAGAAACGGGAGCCTGCGGCGGGGACGGTGGGTCTTTAGGTTTTTTTTTGAAGAAACTAAACATCGGAAATCACGTCAGGTGTGCAGTGTGGATGCCGGCAGCGTCGCTGCGGACAAGCAGATACAATCAGGAACTCGCTTCATCATGCGGGTTCCGATGGAACGAGTTCACTATTCTAACAGAGCGCAGACTATGAAATTTCGCATGGGATTATTGATATCGGCATGGCTTCTGATGTCGCCGCTGGCCGCGCAGGCTGAGCCTGCAAAAGAGTTCATGTTGAAGAACGGCATGAAAATCATTGTCAAGGAGGATCATCGGGCGCCGACTGTCGCCCATATGGTCTGGTACAAGATCGGCTCGATGGATGAAGTCAACGGCACCACCGGCGTGGCCCATGCGCTGGAACACATGATGTTCAAAGGCACCAAAACCCTGAAGCCGGGTGAATTCAGCGCCCGTGTCGCAGCGCTCGGCGGGCGCGAGAATGCTTTCACCAGCAAAGACTACACTGCGTACTTTCAGCAAATCGAAAAATCGAAGCTGGCGGCGGTCATGTCCCTTGAAGCCGACCGCATGGCCAATCTGGTATTCGACAAAAATGAATTCGCCAAGGAAATCCGGGTCGTGATGGAAGAGCGGCGCTGGCGTACCGACGATCAGCCGATCCAGAAAGTCTATGAAGCGCTGAATGCAACCGCATTCGTCGCTCATCCCTATCATCATCCGGTTGTCGGCTGGATGGACGACTTGCAGCACATGACGGTGCAAGATGCAAAAGCATGGCACGACCGCTGGTACGCACCCAACAATGCAACATTGGTGGTGACCGGCGATGTCAATGCCGAGCAGGTGCACAACATGGCAGAGAAATATTTCGGCAGGATCGCGCCGAAACCGGTGCCGCTGACCAAGCCGCAAAATGAACCGCCGCAGTACGGCATCAAGCGCGTCATAGTGAAGGCGCCTGCCGAAAATCCTTACGTCGTGCTCGCATTCAAGGCGCCCGCCCTGCGTGATGTCGAAAAGGACACGGACGTGCATGCGCTTGATGTGCTGGCTACCATACTCGACGGTTACGACAATGCGCGTCTCAGCGCGAAACTGGTGCGAACCGACCGGGTAGCCAATTCGGTCGGCGCCGACTATTCGGGCAATGCACGCGGTCCGGTGCTGTTCATGCTCGACGGCACGCCTGCAGCAGGAACCACCACCGCGCAGCTGGAAAAACTGTTGCGCGCCGAAGTCGACCGGATCGCGAAAGATGGCGTATCCGAACAGGAACTCAAGCGTGTGAAGACGCAACTGATTGCCGGGCAAATTTACAAACGCGACTCGATTTTCGGACAGGCAATGGAAATCGGCACGATGGAAATGACAGGCATATCGCACAAGCAGATCGACCGCGTGATAGAAAAACTGGGCGAAGTCACCGCGCAACAGGTACAGGCCGTTGCGCAAAAGTATTTCAGTGACGATGCATTGACAGTTGCCACGCTGGTACCGTTGCCGCTGACGGAAAAGAAGGCCGAGCCGCCTGCGGGATTGCGGCATTATTAATCAACAATAAATTCGTTTCGCCCTGATTTTCCGGCGTGACGGAACAGGGAATATCCAAGGTACATTTATGTCCACGTTCAAAAAATTATTGATAGCGGTACTTGTGCTGGCATGCGGATCGGCCCATGCCGCGCTTCAAATCCAGACCTGGACTCTCGCCAACGGTGCGCGGGTTTTCTTTGTCGAGAATCATTCGATTCCGCTGCTCGATGTCAGCATCGACTTCGATGCCGGTTCGCGCCGCGATCCGCAAGGCAAAGCCGGCACTGCCGGATTGACCAATGCGATGCTGGCACGCGGCCTGCGCGAAGCACGCATGCCGGAAGGCCCGTTGGAAGCGGCATTGACCGAGGCGCAAATTTCCGACGCGTTTGCCGACATTGCCGCGCAGCGCGGCGGCGGCGCTGGCAACGACCGCGCCGGTGCGACATTGCGTACATTAGCCAGTCCTTCCGAGCGCAACAAGGCTGTTGCCTTGCTGGCGCGCATTCTCGCGCAGCCGAGTTTTCCGGAGAATTTCCTGGCGCGCGACAAGGCACGCACCATCTCCGCCATCAAGGAAGATCTGACCAAGCCGGAGGCGATTGCCGGCAAGGCATTCTGGCGCGTGGTCTATCGCGGGCATCCCTATGCGAAGGAAGAAACGGTCGAGTCGGTCGAAGCGATTACGCGCGACGACCTGGTCGCTTTCCATGCGGCGCATTACGTCGCCAATCGCGCCGTCATTGCAATGATCGGCGATATCACGCGCGCCGATGCCGATGCGGTTGCGCAGCAATTGACCGTGCGTTTGCCGCAAGGCGGAGCATTGCCTGAATTGCCGCCCGTGCCGGCAGCGCAGGGGCAGGAACAACGCATTGCCCATCCTGCATCGCAGTCGCACATCCTGATCGGCGCTCCGGCAATAGCGCGCGGCGATCCGGATTTTTTCGCACTGACGGTGGGCAACTATGTTCTGGGCGGCGGCGGTTTTGTGTCGCGCCTGACGAATGAAGTGCGCGAAAAGCGCGGCCTGGCTTACAGCGTTTACAGTTACTTCAGTCCGTTGGCGCAACCGGGGCCGTTCCAGATCGGTCTTCAAACGCAGAAAGAGCAAACCGACGAAGCCCTTAAAATCGTGCGCGACACAGTCGCCGGATATTTGCGCGACGGACCGACGCCGGCGGAATTGAAGGCGGCGAAAGACAATCTGATCGGCGGCTTTCCATTGCGAATCGATAATAATCGCAAGATTCTCGATAACATCGCCGTCATCGGTTATTACCGGCTGCCGCTCGATTATCTCGATACATGGACTGCCAACGTGGCCAAGGTCACTGCCGCCGACATCAAGAAGGCGTTCAACCGGAAAGTCGCGGTGGACAGGCTCGCCACGGTAGTGGTCGGAGCCGCCAAATAATTATCCGGTTCCGCCATTCCGGATTGAATCAGCCGCATCGGCATCCGGGCCGCTACGCCGCCAAAATCAGCGAAGCAATCAAGCATGGCAAACTTCGTCCGGTTGTCTCCTGCTCTGAAGAAAATGAATAGAAAACCGGGTAAAAAATCTGCGCCGTCCGGAGTTGGCGGCGTACGCAGCGCCAAAGCATCGTCGCCGCGCCAAATCCGTATCATCGGCGGTCAGTGGAAGCGCACGCCGCTCGCCGTGCCGGATGCGGACGGATTGCGTCCGACGCCTGATCGTGTCCGCGAGACGGTATTCAACTGGCTCAATCATCTGCTGGATGGACAATGGGAAAATGCCGTCTGCCTGGATCCGTTCGCGGGAACCGGCGCGCTCGGTTTCGAAGCGGCGAGCCGCGGCGCAGCGCGGGTGGTGATGATTGAAACCAATATCCGGGCAGTCAGGCAATTGGAAACAACCAGGGAAAAATTGCATGCTGCACAGGTCGGCATCGTGCGAGGCGATGCGTTATTGATGATGAAGGACATGGCCGCACGAATCGATGAGCAAGGCGGCCGCTTCAATGTGATTTTTCTCGATCCGCCCTATCATCAGGATTGGTTCGCCAGGATACTGCCCATGTGTAACGGGCTTCTAGCCGAGGGTGGTTTGGTATATGCTGAACTGGAGCAGCCATTGACTGCGGAGACGCCGCCCGACTGGCTTGCCGGCTGGGACGTAATCCGCGCGGATAAAGCGGGGATGGTTTTTTACCACGTGTTGCGGCGCAATAAGTTAACGTGAATTTCAGGCATAATGCGCGTTCTAGGTTGGTGATACCACCAGGGGAGCCATGATGGTCACAGCTATTTATCCGGGAACATTCGATCCGCTCACTCGTGGCCATGAAGATTTGGTGCGTCGTGCATCGGGCCTGTTCGACAAGCTGGTCGTCGGGGTCGCTGACAGCAAAAACAAGAGGCCGTTTTTCTCGCTGGACGAGCGCCTGACGATTGCCAATGAAGTGCTCGGTCATTATCCGAACGTGCAGGTCGAAAGCTTTTCAGGACTGCTGAAAGATTTCGTCCGCCGCCACGACGCGCGCGTCATTGTGCGCGGCTTGCGGGCGGTATCCGATTTTGAATATGAATTTCAGATGGCAGGCATGAACCGTTATCTGCTGCCGGATGTCGAAACGCTCTTTTTGACGCCGTCCGATCAGTACCAGTTCATCTCCGGCACTATCGTCCGCGAGATTGCGGTTCTGGGCGGGGATGTTTCCAAGTTCGTTTTCCCTTCGGTTGAAAAATGGCTCAAGGCGAAAATCGCAGCAGCGGAAGAATAATTTTAGAGTTGCAATGGCACTGTTAATTACGGACACGTCGGCTGGGATTTCGCAAAGCACTGCTTTGCGCCAGAGCGCGCGCCGAGCGCTTGCAAGCGTTTGGCGGATTCGTCCGGATGTCCGGGAGGTTGTATGGCTTTGCTGATTACGGACGAATGCATCAACTGCGATGTATGCGAGCCCGAGTGCCCGAACGATGCGATTTACATGGGCCTCGAGATTTATGAGATCGACCCGAATAAATGCACCGAATGCGTCGGGCATTTCAGCGAACCGCAATGCCAGCAGGTTTGCCCGGTAAGCTGCATTCCCTTCAATCCCGCATGGCGTGAAACGAAAGAACAGCTGCAGGCCAAGTATGAGCGCCTGCAGGCGGAATTGAAAACGCAATGACGATGATGTCGACCGGCACCGTTTTCTGCACACGGCCGAGCGATGATTGCATCTTGATCAAAACGCAAGATCCGCTTCGACCCGCTGTCCGACGCGCACCAGCTTTCCTTCGCCTGCCAGCAGAATGGCGTTCATTCCGAACGTGATGCCGCCGCCGACCCTGGGATCGGCGCGATAGGTTCGGAGGATATCCAGAGGATCCGGCCCGATCCGCCCCGTCGCCTGATCGACCGATGGAACCGGGCAGCGCGGGCAAGGCTTCACCGGTTTGAGCGTCGCATCGCCGATCCTGATCGATGCCGCATAATCTTCTTCGAATGCTTCAATCCCATCGATCACGATGTTCGGGCGGAAACGATTCATCGGCAGCGCATCGCGTCCCTGTGCAATCAGTCTTTTATTGACATCGCCGAGCGACGCTTCGGAAATCACCAGCATCGGGTAACCGTCCGAAAACAAGGCAGGCACTTCAATGCCGTCGGTCCACCGCGAATCGGCAATGCGCCTGGCATCCGGATGAAAACGCACCAGCCGGCATGCAATTCCAAGGGCATCGGAAAACCATGCGGCCGTCGTTTCACCGCAGTCATATGCTTTCACGCTGTCATTCCAGATTTGCACATTCAATGTCGGCGCATCGTTCGGGTCGGGCAGATCGAGCGGAATTTCCAGGCGCGGCATGTCTGGCGCGCGCAGCTCCAGCGTGCCGGCCTCGATGCGCGGTGCAATCGTCGCCATTTCCGGATGCTCGCGCTGAGTGAGAAAACGGCCATGCGCATCAACCACCATCCATTCTCGGTCGTAAATGCGCCGGCTCATCAGACCGGTCGCCGTTACGACGGCTTCGTGCAATGCAATGCCGGCGCAGGATTTGATCGGATAAAGATTGAGCGCGGCAAGAATTGGCATGGCTGTTGAAATTTAACCGTCATGCCGCTGATGGCCGGGCCGGCGGTCGGTTGGTCGTTGAATGATTTTACCATCGCGAAAATTACGCACAATCGTCTTGCCCTGCGGCTGTGGAAGGCATTCACTTTTTCGAAATGAAATCATTGCCTTCGATATAGAAACGCAACGGCTTTGCTGCCCATTCTCCGGCATAGCCGACGCCGATGCGAGGCCGGCGAACGATGGCGATATGCCGATCCGGCGGCGGTGCGGCGATATAAAAATCATCGCTGAGCAGATTTTTCCCGTTCAGACGGCTATCGATGCCCATGGCCTTGCACAGCAGTCCGGGACCGCGGGTGTTGGCAGTCAGGTTCCGTATCGGTTCCAGCGCGCGAACGAGCACTGCCGAACCGTGGCCTTCCGGCTCGGTCACCACGTTCATGCAATAGTGGATGCCGTAAATAAGATAAACATAGGCGTGACCGGGCGGGCCATACATGATCCGGGTGCGCCTGGTGATGCCTTTCGAGGAATGCGCGGCGAGATCATGCGCTCCCAGATACGCTTCGACTTCCACGATCCTTCCGATGCGATCGAGCCCATCGACCCGATGCACAAGCCAGGCGCCGAGCAGATCTTCCGCTACCGCGACAGTGTCGCGCGCATAAAAATTCGCCGGCAGTTTTTGCATGCGGCGCATGTATTCGCCTGCATCGGCAATGTCGCTATCCGCAGTCATGGACCTGCATTGTATCCGCATGAATTTTCATCATGATCCGCCAGTTATAGACTCGCAATTTCGGCCCGCATTGCATATCTGCTTCAGGCATGAGTTGCAGCATGCGGACAAAAGAGCGGCCCGGAATGTGCAAAACGGGAATAATCTCACTATGGATCCAATCGCGGGTGCCGGCCTTGCCGCAGGTTGAGACGGCGTCTGCTCAACCGCTGAATCTCTTGATTCGGCTCAAGTGCCGCAGCGGCGCCAGGACTACGCTTTCAATGCAGGCTATCCGGATATCGAAAGCGAGCCATGAGAAAAATGATTGCATCACTCAAAATGGAAGACATCGGAGCCTGGCTGATGGCATGTATGGTCTATGCGAGCTTCACTGCAGCCGGATTGACGATCGCCATGTTCAGGCAAACGAAACGCCGCTTCTCCGCGTGACTTTGCCTGTTGAATCTTGCCCGGCAGGGAAATGTATCGATGCTTATCGCGCCGATTCCCGGATTCTCGTTATATGAACCGATAATTTCGCTTGAGTGATAACCCGTCTTCTGAATAATGCAATTTAATCAATAGCATTATCCGCCGGCGGCAGGAAGGCATGATACCGTCCCGGCGAACCCGGGCCGTTATTTAATCGGCCCGTTCTTCTTTTTCCGCCAGCCGATTTTTCAATTATTGTTTTGTCCGGGCTACACGCTTTTGCAGTCCCATTTATAATTGCTCCATGAACTCTTTAATGCCGGAAAACCGACCCCAACCAAAATCTCTCGCCGACCTGTTCGTTTCGTTCACTGTGCTCGCTTTGCAGGGTTTCGGCGGCGTACTGGCGATAGTTCAGCAAGAAGTGGTGGTAAAAAAACGCTGGATGACGACCGAAGAATTTATCGAAGACTGGGCTGTTGCGCAAATCATGCCCGGCCCCAGCGTGATAAATCTGGCACTGATGATCGGCGGGCGTTATTTTGGCGTGCCGGGCGCCATGGCTGCGCTTGCCGGCATGCTGGCAATCCCGCTGATCATCGTGTTGCTGCTGGCGCTGGTGTATGCCCAATACGCCAGCCATCCCGGCGTGGTGGGCGCATTGCGCGGCATGAGCGCGGTTGCCGCCGGCCTGATTACGTCTGCCGCACTCAGGCTGTCGGGCAGCCTGAAAAAAAATCTGCTGGGAATGCCGTTATGCATTGCGCTGGGCGCTCTCTGTTTTGTGGCTATCGCGCTGCTGCGCTGGCCGCTTGTCTACGGCTTGCTCGGGGTGGGTTCCGTGGCTTGCATGCTGGCTTACCGCAGGCTCAAGCCATGAACGAGGCGCTGATCTTCAAACTGCAATGGAGCGACTGGCTGGGTCTGTTCACGCATTACATGTCGCTGTCCCTGCTGTCGCTCGGCGGCGCTATTACCGTGATTCCGGACATGCATCGATATCTGGTGGTCCAGCACCGTTGGCTGACCGACTCGCAATTCAACGCTTCCATTGCCATTGCCCAAGCCGCGCCGGGGCCGAATGTATTGTTCATTGCGCTCATGGGCTGGAACGTGGGCATCAATGCGGGCAGCATGGCGAGCGGGATGTTGGGCGTGCTGATCACCATGACCGGGATTTTACTGCCCAGCACGATCCTGACTTATCTGGCCTCACGCTGGGGCCATCGGAACCGTGACTTGCGGACAGTGCGCGCTTTCAAGCAAGGCATGGCGCCTATCGTCGTTGCGCTCATGATTTCCACCGGCTGGATCATGGCCACCAGCGGGCACGACAATCCGGTCAAGGACTGGCCGCTGTGGCTGCTGACCATAGCCACCGCATTGATCATCTGGCGAACCAGGCTGCACTTGCTGTGGATGCTCGCTGCGGGCGCTCTTCTGGGATGGTTCGGCGTAGTCTGACCCGATCGGGAAAAGTGGCGGACAGGTTACATTTTGACACCAAAAATATACGCATAAAGCGCCGGTCCGTCTGAACGACCCGGCAACTTGTTTATCCAAGCTGCATGGACAAGATTTTCAAGGATGCGACGAGATGCCTGTCGGTTTCACTAGTGACGGCAATTGCCGTTGCAGGCTGCGCGGTCGTGCCATATGAGCCTGCTCCTGCCGTCTATTCGCCATATCAGCCTTACCCATACGGCCAAAGCGCCTATCCTCCGCCGCCTGTCTATGCGGCGCCGCCGGTATATGCAGGGCCGCCCGTGTTCCTTGATTTCGGCTTTGGCTTCTGGTCAGGAGGTCACCACCATCGAGGATTCCATGGCGGTCATGGCCGACGATAGCGCGGCTTTTATTGCAGGATTTCAATGAACAAGATACCAGGATGGTGGAAAGCGGCCGCAAATGAAGAGCGTTACCAGCGTACATGCCGCTTGACCGAATTCGGACTCGGCGATTAATCGACCTCGCGTGAAGTCCGTTGTTGAACGCGCTGTTACGTATGCATGGCTCATCATGATCGGCCGCAACGACGGTTTTTGTATCCGTAATATCATTGTTCTGCGAATGCTTTCGGATATCTTCAATGGAGCAGCGAATGCACACGACATGGAACAAGCCGGCAAGCGTTGAAGCACCCGGGCGAAACATCATCTTCTGCAGCAACGGTGCCGGATACCCGGCAATCCGGGCACATACGACGCCGGAGCCTGACGACACGCCGCCTGCCGAAAACGATCCGCCCCCGCAAGAAGTGCCGCAACGCGATCCGGTTCCGGTGCAGGATCCGATACCGCACCAGGCGCCGATCAAGGCAATCCACTAGACCGTCGGTGTTTCGGCTTGCTGAAAGCAGGCCGTGGTCTCGCGATACTTGGCGGCTTCCGATTTTCCGCACGGGGTCTTCCGGGTATTTAACCCGGCAGTATTTCCTTCACTGTCACTACCAGCCGCGCGCGTTCATTCAGATCGGTAGGTCCTGTGACATATGCGGTGCCGAATGCGATCTTTGTGTTGTCGGGCAACATCGTCGCCAGCATGTTGATTTCGTCCTGTAATCTGACAAGCCGATTTTTGATTTCGTCTGTATTCATGAAAGAAGTGTGCAGCATTTTCTCTCGCCGGATTTTGCGCCATCTCAGATACGGCAAGGTTTGAAAATATCGCCCGGATCTTGCACAAGCGTACATCCAGTACTCATGCCGTATGCGTCATTGTCGTCTTAGCCTGGTAATGACCCATCGTCATCGATGCCGATATCGTCAACGCCTGCATCCAGCGCCAGGTCGTTATCATTATTCAGCGTATTGTCCGCGCTGTTGTCGACAGGAGCATTTTCTGCGGGCAAATCGGCCATCCCATGCTGGCCGGACAAGCCGGCTCCACCATGGTGTCCCAGCAGATTTTCTATTCCCTGAAACAGAAATGCGCCGCCCGCCACACCGGCCGCAGTAGCAGCCATATTGCCAAGAAAACTGCCGCCGCCTCCGGTTAAAAATCCCGGCCTTGCCATCGGCATGGGCGGCTGGACAGGAGCCTGCGGCGCAGCGGCGACTGCAGCCGGATTCACAGGGCGAGGCGCGTTGACGGCCGTATTGCCCCATGCATTGGCAGAGTCGAGGAAACTGCCGCCGTCGCCCGATTGCATTGCCTGCTGCACTTGATTCTGAAGCGCGGCAATTTGCGCTTTCGCCGCATTGAGCGCCTGTTCCTGCAACAATGCCCGCTGAACCAGCAGGTATGCCGCATCAGGTTGCTGCGCTACGGCCCGCGCTATCAACGCATCGGCTTGCGGGTCTTTCGCCATGCCTTTCACTTGCGTAAGTTGCTGGAGAAAATCTTGCAGAACCTGGTTCTCTTGCGGACTCATTTCATGCTCCTGGAAGATAAATGGCGAGGCAATTGCTGAGACTTTTCGCCGATGTGCCGGTTCCCTGCGATGAACTCGCCGGCAATGACGCGATTTCCTGCAATTCGGAAAAAAGAAATGTCGCATGTCGCGTGGATTGCCGACGCACGCCATGTTCAAGACCTGCCTTCATTGCTCCGGCACTTTCTCGCCGAACTTGCTGCACACATAGCAACGCAACGCGGCGATCAGCGGGGTTTCACCGCGCTGCGGGCAGGCATCGTGAATATCGGAAGCCACCCAGATCTCATGCCCATACTCGGGATCGGTATTCGGAGCCCGAAAAAAGCCGATGCCTTCCCGCTCGATGATCGGCCCTGCCTGCGCCCAATCCCGATGCGGCATCCATTCGATCTCGTCCTGCTCGCCAATGATGCGCCAGGATTCTGCGGTGGTGCTGTACTTGACTTCGATGCCCTCGGCCTTGGCCGCCCATCGGTCCAGCTGTGCGCTGTTCAATTCCGCTACCTTCATTCCATTCCTCCTGTTTCCGAATATCAGCTTCGGCGGCATTTTGACCCCCGGCGCGTTCGCGAGTTCGAATTAAGGTGGCGCTTTCCCGTCGGCTTACTTCGGCAAGAACTTTGCCGCCTTGTCTGCGGTGATCAGTCCTGAATATGCAACGGATTCTCCGCGCGCATTGAACCAGTAGCTGCGCGGCATTTCGCCGCGCCATCCGGGATCGATTGCATAGCGTAACCGTTCTGCCGGTGCCGAACCGAATGCCCATACGTTCGCAGTAAGGCCTGACGGCGCCAGTTTGTTTTTTATCAGGCGGGCGGTCTCCGCATCGTCGGCTCGATCGGCGGCAATCGTTACGACATCGAGATTCCTTTTTCGCTTTGCTTCAGCCAGAGCGCTGAAGCTGGCCTGGCAATAGTCGCAGTCAAGCGACCACACCATCAAAACAAACGGTTTGCCTTTGTGGCCGGCAACGATCCGGGCGAAGCTGTCGGGCTCGAATGAGCGGATGGGTTCCGCGGCATAAACGGCTGCCGTGTCGAGTTGAACGGCCAGCAGCAGAAGCGCGGCGATCGATTGTTTGTTCATGGCTTTTCCTTGCCGGCCGGGATGACGCGAATACCTTCGTTTTGAGTCCGCCAGACAAGCACGTTGCCTGAGGAAGATGTGATCAGGTGCGGTTGATCCGAGTCTGCCGAGGTGCGGGCAAGTTCCTCGTCATGCCAGGAGGCGCCGCCATCGTCCGAAAGCTTCGCCAGTATCGCCGTCGTTTGTCCGTCGAACTGCTTCCATACGAGTGCGACGTGTTTGCCGTGCACCGCAACGTCCGCATGCGATGCCTGTGCGGAGCCGAGCGCCATGGGCGTTCCAATTGTCCCTGTTGCCGTGGCGGCTGCGTAAAGCACGCCTCCGCCATCGCCGTCCTTGCCGTTGAACCAGACCTGGTGGCGCACTCCGTCGGGCCCATAAGCGATCGATGGACCGTGGTGAGGGCAGGCATCGATGCGCCAATCGTCGAATGTCGCGCGGGTAACGGACAGGCGTTTTCCGTCCGGCGTCAGTTCCGCAAGCGCATGGTCGCGTATGTTCGGAGCAAAGACATGCCGCCAAAGGGCAACCGGATTCCCCTGCTGATTGAGCGCCAGGCCGATGCGGCAGCATTCGCAGGAATGATCGGCCACTTTGTAATCCCCCTTGAACGTGGCGCCGCCATCGTCGGACACGGCATAATAAACGGCCGATCCGGAGTATGCCTGGTGCCGCGCCTTCGCTTCCTTCAGTCCCCTGCCGTCAATCCAGGCAATATAAATCCGTCCTGCCCGGTCCACGATCATCGATTCAAAGTTGTGCGTGATCACATCGCGGTTGGCGTGTACGGTGACGGGCGCCGAAAACGTGCGGCCGCCATCGAGCGAACGCACGAACCGGACGTCTCCTATGTGAGGCGGTGCGATCGGCTTGGTGTACGTAATATAGATTTCGCCTTTGCTGCCGAATGCGATTTTCGGGATTACTTCGCCGTTGGCGGCAATCGGCTCCGGCGCCTGCAGCACTTTTTCGGGAGACGACCATGTTTTTCCCATGTCGGTCGACGTCTGCAGTACGACAAACTGGCCGCCGTCGATCACTTCCCTGGTGACAGCCCAAAGGCGGCCTTCCTTGTCCATCGCGGCAGATGTCCCGAGTTCGAGCGATTTCCCGGATGCGCCGGCGCCGTGCTGATGGGCGTGGACATCATGTGCGTTTTCTGCGAATGCGGCCGCGGTCAACGCCAGCAGGCATGCGGCGACAGCCAATCCTGCTTTATAAATACAAACAATTTTGTTCATGATTTTTCCATAAATGGCGCTGGGCCGGACGCCGGACATCATCGTTTTATCATGTTTGGCCGGACCTTGCGTTACAAGATCCACCATGCATGTCAGTAGTCAAACCTCAGTTCCGCATAGATCGTTCTTTCCGGGAAAGGGTGGAACAGAAAATATTTTCGGTTGTTGATATTGTCGATGCCGGCGGCTGCGCTCCATTGGCTGTCAAATCGATACCGCACCCGCGCATCCGCAACGAAGTACCCTTCAAAACCCTGATAAGTCGCGGGATTGATGTCCGTGTTATCCACCGTGGCATACAGCCGCCCGCTGTAACGGCCCGCCAGCGTGTATGCCCATTTGTCGTCGGGCCGATAAGTGGCGACCAGAGTTGCCCGCCAGTCAGGGACATAGGGCGTGCGCTTGCCGACTGAAGTCGCTCCGGGACTTGTCGGGACGTAACTGCTGTTCGCCAGGATTCGGGCATCCACATACGTCAGGCTTCCGGTCAATTCCAGTCCGCGGATCAATGCATCCTTCCGTTGCATCACAAGCTCTATCCCTCTCTGGCGCGTCTTGTCGACGTTTTGCACGAACGATACCGGCGCCGCAACTCCGGCAATCGTCGATGTCTGGGAAATCAATGCATCGGCAACCTGTTCCTCGAACAGTGAAACCCGCAGCTTGCCGGCCGATGTGTTTTTCTCGAACGCCAACTCGCCCGATGTCACACTCTCAGGCTTCAGAAACGGATTTGCCTGTGTAAAGGTCGTGCCAGTCTGCACGTTCTGGTACAGTTCGCCGACCGTCGGGAAGCGCAGCGCTTTTCCGAGCGAGCCGGTCACCGTCCATTGATTGGCGGCTTGCCAGGCGAGCGATAGTTTCGGCGAGAAGCCGGTCTGCTCGACCTGCGGCTGATTGACCGGGAATCCGGCGCCGTTGGCAGCCAGTGCAAAGTTGAAGCCGTCGGAAGCGCGCCAGGATTCGTACCGTCC
Source organism: Herminiimonas sp. (assembly GCA_028292665.1). Taxonomy (GTDB): domain Bacteria; phylum Pseudomonadota; class Gammaproteobacteria; order Burkholderiales; family Burkholderiaceae_D; genus JAQGLW01. The sequence continues at coordinate 41,626 of JAQGLW010000091.1, forward strand.
ACCGATTGTGGCCGACAATGACGGCGCGAGTTGCCAGACGTCTTGCGCCCACAGTGCGTTGGTTTGCGTCTTTCCGCGTGAATCGGTAAACAATGCGCCATTGCCGCCCGATGCCCAGTCGGTCGTGTTGTAAGTCGGGTTCACCAGTTTATAGCCGTCATAATGCGCGCCGAAGCTCACGATGTGCTGTTTCCCGAACGAGCGCCATGTGCCCTTCAGATCCAGCGTCGTCCAATTGGTGCCGCCGGCATCCGAGATGCGGCCTGCACCGCCGGTTTGCGCCGCCGGATATAAGTCTGTCGAGGTCCGGGTGATGTCCTTGGCATACTGAAAATGGCTGACGACGGCTTCCCAGTCCCATGGTCCCTGCGTCCTGGTCTTGACCGACAGGCTTTGCATCCAGTGTTCCTGTTCGACGCGGTTGCTGGAAAAAAGGCTGCCGATGGTTGCGCCGCTATAGGAATTGCCGGCGATGTTGACCGCGCCGCTGCCGCCGAAGTATGGCGCGCCGGCGGCGGTGGTCAGATAGGACTGCGAAACGGCGTCCGCCTTGTTCTGCCAGTAGCCAAGGGTATAGGCGGCGGAAACGGACGATGTAATGTCATAGGCCAGCTTTACTTTTGCCGTGTCCTGCACCGTATGCGTCAGATTGCCCGCGCCGAGAACCTGAATGCCGGCGCCGGTGCGATTGCGGTCCGCAAAGGCGCCGGTGACAACGGGCAACGCGGTTCCGGCCGCTGTGGTCGACTGGGGGATAGTCAAATAAGTTACCGGTTGGCTGTAGCTGTCCAGGTGATTGGCGCTGAGCCACCAGGACCAATCGCCGGTGCGGTTGCCCAGTATCGCGCTTGCCTGTTTCGAGTGGTAACTGTCGCTGGTGCCGTACTGGCTGAAGTTTTGGGAAGCAAGGCCGACTTTGACGCCGGCCTCGAAATGCTGCGGCATGCGCGTCGCGATTTCCGCCACTGCGCCGTAGGAATTGCCCGGATAGGCGGCGGAAAACGGACCGTACATGACGTCGATGCGATCGATTTCCTCCGGCGCCACCATGAACCATTGCGGCGAGCCGTTCTGATTATTGTTGTTGATGAGCGTCGTTAGAGGCACGCCGTCCGCGTAGACCAGCGTACGCGCGCTGGCATTGATTCCCGTGGTGCGGCTGGACATCGGCGCCTGGGTGTCGCCGATGAAGCGCCGGCGAATCAGAATATTGGGCAAATACTTGAGCGTATCTTCGGTGGTCATCACATTGACCGTATCTGCAGCTTGCTGCGCTGTGACGCTTTCCGTTGTGGCCGGCAGCTGATTCCGTTCGGCGATGGATCGGGTTCCCTCGACGGTTACCGAAGGCAAGGTTTTTTCGCCGGTTTGCGCGAAAAGCGGTGAAGCGAGACACGCTGCGGCTACTGCGGCAGCTGGACGCAATATTCCTGAGAAGCCAGTTATTTGTTTCATCATCTCCCCTTGTATTTGACCGGATCTTGCACTACACGACCCCGGCATGCGTATGAGTGGTCAATAGTCCGATCTTGGTTCTGTAAAAATCATTTTTCCTGTATTTGCCGATATATCCAGCGTGCCCGATACGGATGGCAACGAAGTCGTAGCAGGCCGCAGGGCGACGCCGGTGCTTCTTTCAAACAAGGAAAGCGGATGACCTGCAGAATGCAGAATCCTTAAAATCTAAAAAAGCTCAGGAGATGACGGGAGGAGCGCGAGGCTGTGCGGCTATCCATGCAAAAAGCGGAAGCGGTGAATGGAAGAAGAGCGAGGCATGCAGAGATGAACCGGTTGCCGCGGGAACGGTAATTTTTGCGGAAGGCGGCAATGCAAGTGCGCCCGCGTGCGTACAGCAGGAGGGACAATGTTTGAGATGCCAGCTTTTCTCAGATGGAAAATGGATGCCGGAAGAAACGGCATCCTCTGTCTTTTGCAGCTTGTGAATGCCGGTCGAACAAATTTCCGCGGATGTGGAGAAACCGGCCGGCTGTGCGGCAGAAAGGGCATGAGAAATCGAAGGGACAAGCGACCCCAGCAGGATAGCAAAGCTTGCAATCCAGGCGGTAAAGCGTTGTCTGCGTCGGTTTATTGCCATATGTGAATGGTATCACGGCAACTATTTTCCAATGCCAAACTGTTGACGCAGATCAAGCAGTCTATCGATGCTGAACTAATATTCGAGCTTCAATCCATATTCTCAAGCGATTGCCTTTGCGCACATCGGGAACATACGGCAAGCGCCGCATTGTTGCTTCCATCGTCGGATCACACCGCAGAAAAAATGAAGTGACCGGCCATTCATGTGAATTGTCGAAGGATTGAAATAGTCTGAATTTTTCAGACTGAAGCAAAAGACAACAGGCAACAGAAATGAACGACATGAACAAAGCGTCATCTAATATAAGGCATCCTGATGCGGCATAACAGGGAGGTATATGAAACGTCTCATCGCTCACTTCGCTTTCTTGGCTACCCTTTCCGGATGCGCCGCAGGTTTCCATCAGCCGGTGCAACGCATCGATTTTTTGGGCGCGCCGGCACCGCCATCGGCCGCCGCGCGCGCGATAGTCATCAACCCCGATACCAGGTATGTGAATGCGACGGGCGGCGAGATTATCAGATTCATTGTCGGCGACAAAACGTTCGGCTGGGATTTCAATGTCGCAGAAAATATTTCTTCATTCGACTTGAACCAGGTCGCACCACCGGGAGTACTTGACCATGTAGTCACCGCATATATTGCGCCGGATCCTCGCTATATAGGCGGAGGTGACAGGCATGGCGGAGGACATGGCGGGGGGCATGGCGGAGGACGGAAGTGAAATACCCGGTGCCAATTCCGCGACAATGCGCTGAAAGTCAATCCGCCCGATCACTGTACTTGTTGCTTGCGGCCATTGTGTGCCGGCCGAATGATTTCAACGAGCGGTCGCCATGAATCAAGGCAACTATCTGACGCGATCTCCGGCAGGCGACGCCGGATTGACGCACTGTCGGCATTGTTGAATCTGCTGATTCGAACAGTTAGCCAGCGCGACTTGACGGCCGCGCGGGATGAAGCCGGTTTGAGATGACCGCCAACATGGCGGCTCCGCCGGTACCGCCATAAGAATCATCAAGAATGTTGCCGGCAACGGTACTAAAAGAAAGATAAAAAGATGCTGGGTTTCGATGTTCGTACCGCAAAAATAACCTGGACAGCGTTCTTGGTAGCCTTGTTGTTATTCGTTACCTATTCGATCCGCACCACTCTGCTTGTCGTTGTATTTTCCATTTTCTTCGCATATCTTTTTTCCCCTCTGGTGCAGCTGGTCGAGCGATATATGCCGCGCCGGGTGCCGCGCGCAGCGATCATTGCGCTCGTTTTCATTTTGGTGAGCGCGACGGTTTCTCTTGCAGGCGTGCTGTTCGGCACGCGGATTGTGGATGAAGCGACTCGTCTGACCGGACAACTGCCGCAGTTGCTCGATACTGCCAATATTTCACAGCGCATTCCGCTTCCGTGGTTTCTGGAGCCGCAACGCGCACGCCTTCTCGCCTTCATCAGCGAACAGGTGCAGACCGGCACAGGCCAGGCTTTGCCGTTCGTACAACGATTGGGTCTCGGCGTCATGCATGCGGCCACCAATCTGATTTACCTCGTCCTTGTTCCGATTCTGAGTTTCCTGTTGATCAAGGAAGCGCCGGTGCTGAGAACCGAGGTGCTTTCATGGCTTGGGAAAGCCAACAGTACATTGTGGACGACGATAGCGGAGGACCTCAACATTCTGCTCGTAAGTTTTGTGCGCGCATTGCTTCTGTTATCGATTGCCACCTTTGTGAGTTACGGCCTGATTTTCTCGGCGCTCGATGTTCCGTATGCGCTGCTCCTGGGCGGCATCGCGGCACTGCTGGAAATCATTCCGTTCGTCGGTCCGCTTGCCGCCGCCGGCATCATCCTGGCCGTCTCGGCTTTCAGCGGTTACGAGCACTTGCTGTGGCTGATAGCGATCCTGGCTGCATATCGAATTTTCCAGGACTACGTTTTGAGTCCTTATTTGATGAGCGAAGGCTTGCAGGTATCGCCGCTGCTTGTGATCATAGGCTTGCTGGCCGGCGACGAACTCGGCGGGGTCGCCGGAATATTCCTGTCGGTTCCGCTGCTGGCTGCCCTGAAAATAATTTTTGTCAGGCTGCGGACCACCGGGAGGATAATCGGGAGCTGATGATGACGAACGCAAGATTGAGGAATCCGGAAATTTTGCGAGCCGTTCTGCATCTGCCGGCAATGTCCTTCGACATGTCGAAATCCTTTTGCAGATCGTTCTTCATGGCGATCGTGCTGATCTCCGTTCATTCATGGACATTCGCCGATTCGGGGCAAGACACGGGGCTTGCGGTAACCGTCAGAAAAAATGCCGGGGTGATTTTTGTAGACGTCAGCATGCGCGTGCCGGCAACTCCGCAAGAAGCGTGGGATGTATTGACGGATTACGATCACATGGCGCAGTTTTTCCCGAATCTCCAAACAAGCAAGGTGACCGCAAAAGCCGGCAATGTAATTCGTGTGGCGCAGAAGGGGCGTATTTCCTACGGCCTGCTGGCGTTTCCTTTCGAGTCGGTGCGGGAAATCGAGTTAATGCCCTATAGCGAGCTTCGGTCACATGCAATAAGCGGAAGCCTTAGAAGAGCCGATGCGATTACGAGGCTGATTCCGGAAGGCGCCGGCACCCGGATTACTTACCATAGCGAATCGGTGCCCAATGTGTGGGTGCCGCCGGGTATAGGTCCCGGATTTATCGAAAAAGAAACGCGTGCGCAATTCGAGAATCTGCGCAACGAGATACTGAAACGAAAAGGGGTGGGCCGCCGTTAAGGAAATTGCGAGGCCGGACTCGTGCGGAACCGGGCGCCGGATTTCGGACACTCAGCAGATATCCTGTTTTCGAACGGCGCCGCCATGAAAGCCATCGACATTCCACCCGCTGCTCTTGAAAAGACATCCAGTCCGTCCTGCGCTACTGACGAAAGCCTGCTCAAGCATTATTCCGAATGCATGATCGCAGACGGCCTGCTGTGGCGGAAAAGAGCATTCATGCTCAACACCGCGCAGGAATTCATTCACTGGTGGCGGAAACATTATGTCGGCGATGAATGCCGGATTTTCACTATTGTCGATAACCGGCCGGCTGATGAGTCGGTGTGGTGGGATCTGCGCGAAACCTATCTTCGCAATGCATGTCCTGATCACCAGTTGCGAGTCGTGGAGCGCGCCGGTTTGAATCGCTTCCTGCGCTTCATTGCCGCGTTTGCCGAATGCTGAAGCAAGGAAGCGCATCCATGGAAGCACGGAAGATGCCCACCTCGAATGCGCCTTTTTCCCGCGGACCCCGGCATGTCAATCGAATGCATTGAACGGCCATGATCGACCGGAGCGTGCCGTCCCGGATTCGGGCGCCGCCGGCCGGGCGATCATTCCAACAATCAACATTCGCCTTTCTTCGCTTGGCCCGGCGGGCAGAATCGGCCGCCTCTGTCATCGCCGCGACGATCCGGGCGCTCTTCCTGCCTTTCATGGCGCTGGGCTTGTTGCCATCCGCCGTGGTTCAAATGCCATCCTTCTTTGCCGTGTTGCCATTCCGGGCGCTGATAATGCTGTCCGGCGCGGATCCGCTCCCAATGGCCGACCCTCCAAACGTGCCGCCTGCCATTCCAATCCCAGTAGCCGGGCGCCCATTCGTAACCCCGGCGCGGTGCGGGGACAACCTCATATCTTGGAGGGGGAGGAGCCTGACCGATGAAGACACCCACATTGACTTGGGCCATCGCTTGAGCAGGCATCAAGGCGGCAGTGCTGATGGCCATTGCCGCCGCGGCGCAAAGGATTCGTTTCATTCCGATCTCCGTATTGGTTTGGATACGTATCAATATATAGAATTGCGGACAACAGACAACAACCGATTCACCTGCTTACAAATATCACAATCCGGAACCACTGATATGCACCGCTAGAAACGGACAAGCATGGAAAATTTGATAAAAAAGCAAGCGCTGCGAGACTGTGTAAGCACAAGTAACTTTGGCTGCCCGATCAAATGGTTCCTTCTACACTGGAGGAACACGAACTCTTACGTCAAAGGCATGTCAATGAAATATCTTCTTGCGATCGGTGCAGTCGCATCCTTGGCCGGATGCGTTGCAGTCCCTTATGACCAGTACGGAGCGTATCAGCAGGTTCCTGGCGGGCAATACGTACAGAGCGCTCCCGTCTATGCCACCGGTCCTGTATATGCAGCGCCTCCAGTCTATGCCGCACCGCCGGTATATGCGGCGCCTCCGGTCATGTTCAACTTCGGCTTCGGCGGCTATTGGGGCGGCGGACGCGGCTGGGGGCATCATCGCTAGCAATTATCAATAGAGCCTGTCTGCGTCTCGAATAAGCCGTCGGAAAACGCGCGGCATTCCGGCGAGCGTCGAACGCCGGCCGGAGACGGCCCGCTTTGACCGGCCATGCGCCGCGTCATTGCCCGCTCCGGGATCATGCCGACGGCTGAAAAAAGGTGCGCTACGGCGAGAACAGAAAGGCAAACCGGCCATGTTTGCCGAAACAATGCGGCAGCACGTCAAGGGAAAACGATCCATATCATGAATCTTACGCAAGGCATTTCAGGTCACGAGCAAGCGGCCGCAGGCGCATGCTCTTTTCATGCGCATCGCTGTGATAGACTTCCCGGCTCATTCGGGAACATGGCTGAACGAGGCGGCACGCGTCACGCAAGGCTGATCGAGGAATCAATCCCGGGCTGCGTGGTCTTTGCCGGGCAACGATATCCAGGCACGCGTCCAGGCAGCCGGAACCAGCGCCGGCATGAACCGGCATACAAGGACAAGTGATGGATCAGTATGCCAAAGAGCCGCACGGCGATACACTTTCTCGATTTCCCCGAAGGCCGGGCCGCCGTGCGTCGATCATCGGTAGTGTGATCGCTCTGATCGCGCTGGCCGCACTCGGTTGGCTGGCCTGGCACTTGACGCATCCGGATACTGCTGCGTCAGGCAATGCGCGTCCCGGTGCGGGCGGCAGGGGCGGCGCGCCTGCGACGACCGTCGGTGTTGCCACGGCCGAACGCGCCGACATCCCGATTGTGCTGGAAGCGCTCGGCACCGTGACGCCGGCCGCTACCGTGACGGTGAAGCCGCAGGTTTCCGGCGTGTTAAAGGAAGTACTGTTCCGCGAAGGGCAGATGGTGCGCGCCGGCCAGTTGCTGGCGACGATCGATCCGCGTCAGTTCGAAATGTCGCTGATGCAGGCTTCCGGCCAGCGTCAGCGCGACGAAGCCCAGCTCGAAAACGCCAAGCTCGCGCTGCAACGCTACCGCACGCTGCTGGAACAGGACTCGATTGCCCGGCAGGATGTGGATACGCAAGCTGCGCTGGTCAAGCAGCTCGAAGGCACGGTGATGACCGATCGCGCAGCCGAAGGCACGGCGCGGCTCAATCTTGGCTACAGCCGCATTGTCGCGCCGATCAGCGGGCGGGTCGGCTTGCGGGTGGTGGACGTCGGTAACGTCGTCGTCGCCAACGACGCGAACGGCATTGCGGTGATCACCCAGGTATCGCCGATCGATGTCGAATTCTCGGTGCCGCAGGATCAGGTGCCCGAAGTGCAGGCCAGCGCCGGCTCGGGTGCCGCATTGCCGGTAACGGTGCTCGACCGCACGCACGTGACCGAGCTCGGAGCGGGGCGCTTTTCGACGCTTGATAATCAGGTCGATACCCAGACCGGCACGGTGCGGGCGAAGGCGCGCTTCGACAATGCCAAGTTCACGCTGTTCCCGAGCCAGTTCGTCAATGTGCGGCTGCTGCTGCGCACGATCCAGGGTGCGATCGTCGTGCCGGTGACGGCACTGCGTCACGGCAGCAACGGCGACTTCGTGTATGTGCTGAATACCGCCGAGCGAACCGTCTCGTTGCGGCCGGTGAAGCGCGGTCAGGCCACAGCGGACAAGTTGGAAATCACCTCGGGATTGCAGGCCGGCGAGAAGGTCATCACCGAAGGTGCGGACCGGCTCAAGGACGGCGCGCAGGTGATGCTGCCGGGCGACAAACCGGCCGCCGGCGGCGCCGGCAAACGCCAGGGCGGCAGACGCCCGGGCGGCGCGGCATCGGGTGCGCCGGCGGCTGCGGGTTCCGCATCCGTCCCGGCATCCGATGCACCGGCTTCCACGCCGCCTGCTCCGCGCCGCCGCCGCGCTGCGGAGGCCCCCGCATCATGACAATATCGGAGCGCCTGCAATTACGGCGTTCGGCGGGCAGTGCGTCATGAGTCCGTCTCGTCCCTTCATATTGCGGCCGGTGGCCACCTCGTTGCTGATGCTGGCGATCGTGCTGGCCGGCATCCTGGGTTTCAAATTCCTGCCGCTGTCGGCGCTGCCGCAGGTCGACTTCCCGACGATCCAGGTGCAGACGCTGTATCCGGGCGCCAGCCCGGAGGTGATGAGCCAGACGGTGACGGCGCCGCTGGAGCGCCAGTTCGGCCAGATGGCCGGCCTGCAGCGGATGAGTTCGACCAGCGCTGCCGGCGTATCGATCGTCACGCTGCAGTTTACCCTCGGCCAGGCGCTCGATGTCGCCGAACAGGAAGTGCAGGCCGCGATCAATGCGGGCGGTTCGCTGTTGCCGGCCGACCTGCCGGCCCCGCCGGTGTACGCGAAGGTCAATCCGGCCGACGCCCCGGTGCTGACGCTGGCCATCACCTCCGATACGGTGCCGCTGACCGAAGTGCAGAACATCGTCAACACGCGGCTTGCGTTGAAGATCAGCCAGGTGTCGGGCGTGGGTCTGGTGACACTCGCCGGCGGCCAGCGGCCGGCGGTGCGCATCCAGGCCGATACAATGGCGCTGGCCTCGTATGGTCTCGGACTCGATACCTTGCGCACGGCGATCACGGCAGCCAACGCGAACAGCGCCAAGGGCAGCTTCGACGGCCCGACCCGCGCTTATACGATCAATTCCAACGATCAATTGCTGGCGGCGGTCGATTACAAGAACCTGATCGTCGCCTATCGCAATGGCGCGCCGGTCCGCCTGTCTAATGTCGCGCAGGTGATCGACAGCGCCGAGAACGTCAAGCTGGGCGCCTGGTCGGGATTGAAGCCGGCCATCATCCTGAACGTGCAGCGGCAACCGGGCGCGAACGTGATCGCGACCGTCGATGCGATCAAGGCGCGCCTGCCCGAATTGCAGGCCGGACTGCCGGCAACGTTGCGGGTCGATGTGCTGAGCGACCGCACCACCGGCATTCGCGCATCGGTCCGGCATGTGGAAACCGAGCTGCTGCTGGCAGTCGGGCTCGTGGTGCTGGTGATCTTCGCATTCCTGCGCAGTCTGCGCGCGACCTTGATTGCCAGCCTCGCAGTGCCGATCTCGCTGATCGGCACCTGCGGCGCGATGTACCTGCTCGGCTACAGCCTGAACAACTTGTCGCTGATGGCGCTGACGATCGCCACCGGCTTCGTGGTCGACGACGCCATCGTGATGATCGAGAACATTGCGCGCTACATCGAGCAGGGCGAAACGCCGATGGCGGCCGCGGTCAAGGGCGCCGCCCAGATCGGCTTCACCATCATTTCGCTGACCGTCTCGCTGATCGCGGTGCTGATCCCGCTGCTGTTCATGG
>JAQGLW010000098.1 GCA_028292665.1 Herminiimonas sp.
GCACCCTCCGCTTATGCAGCCGAGATCACGTTGCTCAACGTATCGTATGATCCGACGCGTGAGTTGTACCAGGATTTCAATCAGGCATTTGCGAAGCAATGGAAAGCAAAAACCGGCGACGATGTCAAGGTCAAGCAGTCGCATGGCGGTTCCGGCAACCAGGCTCGTTCGGTCATTGATGGCTTGCAAGCGGATATCGTCACCCTTGCCTTGGCTTATGACATTGATGCAATCGCGGAGCGCGGCCTGCTCGCCAAAGATTGGCAAAAGCGTTTGCCGCATAACAGTTCACCTTATACATCCACCATCGTTTTCCTGGTGCGCAAGGGTAATCCGAAAGGCATCAAGGATTGGAACGATCTGGTAAAGCCGGGTGTTGCCGTCATCACGCCCAATCCAAAAACCTCCGGCGGCGCGCGCTGGAATCATCTTGCAGCATGGGGTTACGCGCTGAAACAAAAGGGCGGCAATGAAGCCAGCGCGAAAGAATTCCTGTCCAAGCTCTACAAAAATGTACCGGTACTCGATTCCGGCGCACGCGGCGCGACGACTACTTTTGTCGAACGCGGCATCGGCGACGTGCTGATTGCGTGGGAAAACGAGGCTATTCTGGCGATCAAGGAATTGGGCCCGGACAAAGTGGAAATCGTTGCGCCGTCGGTCAGCATTCTGGCTGAGCCGCCGGTTGCCATTGTCGATAAAAATGTCGACAAGCACGGCACACGCAAGGTTGCTGAAGCCTACCTGCAATATCTGTATACCGATGAAGGCCAGGAAATCATCGCCAAGAATTACTATCGTCCGGCGGTCGAGAAAGCAGCGAAAAAATATGCAGCGCAATTTCCGAAAGTGAAACTGTTCACGATCGGCGATGTCGCCGGCGACTGGACCAAAGCGCAGAAAAATCATTTCGCCGACGGTGGAATATTCGACCAGATTTATCAGCCCGGCAAAAAATAATCCATCTCCCATCGACGGCCATTGCTGAAAAAAATGAACATCCTCCTGCTCGCAGGCAGCCCATCGACGCCATCGCGCTCCACGCGATTGCTGCATCATTCCGGCGAAAAGCTGGCGTTGCTCAGGCGTCGTTACACCACATTGCATGTGCGTGATTTGCCGGCACAGGCATTGCTGCATGCGGACTTTGACGACAACGATCTGAATCGCGTTGCCCCGTCCGCGCGCACTTGGCAATGCTGCTTTCGCGCAGATCGAGGAACGTATCTTGAGGCGGGTGCTCAAACATCCTGCCTCGAAGCCGGACAAATCGCTGGGTGACGCATCTCTTTTGAAGACTGTCAATCAGGTCGCGTGGGCGATTTGAGTATCTGTAATTTTCATTTATTTTTTTACTTACTTACTGAGGGAAGACTCATGACTATTCAAGCCATCAACGTACGCAATCAATTTCGCGGCAAAGTTAAAGCCATCATCGAAGGCCCTGTCGTATCCGAAGTCGATGTCGAAACGCCGGCCGGCATTGTGACTTCAGTCATCACGACGCGATCGATCAAGGATCTGGGTCTGGTACCGGGCACCGAAGTGGTTGCGCTGGTCAAGGCGACTGAAGTGTCGATCGCTAAACTTTGATCGGTCTTTATTCAGGTTGGGTTAATTGCGATGTCTTCTCCCGCCTTGGAAAATTATATGGCCGCGCGCTTCGCTTCGGATTTTCGGGTGCTGATTGTTCCGGGATTGAATAATAGCGGACCGGATCATTGGCAGACCCGCTGGCAGCAGCTTTATCCGTCTTTCGAACGGGTGGAACAAGCACAATGGGATACACCGGCACTGCACCTGTGGTCCGAGCAACTGAAGAAGGCGTTGCGTCGTTCGGCCCGGCCAACGCTGATTGTCGCACATAGTTTCGGATGTCTGGCCACAGTGCATCGTGCCAATGCCGGTGCGCCGAACCTGGCCGGAGCGTTGTTGGTGGCGCCCGCCGATCCTGACAAGTTCGGTGTTGCAAATGCGTTGCGTCAATCAACCTTGTCTTGTCCATCGATCCTGGTCGGCAGTACCAACGATCCGTGGATGGACGGCAGAGGGGCTGCTTTCTGGGCCAATCAATGGGGCAGCGAATTCGTCAATGCCGGTGCGCTTGGTCATATCAATGCGGAATCCGGCTTGGACGACTGGTTATTCGGCTTGTCGCAATTACAGCGGCTGATCCTCTCCGTGGGATCACCGAGATCCGGCAAAACATCCGCTGCGTTCGACCGCCCGTCCACGCCAACTTGCGAAAGGTAACGATGGAAAAGGTCTACTGCATCCTGTTTTAACAGACGCACAGACTGTGGAAGCAGCGTCTTATTCGAAAATCGCCTATCAAAATGCAAAAATAATAGTTCTCTTTATAACCTGGCAGTGCAATTATTCCTTCTTGTTAGTTGCATTTGTAATAAAGAGGGCATATATGCATGTTGCAGCAATAAAAACAATTCGGAAACAATCCCCGTTTCGGGTAATGCCGGGTTTTAATTTATCTCTCGGCTTTACGCTTTTTTATCTGGGATTGATCGTCCTGATTCCGCTGTCGGCCGTATTCTTGAAAACATTCACTATGACTTGGGACGCGTTCTGGACTGCGGTAACGTCGGAACGCGTGGTTGCATCTTATAAGCTGAGTTTTGGCGCTTCGTTGATCGGTGCATCGCTCAATGTATTGTTCGGAGGCATCGTCGCATGGGTGCTGGTGCGCTACAGCTTCCCGGGTAAAAAGATTGTCGACGCATTGGTCGATTTGCCGTTTGCGCTGCCTACTGCAGTGGCCGGCATTGCATTGACCGCATTGTATTCGTCCAACGGCTGGCTTGGCCGCTATCTCGAACCGCTGGGAATCAAAGTCGCGTTCACGCCGCTGGGCGTCGTTATCGCACTAACGTTCATCGGCTTGCCGTTTGTCGTACGCACCGTGCAGCCGGTTCTCGAAGACGCCGAACGCGAGCTGGAAGAAGCCGCCGCCAGCTTGGGCGCAACCCATTTTCAGACTTTTTCGCGCGTGGTGTTTCCGACAATTCTGCCGGCCCTGTTAACCGGCTTTGCGCTGGCGTTTGCGCGCGCGACCGGCGAGTACGGCTCCGTCATTTTCATTGCAGGAAATATGCCGATGGTGTCGGAGATCACACCCTTGTTCATCATTACCAAACTGGAGCAGTACGACTATGCGGGAGCAACCGCAATTGCCGTGGTGATGCTGACGGCGTCGTTCGTGCTGCTGCTTGTCATCAATATGCTGCAAGCCCGGGCTCGCAAGCGCGGTCAATCAAAGGTTTAATATGGCCGCCATCGCTCCTCCAGCCGTTACCGCAGCGGCAAGCTCTCGTGGCGAACCGATTCATATGCCGTCCGCAACGCTGGAACCGTTTTGGATTCGCGTGCTGCTGATCGGCATCGCACTGACATTCCTGACGCTGTTTCTGTTCGTGCCCCTGATTGCGGTATTCGTCGAGGCATTCAAAAAAGGCTGGCAAGCTTACCTCGCGGCGATCGTCGAGCCGGATGCGCTGTCGGCCATCAAGCTGACATTGATTACAGCAGCAATTGCCGTGCCGCTGAATCTGGTGTTCGGCGTGGCGGCTGCGTGGACGATTGCGAAGTTCGAATTCCGCGGCAAGAATGTTTTGCTGACTTTGATTGATTTGCCGTTTTCGGTCTCGCCGGTGATTTCCGGCCTGATTTATGTACTGCTGTTCGGCGCACAAGGCTGGTTTGGGCCGTGGCTGCAAGCGCATGACATCAAGATTCTATTTGCGGTGCCGGGCATCGTATTGGCAACCATCTTTGTGACGTTCCCGTTTGTCGGGCGCGAACTGATTCCATTGATGCAGTCGCAGGGCAGCGAAGAAGAAGAAGCCGCACTGGTGCTCGGCGCCTCCGGCTGGAAAACGTTCCGGCATGTGACGCTGCCCAATATCAAATGGGGTTTGCTCTACGGCGTCATCCTCTGTAATGCCCGCGCGATGGGCGAATTCGGCGCGGTATCCGTGGTTTCCGGTCACATCCGCGGCGAGACCAACACGATACCGCTGCAAGTCGAAATTCTTTACAACGAATACAACTTCGCGGCGGCGTTCGCGATGGCATCGCTGCTGGCGTTACTCGCACTCGTTACGCTGGCACTCAAATCATTCATCGAATGGCGTCTGCACGATACGACATTGCAACCGGTTCAGGAGCATTGATCATGGGTATTGAAGTCAGGAATATCAACAAGAATTTCGGCGATTTCGTCGCGCTGGACAACGTCTCGCTCAACTTCCCGGCAGGCGAATTGACTGCTCTGCTCGGGCCATCCGGTTGCGGCAAGACTACCTTGTTGCGCATTATTGCAGGTCTGGAATGTCCTGATTCCGGTCAGGTGCTGCTCGATGGCAAGGATGCATCGGCCCGCCATGTCCGCGAGCGCCAGGTCGGTTTCGTATTCCAGCACTATGCGTTGTTCAAGCATATGAGCGTGTTTGAAAATATCGCGTTCGGCTTGCGCGTCAAACCGCGCAGCGAGCGCCTGTCCGAAACGCGGATTCGGGAAAAGGTCAAACAGCTGCTGGAGTTGGTGCAGCTCGATTGGCTGGCCGACCGCTATCCGCCGCAACTGTCCGGCGGCCAACGTCAGCGTATCGCGCTGGCGCGCGCATTGGCGGTGGAACCGCGCGTGCTGCTGCTGGATGAGCCGTTCGGTGCGCTCGATGCGAAAGTGCGCAAGGAACTGCGGCGCTGGCTGCGCAGGCTGCATGATGAACTGCATGTCACCAGCATCTTCGTCACGCATGATCAGGAAGAAGCGCTTGAAGTCGCCGATCAGATCGTGCTGATGAACAAGGGCAAGGTCGAGCAGATCGGCTCGCCAGGCGATGTCTATAACCATCCGGCATCGCCGTTTGTGTACGGCTTCCTCGGTAACGTGAATCTGTTCCATGGCCGCGTACATGAAGGCGTGCTGGAAGCGGGCGGTGTCGCATTCGATGCGCCCGACCACGCACAGGCACAGGACGCCAGAGGCATCGGATACGTACGGCCGCACGACCTTGAAATTGACCGCTATGCGCCTGGCGCCGAAGGTATCGTGGTGCAGTTGATGCGCACACACACAATCGGCCCGCTTGCCCAGCTTGAACTGGAGCGCGACGACAATGCAGAATTGATTGAAGCCGTTATTTCGAACGAACGCTTTATGCAACTCAAGCTGAAAGAAGGCGAAACGCTGGTGGTAAGGCCTAAGCGGCTGCATGTCTTCGTCGATGAAGCGGTTTGATTTATCTTGTTCTCAACATTTCAAACAGCGAACAAAGGCAAGCGTCGATGGAGATGCCCGGACAGGTGTGAGGGTATCTCGATTGCCCTTGAAGGGACTTTTTCCCCAACAAATCAGAGAGATTCATCATGAACTTCCAGCAATTACGTTCAATCCGGGAAGCATCGCGGCGCGGTTATAACCTGACTGAAGTAGCCAATGTGTTATTTACATCGCAACCGGGTGTCAGCCGCCAGATCCGTGAGCTGGAGGAAGAATTGGGCGTCGAGATTTTCGAGCGCAATGGCAAACGATTGACCGGACTGACCGATCCCGGCAAAGGGATTTTGCAGATCATCGATCGGTTGCTGCTTGAAGCAGAAAACCTGCAGCAGGCCAGCCGGGAATATTCCGGCCGGAAGACCGGCACGCTGGCAGTCGCCACCACCCACACGCAAGCCCGTTATGTATTGCCGAAAGTGGTGCAGACTTTCCGCAGCGCGTTTCCGGAAGTGCGCATCGCGCTGCAACAGAGTTCGCCTGAGCACATCGCCGAATGGGTGTTGTCCGGCAAAGCCGATATCGGTATCGCCACCGAAGGTTTAAGCCAATTCGAAGATTTGATTTCATTCCCGTGCTATCAGTGGAGCCATGTGATTGTGGTGCCTGAAGGGCATCCGCTTTTATCGCATACGCCGATCTCTCTGGAAGATCTGGCCGCTTACTCGCTGATCACCTACGATGTCGGTTTCACCGGACGCGGCCATATCGACGACGCATTCAAGCGTGCCGGAATTGCCACCGATATCGTGCTGACTGCCATGGACTCCGATGTGATTCAACAGTATGTCGCATTGGGATTGGGTGTCGGTATTGTCGCTTCGATGGCGATCGAACACAATCACGGAAAAGGCCTGCAAGCGATCGAGGCAACACATTTGTTTGCGCCGAATGTCACGCGGTTGGCAGTGCGTCGCGGTGCATATTTGCGTTCCTATACCTACGACTTCATTCTGCAATTCGCACCGGAGCTCAAACGTTCCGATATCGAAAATGCATTGAGCGCAGGGGGACAATAAACCCGCATTTCGGATTTTGGAAACGTACAGGCCGCTGGAGCCGGGTTTGATCTTTTGCAGGATTATCCGGCAAGTTCAAAAAGCATCTGCCGCTTTCGGCAAGCGGGCACTCTACCGCGATTTGCATAATGCTGCCGCGCACTCCCGCACCAGAGCCGGACCGCGGTAAATCAGGCCGGTATACAGTTGCACCAACGATGCGCCGGCATCAATTTTCGCTTGCGCGTCCTTACCCGAAAAAATGCCGCCGACGCCAATAATCGGCAATGCATCGCCCAACTCCGCCTTCAATGCACGGATCACGTTGTTCGACAAATCGAATACCGGCGCTCCCGACAATCCACCTGCTTCTGCCGCGTGCGGCAGACCTTGTACTGCATCCCGCGTGGTGGTGGTATTGGTCGCGATCACGGCATCCATCTTGTGTCGCACCAGAGCATCGGCAATGTTCTTGATTTGCTCGCTTTCGATATCCGGTGCGATCTTGAGCGCAACCGGCACATAGCGCCGGTGCCGGTCTGCCAGGCGCTGCTGCGCCGCTTTAAGGCGCGACAGCAATGCATCGAGTTCAGACGCCCCTTGCAATTGCCGCAGATTCTTCGTATTGGGCGACGAAATATTGACCGTTACATAGCTCGCATACGGATATACTTTTTCCAGGCAAAACAGGTAATCGTCCGCCGCCCGTTCGATCGGGGTGTCGGCATTCTTGCCGATATTCAGGCCTAGTATGCCTTCCTTGTTTTGGTAAAACCTGGAAGCTTGCACATTGGTGACGAATGCATCAACGCCTCCATTGTTGAAGCCCAGCCGGTTGATGATTGCGTTCGCTTGCGGCAGGCGGAACATGCGCGGTTTAGGATTGCCCGGCTGGGCGCGCGGCGTTACCGTGCCTACCTCGATGAAACCGAAGCCGAAAGATGCCAGTGCATCAATGTAAGCGCCATCCTTGTCTAGTCCCGCAGCAAGGCCGACCGGGTTCGGGAATGTGATGCCCATTACGCTGCGAGGATCATATTTGGGTTGTGAAATCACCTTGGCAAGACCGAACGCAGCGGCACGCTTGAGAGACGGCAACACCAGATTGTGTGCGGCTTCGGCGTCGAGCGAGAACAGGAAGGGGCGGGCGAGGCCGTAGAGTAATTTGTCTGGCACGATGATGGGGCAGGTAATAAATTGAATTGGCCGGAATATTTGGCGGGTAATTTGTCCGGCGCTATTTTAGAGCCATTTTCACAAGCCTGTACGGGCCGGTCTCAAACCTGAGATGCTCGCATCCGGATCCGGGTGAGCTCTGAACCGGATCTCGTCTATCGTACAACTTGTGAAAACCGCTCCAGCATGCACTGCCTGCGGTGCGAAGGTCCGAACAAGTCTACGATTCCAATTCGTTCCACTTGCCTTGCCGCAGCGCTTCGATCGGCTTGAAATTGATTTTGTATGCCATCTTGGGGCTGTCTTCGATCCAGTAGCCCAAATAGACATACGGCATGTCAAGCTGCTTTGCCTGCTCGATTTGCCACAGGATGTTGTAGGTACCGTAACTCGATGCCGGCACATCCGGATCATAGAAGGTATAGACGGAGGACAAGCCGTCATCCAGTACGTCGATGATGCTTACCATGCGTAGCGTGCCATCGGGCTCGCGGAACTCAACCAGCCGGGTATTGACTTTGCTTTGCAGCAGGAATTGCGCATATTGATCGCGGCTATCCTGATCCATGCCGCCGCCGGCATGGCGCGCGGCCTGGTAGCGCAAATAAAGATTGTAATGCTCGTGAACATAGGCGAGGTTGGTGACCCAGGCCGTCAGATGCTGATGTCGTGCCCAGGCACGGCGCTGGCTGCGATTGGCGGCGAACAATCCGGTTTTGACTCGCACCGGGGTGCATGCCTGACAGCCGTCGCAATAGGGGCGATAGGTAAAAATACCGCTACGGCGAAAACCATTTTTGACCAGTTCCGAATAAACATCCGCATTGATCAGATGCGATGGAGTGGCGACTTGCGAACGCGCCTGACGGTCATCCAGATAACTGCATGGATACGGGGCCGTGGCATAGAACTGCAAGGTTGAAAAAGGCAGGTCTTTAAGATGCGTCATGTGCGGGACTACCTGACATCGATTTTGACCACTACAATTTACACCGTACCAAGGGCATGATGCAAAATTTTTTGTCATGCCGCTTAAAAAAAATCGATTGGTTTCCATCTCTCAATCTGCGGTTCCCTGATTGCCGGTTGCAGCCGCTTGATGAATTCGGATCTCGCAATCGGTATTGCGCCGAGCGATGCCAGATGCGACGTTTCCTGTTGGCAGTCTATCATCGCAACGCCGTTCATTTTCAAAAAATGCACCAGGTAGGCCAGCGCGATTTTAGAAGCGTCGCTGACGCGCGCGAACATCGATTCGCCAAAGAACATGCGGCCGATGCAGACGCCGTAAGCGCCCCCCACCAGTTGTCCGTCCAGCCAGGCTTCCGACGAATGCGCATAACCCATCCGGTGCAATGCCGTATAGCCGCCAATGATGTCGTCCGAAATCCAGGTTCCCGCACCATCTCTGCGCGGTGCGGCGCATGCACGCATTACTTGTTCAAACGCCGTGTCGAACCGGATTTGCCAACGGCCGCCCGATGCCGCGCTTTTATGGACTTTCCTTAATGTCTTTTTCAAACTGCCGGATACCGCAAAGCGCTCCGTAAATAGCACCATGCGCGGATCGGTGCTCCACCACAAAATAGGCTGGCCTTCGGAAAACCACGGAAACACGCCATGCCGATATGCGCGCAGCAAACGTTGTGGCGATAAATCTCCACCTGCGGCAAGCAGACCGGGAGCGCCGTCTGCTTCTGTCAACGCATCCGACACATCGGGAAAAGGTTCGTCGTCTTCCAGCCACGGAATCATCTTGGTTCACCAATATAGGACGAAAAATCGCACAGTATTAGTGCGATCTTGATTTCCTGCTTCCTCATCTGAAAAAATTTCCCATGAAATCAAATAATTGCAAGGACGCACCAAAATGGAATGATTATTGCTTTGTTGGAACGCTTCGATTTATTTTCGCACATTTATTGGGAGATTTTTTTGCATGGATGCATTCAAAAACGGTGCCGATGCTTTGTTTATCCTGCTTGGCGCAATTATGATTTTGGCCATGCATGCGGGTTTCGCATTTCTGGAACTCGGCACGGTGCGCAAAAAAAATCAGGTTAATGCCCTGGTCAAAATCTTAGTCGATTTTGCAGTTTCCACCATCGCCTATTTTTTTGTCGGCTACAGCATTGCTTACGGTATCAATTTCTTTGGCAGCGCTGAGATGCTGTCGGCGAAAAATGGTTTTGAATTGGTTAAATTCTTCTTTTTGCTGACTTTTGCGGCAGCGATTCCCGCGATCATCTCCGGCGGTATCGCCGAACGCGCCAAGTTTCATCCGCAACTGATCGCCACTGCTTTGCTGGTCGGTTTGATATACCCGTTTTTCGAGGGCATCGCGTGGAATCAGCGGTTCGGTATTCAGGCCTGGCTCAAGATGGCGTTTTCCCAGGAGTTTCACGATTTTGCCGGTTCTGTCGTGGTGCATGCGGTCGGCGGCTGGGCCGCATTGCCTGCAGTGCTGTTGCTGGGCGCGCGGCGCGGACGCTATTCAAAGGATGGCGCAATTTCCGCGCATCCGCCGTCGAGTATTCCGTTTCTCGCGTTGGGAGCGTGGATTCTCACGGTCGGCTGGTTCGGCTTCAACGTAATGAGCGCGCAAACGCTGGACAAAATGAATGGACTGGTTGCCATCAATTCGTTGATGGCAATGGTGGGCGGCACGCTCGTCGCCGTCTTGCTCGGCAAGAACGATCCGGGTTTTGTCTACAACGGTCCGCTCGCCGGCCTGGTCGCGGTGTGTGCCGGCTCCGATTTGATGCATCCATTGGGCGCATTGGTCACCGGCGGTATTGCCGGTGCAATTTTTGTATGGATGTTTACGCTGACGCAAAACAAATGGAAGGTCGACGACGTGCTGGGTGTTTGGCCGTTGCATGGCTTGTGCGGTGCGTGGGGCGGTCTGGCGGCAGGCATTTTCGGCCTGAAGGCTTTAGGCGGCATCGGCGGCGTCTCGTTCATGTCGCAGCTGATCGGCACCGTACTGGGAGTGGCGATTGCATCCGCAGGCGGCGCGATTATTTACGGATTGCTCAAGATGGCAATCGGCATTCGCCTGGATCCGGAACAGGAATTTGACGGTGCGGATCTATCGATCCACAGGATCACGGCGACACCGGAGCGCGAATCGAACTGGTGACAAGCGGACAGGATCGGTTGGAGAAGGGCGGATTTTCAGTGCAATCCGCTCTTTTCCCGGAATCCATTTTAATGGCCGAATTTATTCGGGTTTTCGCATCGGTTTTGCGATGTCGTGCGTATGGAAACCGAATGCGCCGCCATGTCTGACTTTTTCCAGATCGGAAAAAAAGAATTTCAGCGTATGCGCAACAGTGAGAAAAGCGATGTCGTCCCACGGGATGTCGGCTTCCGTAAAAAGTCTTACTTCAAGACTTTCGATTCCCGCGGCATAGTCGAGGTCCAGCAGCGTCGCCAGATAAAACATGTGCACCTGATGCACATGCGGCACGTTCAGCAATGAAAATAATTGATGCAATTCAATCCGCGCGCCGGCTTCTTCTTCCGTTTCACGTATTGCCGCATCCGCAGTGGTTTCGTTGTTTTCCATGAAACCGGCAGGCAATGTCCAGTAACCATGGCGCGGCTCGATCGCGCGCCGGCACAGCAAAACCTGCGTTTCGCCCTCTCGCTCCCAGACCGGAATTGATCCGATCACCATTTTCGGATTTTGATAGTGAATCGCGCCGCACTGGCTGCAGACGTAACGGGGACGGTTATCGTCCGGCGGTATCAGCAGAGAAACGGGATAAGCGCATTCAGAGCAGAATTTCATAACGGAAAATAAGTGCAATGTTTGTAAGCAGTTGTGCAGAAGACAGCCTGTCGGCACATCGCCGATGCGCTGTTCGAGCATACGTGATTGTGCAGGAAGCAGTGTATCACCGTGCGTCGATGGCGCAATTGCATTTGCAATGCCGGGCGATACCATGTATAGTTCACATCTTCAGACGCGGGGTGGAGCAGTCTGGCAGCTCGTCGGGCTCATAACCCGAAGGTCGCAGGTTCAAATCCTGCCCCCGCAACCAAGTCTCATAGTCTTGATTATTCCCGCCCATCATTACACCTCCTCTAACGCGGGCGTCGGAAAGCAGTATCAACTGGTTCTCTAACCGGACGGCATCGTAAGATGCTTGTCGTTGAATTTAACCTCTGCACATTGCAACTAAATAAGTAGTACAAGAATCGTACATGAATACTGCTGAGGCCAAGAAAGTCCTCGAAACCGCATTGCTGTGCGCACACGAGCCCTTGTCGATCAACGACATGAAAAAACTCTACGTCGGTAACGGCGAGAGCAGCGAAGAAGTCGGTGCAGACACGATCAAGCTGATGCTTGAAGAATTGCGCAGCGACTGGTCCGACAAAGGCATCGAAGTGGTCAGCCTGTCGACCGGCTGGCGTTTTCAGAGCCGTCCCGAGATGAAAATTTATCTTGAACGGCTCAATCCTGAAAAGCCGCCGAAATATTCGCGTGCGACGTTGGAAACGCTGGCCATCATTGCTTATCGTCAACCTGTGACGCGCGGCGATATCGAGGAAATCCGGGGCGTAACGGTCAACTCGCAGACCGTCAAAATGCTTGAAGACCGCGGCTGGATCGAGGCGATCGGTCACCGCGACGTGCCCGGACGGCCGGCGCTGTTTGCAACGACCAAGCAATTTCTGGACGATCTTGGCTTGACCTCGCTGGATCAGTTGCCGCCGCTGCAGCAGGTCATGAAAGGCGACATGCAGGGTGGCGCGCTGCTGGAAATGCAAGCGCTGGAAGCCGACTTGCAGGCGAATCTGGATCAGGGCGCGATGAATTTTTCTGCGGAATCCGTCGAAGAGAATAATGTAATTGCAGTTGAAGTTGCTGCAGCCGAATCTGAAGAACGCGAGTTCAGTATCGATGCCGATCCTGAGCGCGTTGTGTCACATATTGATGAAAT
This sequence comes from Herminiimonas sp., assembly GCA_028292665.1. Classification (GTDB taxonomy): domain Bacteria; phylum Pseudomonadota; class Gammaproteobacteria; order Burkholderiales; family Burkholderiaceae_D; genus JAQGLW01. Next base: position 12,426 of record JAQGLW010000098.1, read on the forward strand.
TCCTTCTCACGACCCTGCGTCCGAATCAACGGTTGACGCTTCGCTAGGTCAGCACAACCAAGAATCGAACAATGACTCTTCCAACTCCCAATGATGCTCCAGTAGCCGACATAACTGTTTCTTCCGACTCCGAATTGAAGGAAAAACAGGAAACCGGCAACCCGGTTGACGCACTATCCGACACGGATGCGCCGGCAAAAGCCAAACCTGCAAAGCGCGGTGTGCGCGGCCCGCGTACTTTGCGGCGCGCCAGGACAACGCCGCGTTCCGACGACGGCGCCAATGCCCGCAAAGCTGCGGCGGATGCGACAGGCATGCCGGAATCGCCAATACCCCAAAGCGTTTCCGATGGCGCTGAAAATGCGGCGTCTCCAGCGGCTCATCCGCGCAAAGAGCGCAATCCGCGTGCCGGGGAAGATCACAAGAAAGGGCAAAAGCCGCGCAGCCAACCGGGTAACGGCGCCGGCAAATCTGCACAGTCCGGTCAGAAACCGGCGGATGCGGATGACGTTTTTTCATTTGTGACATCCGATGCGTTCGATAAGTTTGCGGGTGACGAAGAAAATTCATCCGGCAATGGACGTCCGAGAAAAGCAAAAACCGTTCGTCGCGATCTGACGGCGGATGACGATGCGCCGAAGTTGCATAAAGTGCTGGCCGAGGCGGGTCTCGGTTCTCGCCGCGATATGGAGGAACTGATCATTGCCGGACGGGTTTCGGTCAATGGCGAGCCGGCACATATCGGCCAGCGAATATTGCCGGCCGATCAGGTGCGCATCAACGGCAAATTGCTCCAGCGCAGGGTCAGCAGCAAACCGCCGCGCGTATTGGTCTATCACAAGCCGGCCGGTGAAATTGTCAGTAACAACGATCCTGACGGACGGCCATCGGTATTCGATCGCCTGCCAACAATGAAAGCCGCCAAATGGCTGGCTGTCGGCCGCCTCGATTTCAATACGGAAGGCTTGTTGTTATTCACGACTTCGGGTGATCTTGCCAATCGTCTGATGCATCCGCGTTACGGTATCGATCGCGAATACGCAGTACGTACATTGGGCGAACTGGAAGAAGGCATGCGCCAGAAGTTGTTGGGCGGCATCGAGCTTGACGATGGTACCGCTCAGTTTTCCAAAATTGCGGACGGCGGTGGAGAAGGCGTCAATAAATGGTATCGCGTCACGATCGGCGAAGGGCGCAACCGGGAAGTGCGCCGGATGTTCGAGGCGGTCGGCCTTACCGTGTCGCGCTTGATCCGTACTCGTTATGGTGCGTTGACATTGCCGCGCGGCCTGAAACGCGGCCGCTGGGAAGAAATGGATGAGCATTCGGTACGCGACTTGTTGAATGTCAGCGGTTTGGACAAGATCGCCGGACAAAATCAGCCGGCGAAAGGCCGCAGCGAATATCAGGGCCGCCAAGGCACGGCCGATCGCAACGGCAACGGTTATGAAAACGGCCAGGGCCAGAAACGCGGACCGGGACGGGGTCAAGGACAGGGGCAATGGCAAGGGCAAGGTCAGAACCAAGGCCAGGGGCAGGGACAAGGACGCGGTCAGGGGCAGTCGCGTCCGCGGCAACCCGACCCGCTGCAAACCGCACTCGGGTTCCCCGGTATGGGGCAACCGCGCCGCAATGCCGGGCCGGGACGCGGAGCGCAGAACGGGCAAAATAGACAAGGCGGGCAGAGCGGACAAGGCGGGCAGAACGGACAAGCGCGGCAGGGGGGCGGCGGCGCTCAAGGTGTGCCGCGCCGGCGTCCAAGAGGCTGAGATTTGCGCCACGCCATATAAGCATGGCGATTCAAGGTTCGGGTGGAACGTTGCTTCCAGGAACCAAAAACGCTTGCCGGAGTTGTCTATTACGGCATTGCGATACAGTCAGTAATGACATATAATCTGGCAGTTAACAAAAGTCGCTTCCACGAAATCTTCTGTGGAAATAACTGCAGGCGGCTTAAATGATAAAAAAAGATGGGCAGATGCCCATTTTTTTTTTTGCTGAACAGTTTGTCGTGTTCGCGGTAATCGCGGCGAAACCTGCGATGGCGCAAATGGAGAATCGTTTTGCAGTTGGTGGAATTGATAGAAAAAACCGTTGCAGGCATGGGCTATGAGCTGGTCGATTTCGAGCAGGCGGCCCGTGGCTTGCTGTGCGTATATATCGATTTTGCGCCGCAGGTTGCGGATCAGGGCTTCATTACGGTCGATGACTGCGAGAAAGTGACGCATCAGTTGCTGCACGTACTGACGGTGGAAAACGCCTCGTATGAACGGCTGGAAGTTTCGTCGCCGGGTCTGGATCGGCCACTGAAAAAAGTGGCTGATTATGGTCGTTTTGCGGGACAGGAAGCGGTCGTGAAACTACGCATGCCAATGCCCGGTGCGGCAAATCGCAAGTCGTTTCAGGGCGTTCTGCATGCCCCCGACGGCGACAAGTTGAAGCTGGAATTTGAAGGAAATGACGGGCCGGCGATATTGGAGTTTACGCTTGCCGATGTGGACAAGGCACGCTTGGTGCCGAAAGTGGATTTTAGGAGTCGCAAAGCATGAGTCGCGAAGTTTTATTATTGGTCGATGCGCTGGCGCGCGAAAAAAACGTCGATAAGGATATCGTCTTCGGGGCGCTCGAGCATGCGCTCGCTCAGGCGACCAAGAAGCGTTATGTTGGCGATGTCGATATCCGGGTCGCAATCGATCGCGAGACAGGCGAGTTCGAGTCCTTTCGCCGCTGGCACGTGGTGCCCGACGAAGCGGGTCTGCAACTGCCTGATCAGGAAGTTTTGCATTTCGAAGCGAAAGACCAGATTGGCGATATCGAAGTCGACGACTACATCGAAGAACCGATCGAATCGGTCGATTTCGGCCGCCGCTTCGCCCAGGATACCAAGCAGGTCGTGCTGCAGCGTATCCGCGATGCGGAGCGCGAGCAGATTCTCGCTGATTTCCTGGAGCGCGGCGATTCGCTGGTGACCGGCACCATCAAGCGCATGGAGCGCGGCGATGCAATCGTGGAGTCGGGCAAGATTGAAGCGCGCCTGCCGCGCGACCAGATGATTCCGAAAGAAAATCTGCGCATCGGCGATCGCGTCCGTGCCTATATTCTGCGCATCGAGCGCAATGCGCGCGGTCCGCAAGTGATCTTGTCGCGTACCGCACCCGAGTTCATCATGAAGCTGTTTGAACTTGAAGTGCCCGAGATCGAGCAGGGCCTGCTCGAAATCAAATCGGCTGCGCGCGACCCCGGTGTGCGAGCCAAGATTGCCGTATTCACCAGCGACAAGCGGATCGATCCGATTGGCACTTGCGTCGGCATGCGCGGTTCGCGCGTGCAGGCGGTGACCGGCGAACTGGGCGGCGAACGGGTCGATATCGTATTGTGGTCGGAAGATCCGGCACAGTTCGTCATTGGCGCGCTGGCGCCTGCGAATGTCTCGTCGATCATGGTCGATGAAGAAAAACATGCGATGGATGTCGTGGTCGATGAAGAAAATCTGGCGATCGCGATCGGCCGCGGCGGCCAGAACGTGCGGCTGGCGGCTGAGCTGACCGACTGGCAGATCAACATCATGACGGCGGAAGAGTCTGCTGATAAATCGGCATTGGAAACTGCTGCGGTTCGCGCGCTGTTCATGGAAAAACTCGACGTCGATCAGGAGGTTGCCGATATTCTTGTCGATGAAGGTTTTGCCAGCCTGGAAGAGATCGCCTATGTGCCGATCAACGAAATGCTTGAAATCGAGTCGTTCGATGAAGATACCGTCAACGAGTTGCGTAACCGAGCACGCGATGCGCTGGTGACTGAAGCGATCGCATCCGAAGAGGGCCTGGAAGGCATGGACGACGCGCTGGTCAACCTGGACGGTATCGATCGGGTCACCGCAGGCAAGCTGGGTTTGGCCGGAATCAAGACAATCGAGGCATTTGCCGGTCTGGCTTATGACGAATTCGGCGCAATTCTGGCATTGCCGGCAGATCGCGCGCGTCAGTTGATTGAAGATGAATTTAAAGATGTGACCGATGAAGAGATGAAGCTGATCGATGCCAAATACGATGATCGTGCGAAGGCATTGCAAGCCAAGGTATGGAGCCTAGCGGAAGCCAAATGATCCGGAAAGCTCCAACATCATCCAACGCGTCACATAGAAAAGAGGACTGAATGGCGAATAACAACGTAGCCCAATTTGCCACCGAGCTCAAGATGCCGGCCGACTTGCTGCTTACACAGCTGCGTGCCGCAGGCGTCGACAAGAGCTCGACGTCCGATCAGTTGTCCAAGGAAGACAAGGATAAGCTTCTGGGGCATCTGCGGCGTGCTCATGGTGTGGCGCCGGATGGAGAAAAGAAAAAAATAACGCTGACGCGCAAGGAAACGACAGAGATCAAGCAGGCCGATGCGACGGGCAAGTCGCGTACGATTCAAGTGGAAGTGCGTAAAAAGCGGACCTTCGTCAAACGCGACGAACCGGTTGTCGAAGAAGCCCCGGCTAAAGCGCCGGCCGCACCTGTCATCGACGAAGCTGAAGTGGCTCGCCGTGCCGAAGAGGCGCGTCGCCACGCAGAACTGGTCGCCCGTCAGGAAGCCGACCTGCGCGAGAAGCAGGAGCGCCTGGCCAAGCTGGAGGCGGAAAAAGAAGCGCAGGCAAAAGCCATCCGGAAAGCTGAACTCGAAGCCGCAAAAGCGGCGGTTGAGCCGCCTGCTCCGGTCAACGCGGGTGACGCTTCAGGGGAAGAAAAGAAACGGGTTGCCGCTGAAGAGAGCAAGAAAAAAGCTGCCCTGGTCGCCAAAGACGCCGCCGATAAGGCTGCGGTGACGGAGCGTGCGCGCAAGGCGGTTGCCGATGAAGTTGCGCAGATCAAGGCGATGATGAACGCGCCGCGCAAGGCAGTCAAAGCGCCGGAACCGGCGCCTGCTCCGGCAGCCCCGGCAGCGAAGGCAAAAGCCGCGGAAGGAACGCTTCACAAGCCTGCCGACAAAAAGCCGGGCGAGAAAAAAGACGAGAAAAAGCCGGCGGTTGCCGCCGACAAGAAGTCGATCAAATCGGCCAATGTTTCATCGACCTGGCAGGACGATGCCAAAAAACGCGGCGTCGGCATCAAGACGCGCGGCAATACCGGCGGTGGACGCGACGGCTGGCGTGCGGGTCCGAAAGGCCGGCGTCCTTCGCATGCTGAAGAAAGGGAAACCAATTTCCAGGCGCCGACTGAAGCCGTCGTCAAGGACGTGCATGTGCCGGAGACGATTTCCGTTGCCGAACTCGCGCACAAGATGTCGGTCAAGGCATCGGAAGTCATCAAGCATTTGATGAAGCTGGGCCAGATGGTCACGATCAACCAGGTGCTCGATCAGGAAACCGCGATGATCCTGGTGGAAGAAATGGGCCATGCCGCGCATGCGGCCAAGCTCGACGATCCTGAAGCATTGCTGGAAGACGGCGAGGAACATGCAGATATCGAAGCGTTGCCGCGCGCACCGGTTGTGACGGTGATGGGCCACGTCGATCACGGCAAGACCTCGCTGCTCGACTATATCCGCCGCGCCAAGGTGGCGTCCGGCGAAGCCGGCGGCATTACGCAGCATATCGGCGCATATCACGTCGAAACGCCGCGCGGCATGATCACTTTCCTCGATACGCCGGGCCACGAAGCGTTTACGGCGATGCGCGCGCGCGGCGCGAAGGCAACCGATATCGTGATTCTGGTAGTGGCGGCCGACGATGGAGTGATGCCGCAAACCAAGGAAGCGATTGCGCATGCGAAAGCCGCCGGCGTGCCTTTGGTGGTGGCGATCAACAAGATCGACAAGCCGGGTTCCAACCTGGATCGCGTCAAGCAGGAACTGGTTGCCGAACAGGTCGTTCCGGAAGAGTACGGCGGCGAATCGCCGTTCATTCCGGTGTCGGCCAAGACCGGCGAGGGTATCGACAGCCTGCTCGAACAAGTATTGCTGCAGGCTGAAGTGCTGGAATTGAAGGCGCCGGTCGATGCGCCTGCCAGAGGTCTCGTGATTGAAGCGAAACTCGACAAGGGCCGCGGTCCGGTTGCGACAATCATGGTGCAGTCCGGCACGTTGAAGCGCGGCGACGTGGTGCTGGCCGGTTCGTCCTATGGCCGCGTACGCGCGATGCTCGACGAAAACGGCAAGACCATCAGCCAAGCGGGTCCGTCGATTCCGGTCGAGATTCAGGGCTTGACCGAAGTGCCGGCCGCCGGTGAGGAAGTGACGGTCATGGGCGACGAACGCAAGGCGCGTGAAATCGCATTGTTCCGTCAAGGTAAATTCCGCGATGTGAAGCTGGCCAAGCAGCAGGCCGCCAAACTTGAAAACATGTTCGAGCAGATGGCCGAAGGCGAAGTGAAGAATTTGCCGTTGATCATCAAGGCCGATGTCCAGGGTTCGCAAGAAGCGCTGGTCGGTTCGATGCAGAAATTGTCCACCAACGAGGTTCGGGTTCAAGTCGTGCATGCTGCAGTCGGCGGCATCAGCGAATCGGACGTCAATCTTGCGCTCGCATCCAAGGCGGTCATCATCGGCTTCAACACGCGTGCCGATGCATCGGCGCGCAAGCTGGCTGAAGCCAACGGCATCGATATCCGTTACTACAACATCATTTACGACGCGATTGATGAAATCAAGGCCGCGATGTCCGGCATGCTGTCGCCGGAGAAGCGCGAGCAGGCGCTCGGCTTGGTCGAAATTCGCCAGGTCATTCTGGTCAGCAAGGTCGGTGCAATCGCAGGCTGCTTCGTGCTTGACGGTGTCGTGAGACGCGGTTCATCGGTACGTTTGCTGCGCGACAATGTGGTTGTGTGGACCGGTGAAATCGATTCGCTGAAGCGTTTCAAGGATGACGTGAAGGAAGTGAAATCCGGATTCGAATGCGGCTTGACGCTGAAAAACTTCAACGACGTCAAGGAAGGCGATCAGCTCGAAGTGTTCGAAGTCCAGGAAGTCGCCCGTACGCTGTGACATGGAGCCGGCAGGCGAGCGCCCGCCGGCTTCAGTAATGAAAGGTTGCCGGTTTTTAAAATGGCCAAACACAGCAAATCCATTCCGGGACGCGGCCAGCGCGTCGCAGACCAGATCCAGCGCGATCTGGCCGAAATCATTGCATTCGAACTGAAAGATCCGCGGGTCGGAATGGTGACGCTTACGGAAGTGCAAATCACACCGGATTACGCACATGCAAAAGTGTTTTTCACGATGCTGAGCGATGACCCGGAAAAGATAAAAAATACGGTAAGCGGCCTCGACAAGGCATCCGGTTTCATCCGGGGCCAACTGGGCCGTCGCCTGACGATCCATACTCTTCCCGAACTGCATTTCGTGCACGATACGTCGACCGCGCGCGGCATGGAATTGTCGAAGCTGATCGATGAAGCCAATGCGACGCGCGCCAGGGATGCGGACGAGGATTGATTCCCGTTCCCGTGTTCTGTTTGCGAGCAGTGAAGTAAATCCATATGGCGACATCTCCGCCCAAGAAAAAGCGCGTGCCGGTGCACGGCGTTCTGCTGCTCGACAAGTCCGCCGGACACTCCAGCAACGATGCGCTGGTCAAGGCCAAACGCCTGCTGAACGCGGAAAAAGCCGGCCATACCGGCACGCTCGATCCGTTTGCAACCGGCTTGCTGCCATTGTGTTTCGGCGAAGCGACCAAATTTGCGCAGGATTTGCTCGATGCCGACAAGACCTACGAAACGGTAGTGCATCTTGGCATCCGCACCACGACCGGCGATACGGAGGGCGAAGTGGTTGAGCAGCGTGAAGTCGGCGTCACGCGCGAACGGATCGAATCCGTCCTGGCTCGGTATCGCGGCGAACTTGATCAGATCCCGCCTATGTACTCTGCGCTGAAACGCGACGGCAAGCCGCTCTATGAATATGCGCGCGCCGGCGTGACGCTCGAACGCGAAGCGCGCCGCGTGACGATTCATCTGCTTGAGTTTCTCGATTATCAGCTTCCTTTTCTGACCTTGCGCGTCAAATGCAGCAAGGGCACTTATATCCGCGTGTTGGGTGAGGATATCGGCGCCGCATTGGGATGCGGCGCGCATCTGCAGGCTCTGCGCCGGACTCAAGTCGGAAATCTGTCGCTGGATCATGCCGTGACGCTCGATGCATTCGCGGACATGCTTGAATCAGAACGTCCGGCATCGCTTGCGGCAGTGGACGCGTTGCTGTCGTCGTTTCCGGCCGTGGCTTTGCCGGAAGAACTGGCGAGGCGGTTCCTGCATGGACAAAGGCTCGCGCTGGGCAAGGAAAGCATGGCTATTCCGGAATCGGAAGGACGGGTGCGTGTCTATCGCGAAATCGACGGGCAATTGCTTGGCACCGGCCGAATGATGGAATTCGGCGTGCTCGCGCCGGAACGGTTGATCGCAATGGAACCGCAGGGCCGATGATTCGGTCCAAAACCGGCGCAACAGGCCAAATCCCGTGATCCGCAGCTACCGGCGTGTGGCGTAATTGGCAGCAACTCTTTGAAATTTCACGGGTTTTTCATATTTCGTGCGCCGCAGCATGTTAAAATGCTGGGTTTCCCGCATTCCGTACACTAATCGATCATGTCAAATACAAAACGCGCCATCCGCAACATCGCCATCATCGCCCACGTCGATCACGGCAAGACCACCCTCGTCGACCAGCTGCTGCGCCAGTCCGGCACTTTCCGCGAGAATCAGCACGTCGATGCCCGCGTGATGGATTCCAACGACCTTGAAAAAGAACGCGGCATCACGATCTTGTCGAAGAACTGCGCGGTCGAGTATGAAGGCACGCACATCAACATCGTCGATACTCCGGGCCATGCCGATTTCGGCGGCGAAGTCGAGCGCGTGCTGTCGATGGTCGATAGCGTATTGCTGCTGGTCGATGCGGTGGAAGGCCCGATGCCGCAAACGCGTTTCGTGACGCGCAAGGCGCTGGCGCTCGGCTTGAAGCCGATCGTCGTGGTCAACAAGATCGACCGCCCGGGCGCGCGTCCGGAATGGGTCATCAATGCAACGTTTGAATTGTTCGACAAGCTCGGCGCAACCGAAGAGCAACTGGATTTCCCGGTAGTGTATGCGTCCGCGTTGAACGGCTATGCCGGCCTCGAATCCGATGTGCGCGACGGCGACATGACGCCGTTGTTCAATGCGGTTCTGAAGCACGTGCCGGTGCGGGATGACAATCCCGACGGTCCGCTGCAGTTGCAGATTTCTTCTCTTGATTATTCTTCCTACGTCGGCAAGATCGGCATTGGCCGCATCAGCCGCGGCCGCGTCAAGGCGCTGCAGGACGTGATCATCATGAATGGCCCGGACAGCACGCCGATCAAGGCGCGCATCAACCAGGTGCTGAATTTCAAAGGCCTGGAGCGCGTGCTGGTGGACGAAGCGGTTGCCGGCGATATCGTGCTCATCAACGGGATTGACGAGCTTGGCATCGGTACCACGGTGTGCGCACCGGATACCCCGGACGCATTGCCGATGTTGACGGTCGACGAGCCGACGTTGACAATGAATTTCATGGTCAACAATTCGCCGCTGGCCGGTCGTGAAGGCAAGTTTGTCACCAGCCGCCAATTGCGCGAGCGCCTGGACCGCGAACTGAAAGCCAACGTTGCATTGCGTGTGGCGCCGACTGACGACGACACCATTTTCGAAGTCTCCGGCCGCGGCGAGCTGCATCTGACGATTCTGCTTGAAAACATGCGCCGCGAAGGTTATGAACTGGCGGTCTCCCGTCCGCGCGTCGTGTTCAAAATGGTCGATGGCGTACGCCACGAGCCGTTTGAATTGCTGTCCGTCGATGTGGAAGAAACCAATCAGGGCGGCGTGATGGAAGAGCTCGGCCGCCGCCGCGGCGATTTGCAGGATATGCAGCCGGACGGAAAAGGCCGTGTGCGCCTTGAATACCGCATCCCTGCGCGTGGCTTGATCGGTTTCCAGGGCGAGTTCATGACTCTGACGCGCGGTACCGGTTTGATGAGCCATATTTTTGATGAATACGCTCCGGTCGATGCTTCCAAAGGCGAGATGGCAGGTCGTCGCAACGGCGTGCTGATTTCGCAGGATGACGGCGCTGCGGTTGCATATGCAATCTGGAAGCTGCAGGATCGCGGCCGCATGTTCGTCGTTCACAACGACCCGGTGTACGAAGGCATGATCATCGGCATCCACTCGCGTGACAATGATCTTGTGGTCAATCCGATCAAGGGCAAGCAGTTGACCAACGTCCGCTCCTCCGGCACGGATGAAGCGGTGCGTCTGGTGCCGCCGATCCAGATGTCGCTGGAATACGCGGTCGAATTCATCGATGATGATGAACTGGTCGAGATCACGCCGAAGAGTATCCGTCTGCGCAAGCGTTATCTGAAAGAACATGAGCGCAAGAAGGCGTCGCGCGAAGCAGCGTAAGCTTTTCTATCCGGTCGTTCATGATGCGTTCGCCGAATCATGAACAGTCGAAAACCCGTTTATCCTTGATGGCCTGACACAGGCTGTTCCGGATAGACGGGTTTTTTTATTGTTTCGTCCATTTTCATTTTTCATGCTTGAGCAACGATTGCATCGCCGTGCCGTGTTACTGATGATTTGCACCACAACGCTGTGGAGCATCGCGGGCGTGTTCACGCGTCATCTCGATGCCGCGCGAGGCTTTGAAGTCACTTTCTGGCGCAGCATGTTTGCCGCGATATTCGTTGCGGCGGCGCTGTTGTGGCAGCAAAAGAACAAGGCTTTTTCCACCATGCGCGCCGTCGGCAGATTCGGGCTGTTGTCCGGTGCGGCGTGGAGCGTCATGTTTTGCTGCTTCATGATTGCGCTGACCATGACGACAGTGGCGAATACGTTGATTGTCATGAGCATCTCGCCGTTGTTGACGGCGCTTTTTGCATGGCTGTTCCTGCGGCAGGAAATCGCATTCCGCACCTGGCTGGCGATTGCCGCCGCATTGATCGGCATGGTGTGGATGTTCGCCAGCGGCATGACGCATGCCGGCGGTTCGCACCTGGCCGGCATGGCGGTTGCGATGGGCGTGCCGGTGGCGGCCTCGATCAATGTGATCGCAATTAAAAAAGCCGGGCATGGCGTCGACCTGATTCCATCGGTATTGCTCGGCGGCGTAATTTCGGCAATGCTGATGCTGCCGCTGACATGGCCGTTTCAGGCATCGCTTCACGATATCGCGATCCTTGCGATGCTCGGTTTCCTGCAGCTCGGCTTTCCGTGCATGCTGATGGTTATTGCCTCGAAGTCGCTGTCGGCGCCGGAAATTTCACTGCTGGCATTGCTCGAAGTATTGCTTGGGCCGTTGTGGGCCTGGCTGGGAGCCGGCGAGGTGCCGGCTCAGGCGACGCTGGCCGGCGGCGCAGTGGTGCTGGCGGCCCTGGCATTCAATGAGCTGGCGGCGATGCGGCCGGTTGCGTCGAAAGCCGGTTAACCGACCGGCATCAACCGGCTCGCCGACTGGTTTTCCGGCACGGCTTTTTGCGCCTTGAGGATGTCTGCAATTCCGCCGAACAACTGATCGATCTGCATCTTGTTGATGATCAACGGCGGAGACAGTGCAATGATGTCGCCGGTGGTGCGGATCAATACACCCTTGTCCCAGAAGCATTTGAGAAACACATCGAATGCGCGCGCAGTTGGTTTGCCGGGCACGCTTTCAAGCTCGATTCCGCATATCAGGCCGAGATTGCGCACGTCCTTTACATAAGGCAATCCGCGCAGGCTGTGCGCCGCATCTTCGAAATAGGGCGCCATGCCGGCGGCACGTTCGAATAGCTGCTCGCTTTTGTACACATCGATTGCCGCCAGCACCGCGGCGGATGCGAGCGGATGTCCGGTATAGGTATAGCCGTGGAAGAACTCGATTGCGTTTTCCGGCGCGGCATCCATGAACGTGTCATGGATATCCTGACGCACGATCACCGCGCCCATCGGCACCGATGCATTGGTCAGTCCCTTGGCGCAGACGATCATGTCCGGTACGACGCCGAAATAGTCGGCCGCGAACGGCGCGCCGAGACGGCCGAAGCCGGTGATGACTTCGTCGAAAATCAGCAGGATGCCGTACTTGTCGCAAATGGCGCGCAGCTTTTGCAGGTAGCCCTTGGGCGGCAGGATCACGCCGGTAGAGCCCTGGACCGGCTCGACGATGACGGCGGCAACGGTCGCCGGGTCGTGCAGCGTCAGCAAACGTTGCTCGAGTTCGTCGGCCATTTCGGCGCCGTGTTCGGGCAGGCCGCGCGAGAATGCATTTTTTGCGATGTCGAGCGGATGGCGCAAGTGATCGACGCCGGCCAGGGTCGTGCCAAAATGCTTGCGGTTGCCCGCGATGCCGCCGACGGAGATGCCGCCGAAACCGACGCCGTGATAACCGCGTTCGCGTCCGATCAAGCGTGTCTTCAGGCCGTCGCCGCGCACGCGATGATAGGCGAGCGCGATTTTCAGCGCCGAATCAACTGCTTCCGAACCGTCGTTGCAGAAAAAAACCCGATTCAAGCCTTCCGGTGCAATCGATACCAGCGCGCTGGCCGCCTCGAATACCTTCGGATGTCCCATTTGAAAGGCCGGCGCATAATCCATCGCGGCTGCCTGCTGCTGGATTGCGGCGACGATCTTGGGATGGCAATGGCCGGCATTGACGCACCACAGGCCGGAGGTGCCATCCAGAATCCGGCGTCCGTCGCTCGAGATGTAATACATGCCGGATGCCGACACCAGCATGCGCGGTTCGGCCTTGAATTGCCGATTGGCGGTAAACGGCATCCAGAAATGATCGGTATTGAGAGTATTGGACATGCTGTCATGTTCCTTTCGGATAATGAATGGTTCCGGTCGATTCTTGTCATGGTAGTACGTTTGCCGCCACAGCGGTAGAACCAGTTTTCGCCGATTCCCGGATAAAAGTCCGTCCCGGTACGATATTGGTTTGATTACGGCGTTTTCCTTTGATCCTCGCCAAATTACCCGCCCGCCGCTTTTCCGTGGCGCCGATGATGGACTGGACCGAATGAATCGCCGGTGCCGAAAAAATCATGATTCAGATCGTTTTGCGGCAGTCGTTATCAACCGGCAAGTCTTTTCGATAGACAAAAAAATGGCCCGAAGGCCAAGTGTACAGACAGGTTCACGCAAATCGATCTTCAAAGTTGTGTACCGAGCGATGTGAAACCGCTTCGTTTTTTGATGCGGAAATCGCTAGTATCCCCTTCCCGGATCCACCAGGTTTTCCAGCGGGCGGCCCGCAAGGTGGCGATGCAAATTCCCGAAAACCAACCTCATGGTTTCGGTCATGTAGCTGGTGGGATCGTCCGCGCCGACGTGCGGATTGATAATCAGATTGGGCGCGGACCACAGATCCGACGGGGGCGGCAGGGGTTCGCTCGGCAGCACGTCCAGTATCGCGTTGCTCAGATGGCCTTTCTTGAGAAGCTCGACGAGCGCGTGGTGATCCAGAACGCCGGCCCGGCCGACATTGATCAGTCCGGCCCCCGGCTTGGCGGCTTCGAGCGCCGCGCGGTCGACGAGGTCCCGGGTTTCGGGAGTGAGCGGGGTGGCGATTACGATAAAGTCGGCCCGCTCGAGCGCATCGTGCAACTGGCTTGGGAGATAGACTTGCTCGACGCCGGGTACGCTTTTTCCGGAACGCCGTACGCCAAAAATTCTTAGCCCGAGGGTCTGTCCTGCGGCCACCGCGGCTTGTCCCAAGTCGCCGAGTCCGATTACGACCAGAGACTTGCCCCGGATGAGCGGCGTGAAAATCTGGTCCCAGCGTGCGTGCCGCTGATTCCAGATAATTTCGGGGAGGCGTGAATTGAGCGCCAGCAAGGCCATCATGAGAAACTCGCGCGCTTTGTCGACATGCACGCCGCTATTGTTGGTCAACTGCACGTTCGGCGGCAACCAGTCCAGCGGCATCACATCTTCCACGCCTGCGTCGATCAGATGAATGAATTTGAGTCGCGGGGCAGCATCGGTCAACGTCCGGCGCGGAAAACGCGGGTGGCTGATTACACCGGAAGAGGTAACGAGTACGGTCGCGGTCGACAGCCTCTGGTCGATTTCTTCGAGATCGTTATTGACCGTAAAGCGCACCTCGCCTTCCAGCTCGGGATTGCTGAGCCGCGCGGCTTCAATGAGTTCGGGAGTCAGCCAGAAAGGCCGAGGCTTCGATGTCGAATTTTCGAGATGAACGTGCATTTAATGGCTTCCATTGTGTAGGGGAGGAACTGACCAGGCGTGAACGGCATGCTCAACGAAATGCGGAGGGCGACCATGCGCACTCACCGGAATCAGGTCTTGCGTACAGGCCGATAGTCGATAGCCGGTCATCGCGTGAGCCTTTCGTGAACCCATTGCGCATTGGCGAGCAGGCGGTGGTCCTCGCCCCAGCGACCCACCAGCTGCAGGCCAACCGGCAGGCCGTGGCTGCCGCGTGCAAACGGCAGGTGCACGCAGGGCAGCCCGAGCAAGGTCCAGCTGCGGCAGAACAGCGGATCACCGGTGGCGCCCAGGCCGACCGGGGCTTCGCCGGTGGCGCTCGGCGCCAGCAGCACGTCGAACTGATCAAACAAGGCATCGATGCGCCGCTTCGCCGCTTCCGTGCGCGCCAGGCCGGCCGCATGTTCGGCACCCGGGATCGCGATACCATCGTCCAGAAGCGCACGCAGGCGGGGGCTCAGGCGGTCGCGATGATGCAGCCGTTCGTGGCTCAACGCACGAGACATCTCAAAGGCCATCACCGCCTTCTGCAACGCCACCAGGTCGGGCAGGTCATCGGGCAGCACGACATCGGACATGGCCACGGCGTGCGGCGCCAGCGCGGCCGTTGCCTCGGCCCAGGCGTGCTGTGTGTCCGCATCGGCCTGCGGCCACTCGGGGGTGCGGCACAGGCCGATGCGCAGCGCCCCAGCAGCGAACTCCTCGCGCAGCCTCGCGTCGCCGATGAGCACCGAGCCGAGCAACGCCGCGTCACGCACGCTGCGCCCGAAGCCGCCGACCGTATCGAGCGTCTCCGACAGGCTCTTCACTCCGGCACGCGGCACGCGACCCCAGCTCGGCTTGTAACCGACTACGCCGCAGTAGGCCGCCGGGCGGATGATCGAGCCGGCCGTTTGCGTGCCCAGCGCCAGCGGCAGCATGCGGTCGGCGACGGCAGCGGCCGAGCCGCTCGACGAGCCGCCCGGCGTGTGCATAAGGTCGTGGGGATTGCGCGTGAGCCCGGGGTGGAAGTAGGCGAACTCGGTGGTGACGGTCTTGCCCAGCACCAGCGCACCCGCCTCGCGGCACAGCGCAACCGCGGCCGCGTCGGCAACCGGGCGGTACCCGGCGTAGATCGGCGAACCGTAGCCGGTGGGCAAGTCGGCGGTGTCAAACAGATCCTTCACACCGAGCGGCAATCCGTGCAGCGGCCCACGTAGCGGCCCGGCGTCGAGCGAGCGCGCCTGCGCCAGCGCGGTGTCGGGATCGATGTGCGCGAAGGCGTGAACCTCACCGTCGCGTTCGGCTACGCGGTCGAGACAGGCGCGCACCAGATCGGCAGCGCGCAGTTCACGCCGCGCGAGGAGCGCGGCGGCCTGCCAGGCGCCGAGTTCGTTGAGCTTCGAAGGAATCATGCTGCGGCCTCACGCCGATCGCGGATTATGCCGGTATCGGTTTCTTCGAGGAACAGGGTAATCTTGCGGCCGTTTGGTGTCGGCCAATAGTACAAATAGTACAGTTTAATCATGGTCGGATGCGTGGCTTTGTGGATGACTTGGCTGCATTGCGGGCTGGCCGCCGGCCGGCCCGCAATGCAACGTAGACAAAGGATGCCGGTGCGCGTTTCTCACGCGGGTTGGGGCGCCCCGTCCCAGATCAGTACGCGTACCGGTGTGGGATTGAAGTCGTTGGAAGGATTGTTGATCTGCGGGCAATTCGAGAAAACGCAGAGCAAGTCCATCTCCGCCACCATATCTATATGGCTGCCGGGTGGAGAGATGCCGTCGAGTACGGCGAAATTGCCGGTCTCGTCGATCGGCACGTTCATGAAGAAATTGACATTGGGCACGATGTCGCGCTTGGTCATTCCATAGCGGCCGACTTCGAGCACGAAGTTTTCTCTGCATGCATGCTGGTACCGGGTGGCTTCGCCGAATCGCACCGCGTTGCTTTCGCAGGAACAGCAGCCGGCCAGGGTGTCGTGCCGGCCCGAACTGTCACCCACGATGCGCGCCATCACGAGACCCTCGTTCGAGATCAGGCGCGTACCCAGCCCGACGTACGCCGACCCCTGTTCGCGCACCGTGTCCTGCGCGCTGTAGCGCTGAGCGGTGTCGTTCGCCGCGTAGAAAAGGGCGTCCACCGCCTGCTGGCCCTCTATGTCGATCAGGCGCATCGTCTGTCCGCGGCGCAGCACGTGCGACCAGGGTGTGCGGGCAGGAATCACCACATCAAGCAGCGCATCGGTAATGTCGAATTTTATGTTCATCACTTGCTCCCGCGGCGCACATGCCGCTCAGTTAACTCGAACGCGCGCTCGGCCTCGATGCAGGCACGGCGGCATGGATCGTCGCCGTCGGGCGGCGGCGCCGAAAAGCGCAGCACATCGACAGGCGCCGGCAGCGCGCACAGCTCCGGATCGAGCGGATGGCCCGCATTGGAAAGTACGACCCAGAGATCCATTTCGGCGCGAAGGTCGACGAAGTCGCCAGCCACGCGTTGCCCGGAATGCCAGACGAAGCGGCCGTCTGCGGCGATGCCTACCGGAGCAAAAAAGCTCACGCAAAGCGGAACGTCTCGACGCGAAAGGCCGAGTTTGGCAGCCGCAGCGAGAAAGTTATCGCGCGAGTTGCGTGAAGCGCCGGAGCCGAGGGCGGCCGCCATCGACGCTTTCGTCGTCGGGCCGACGAGCGGGTCGTGCGCACCTGAGGTGTCTTCGATAATTGAAAACGCCACGCGTCCCATTTCGGTATAGAGAATGCGGCCCTTGCGCAGTCCGGTGCTCCATTGCACCTTCATCGTGTCGGCCGTGTTCAATCGCTCCGACGTATCTGCCTCACACCACGCAATCATCGAGACCGCCGACGTGCCCGCGGTGTTGACGATGCGCAGCGCTTCGCCGCGCGCCAGCCGCGTGCTCCAGTACCAGCCCCCGGGCAGATGTTCGCGGTGCAGCACGGCGTCGTCCGGCAGGGTGTGTCTGCGATCGGTCAGCGGCGGCAAGGCGCGCGCGGCTTCACCTTGGCCTGCGGCACGCAGCGCCTCGTAGCGGGCGCGATGCGCTTGCCGCTCGGTCGCGGGCGATGTGGATTCGATGCTCATTTCAACAGCTCCTTGAGTGTGTTTGTCGGTTCAGGATTAAAGTCGGGCCGATGAGTGATCTGTCCGGCGTTCAGGTCGCAGGGTCGCGGGCCGGGCCGCCGGCGTAGCGCAGCAGGAACTGGCGCGCACGCTCTGTCGTCGGAGCGGAGAAGAAAGCCTCGGGATCGCCGGTCTCGACGACCACGCCCCGGTCCATGAAGACAATGCGGCTCGCAGCCTCGCGGGCAAAGGCCATCTCATGCGTGACGACGACCATGGTCATGCCATCGCGTGCGAGGTCGCGCATCACGGCCAGCACCTCGCCGACGAGTTCCGGATCGAGGGCGCTGGTTGGTTCGTCGAAGAGCAGCAGCGCCGGCTTCATCGCAAGCGCGCGTGCGATGCCGATACGCTGCTTCTGGCCGCCGGAAAGGCGCGCAGGGAAGGCATCGCGTTTTTCGTACATGCCTACACGGCGCAGCAACGCCTCGGCCTCGGCGCGCACCTCGTCCTTCGGGCGGCGCTGGACATGTACCGGCGCCTCCATCACGTTTTGCAAAACGGTCAAATGCGGCCACAGCGCGAAGTGCTGGAACACCATGCCGATGCGCATGCGCATCACGGCCAGCTCGCGGTCGCTCATGACCACGCCGCCTTTGGAGATTCCGACCTGCTGGCCATTGAGCAGGATGCGCCCTGCGTCGGGCCGCTCGAGCCAGTTAATGCAGCGCAGTAGCGTTGACTTGCCCGAGCCCGACGGCCCGAGCAGGCACACAGTCTCGCCGGATGCAACGCTGAAGCTGACGTCTTCGAGTACGTGCAAGGGGCCAAAGCTCTTGGACAGTCCGATGACGTTCAGGGCGGGTTTGATGTTGTCTGGGGCCATAGGGGAAACCGTTATGTTCATCGGCGCGCCTCCGCCATGCGGCCGACCGTCGACACGCCGGCTTCCACGACCAGGCACAGCGCCCAGTACAGCAGCATGGCGACGATGAAGGACGCGAAGGGCACGTAGCGTCGAGACTGGATCGAGCTTGCGGCATTGGTGAGCTCGGGTAGTGCAATGATGGTAAGGAAGGCGCTGTCCTTGATGATCTGGATGATCTGGTTCCCCACCACCGGCGCGGATGCCAGCGCCAGCGGCGGCAACACGATGCGGCGAAACAGTTTCAGTCCGATATAGCCGAAGGCCTGGCCCGCTTCGATCGGCTCGCGCGGTTGCGCCATCCAGGCGCCGCGCAGGATCTCGGCCATGTAGGCGGTGTGGTAGACGATCAGCGCTGCGAGACCTGCGCCCCAATTGTCGAAGCGCACTCCTACCGACGGCAATCCGTAGTAGACGATGTACACAAATAGCAGAAACGGCGTGCAGCGCGCGGCATCGACGAACACTTGCGCCGCCTGAGCTAGGAAGCGTGCGCGGTGCATCAGCAGCGTGGAGAGCAAGACCCCGAGCGCCAGCGCGCAGAGCCCGGCCAACACCGACAGCAGCATGGTGTTCGCCAGGCCCGACAGCAACAGGCTGCGTTCCGACCAGACGATGCCGAAATCGTGGATCACGTCGGCACCTCCAGGCGCGCCCGCCGACGCTCGATCCAGCGCTGCGCGCTGACCAGGGCGTACACGATGGGCACGTAGATTGCGATGGCAACGAACAACGGCGGCAGCGGCTCGTAGGTGTATGCGCCGATGCGCACCGCGGCGCGCGTGATTTCGACCACGCCGACCACGGCGAGCACTGGCGTCACCTTGATCAGCTGCGTCATTTCGTTGACAAGCCCGGGCAGGCTGGTGCGTGCGATCTGCGGCAGCACGATGCGCCGGAACAGCAGTCCGCGCCGCATGCCCACCGACTGCGCGGCCTCGATCTGCTCCTTCGGAAAGGCCATCAATGCGGCACGCCAGACCTCGCAGTTGAAGGCCGAGGTATTCATCGTGAGCGCCAGCACGCCGGCGGTTATCGGGCCCACCTCGATGCCCACGTTGGGCAACCCGTAGAACAGCAGGAGCAGCAGAGTCACCAGCGGCGAGGCCCGCAGCAGGCTTACGTAGACCGCGACGATCGGCGCGGCCGCAGGCACCCGCGCCCAGCGCAGCAATGCCATCCCCAGTCCGATGGGAAGGCCCAGCGCGATACCGGCAGCCGACAGCAGGAGCGTGGTCAGCGCTCCGCTGAAGATCGACAGTATGTCCGCAGAACTCATGCCGCGATCAGAACTCGGGCGTGAACGACACCGGCAGGTCGAAGGCTTGGCCGAACCACTTCTTCTGCAGCGCAGGCACCGTGCCGTTGGCCTTCTGCTTGGCGATGAAGCCGTTAATGTACGCGAGCAGGTCGGCATTGCCTTTCTTGACCGACCAGGCGGCGACCGACTTGGCGGCGACAGGCTGCCCCAGCGCGAACACCGCCGGCTTTTCGTTCACCAGCGCCGTCAGGCTGATGATGGTATTGACGACGTAGTCGGTGCGGCCGAGCGCCAGATCCTGATAGGCTTCGGGATAGGAGGTGTACTGGACGATCTTGCCCATCTTGCCGCCTTCCTTCTCGATCGCCGCCTGAAGTTGGGACAGATGATCCAGCTGGGCGCTGCCGGCCTGGACGCCCACCGTTTTACCGCTCAAGTCCTTGATCGACTTGATGGAATCGTTCTTGCGCTTGACGTAGTAGTCCGTGGCATCGGCAATCGGGCTGGCGAAATCGAGCGACTGTATGCGTTCCTTGGTGATGACGGCGCCGGTAATTGCGATGTCGTATTTGCCCGTGGCCACGCCCGCAAGGATCCCGGTAAAGGGCAGAATCTCATGGCGAATCTTGAACGGCGCGTACTTCTCCAGCGCATCGACCATTTCGTTATCGAAGCCGGTGGGCTTGCCATCCTTGACGAACTCGAACGGCCGGTAGTCGTCTTCGGTTGCAACGACAATGTAACCGCGCTTCTTGATCTCCTCCAGCGTGGCGCTATGGGCGCTGCCGACGGCAGTCCATAGGATGAAAGGCAGCAGCAGGGCGGAAAATGCGCGGCGGCGGGAGGCTGTGGTTTTAGGAAATCCGGACATCGTAATGCTCCTGAAAGATTAGCGAAATTGACGTAACGGCCGATGCGAGCCGCTTGGCGGCGCACCGTATTTCGTTCAAGCGGCTGCTTCACGAAGGACACTGCGTGATCGTCCGGGGACGTTCGCCGCTCCGACCGTCAGCCTGGCAAGATTTCTCTTGCCAGGCTGATGATGTCGCACCTGGAGCGGTTTGGCGCGCGATGTTTTCCGTGATGCTATTTCGAGCGGCGATTGAATATCATTGCAGTCGCCTGAACTTGCTGGCAGTATTGAAGCTAAAGTTACTTGCGTCCAATATATTTAACTGTGGCATCTGATTCATGGAGTGTATCGATGATAGATCTACGTCAACTGCGGCAGTTCGTCGCGGTGGCCGAAGAATTGCACTTCGGACGCGCTGCGCGGCGGCTGCACATGACGCAGCCGCCGCTGACCCAGGCGGTGCACGGTCTTGAAGCGGCGCTCGAAGTGCGATTATTTGAACGCAGCAAGAGATCGGTGGCGTTGACGCCGGGCGGCGAAGCACTGCTCGTGCGCGCGCGGCGTCTCTTGCGCGCCGCGGACGACCTGCCACGCGCGGTGAAGGCCGCTGCGGAGGGACTCACAGGGCACCTGCGCCTCGCTTTTGTATCGACTGTCGCGTACGGGCCGCTGCCCAATTTGCTGGGTGGATTCCGCGAAAGCAATCCCGACGTCAGTCTCCAGTTGCGCGAGGCCACGCTCGACGTGCAACTCGCTGCGTTCGGCGCGGACGAAGTGGATGCCGGGTTCGTCGTGCATGCGCCGGGGGCGGCGCCGCTGGGTTTCGAGACGCTGACCGTACTCGCCGAGCCCATGGTGCTCGCGCTTCCGATCGATCATGCGGCCGCCGCGACCGGACACACGCTGCGGTTCGAAGACATCGCATCGGACCCGCTGGTGATCTTTCCCCGCAACATTGCGCCTTCCCTGTTCGACTCCGTGCTGTCTTTTTACCGGGTGAACGGCATAACGCCTCACTTCGGGCAGGAGGCGATTCAGATGCAGACAATCGTCAGCCTTGTGTCCGCCGGGATGGGCGTTGCATGGGTGCCGGAGGCCTTGACCCGATTGCAGCGCCCGGGAGTGGTATACCGGCATGTGCAAGGCGTGCCACTGATCAGCGAGACGAGCCTTATCTGGAATAAGCAGGCGCTGCCGGTGGTCGAGCGCTTCATAAGCCATGTGCGCGACGCCGCCAACTGTTCGGCACTCGTTCGCCAACCGCCTGCTTCAGTCGAGTCATGACAGCCGAACTGTAAGATCTCCTGGAACTCATTTCATCAATATCCATATGTGCGAACGTGGTCCGGACGGATGGAGCGTCAGGGCGGAGCACGAAATTGGTGCGGCATGCTCGCCTGTTTCCGGACCGCCGTTGTAGCGGCAGACGCGGCGCGAAGCCCGCAGTTAATCAAGCATTGTCTTGGCAACAACCCGGATGTCATGATGCTTTAACGCTATCACATCGGCCTCGGTTTTCGCAGTCCATTTTGGTGCATCCGATTTTTGTCGAAGCTTCGCGACTCGGATGGGAAGCCGGCGAACCGTCGCAGAGTTGTGGCAATCAGAAGTGAAAACACGGGTAAAATCGTGGATCCAAATGAATCCTGCAATGATGGAAAATAACGCTTTCCCCGATGAAAATCCGGTGAGCACCAGTGCTCACCGAGGCCGCAGAATATCCGTAGCCCCGATGATGGATTGGACGGATCGCCATTGCCGCGCTTTCCACCGGCAAATTACGCGCCATGCCTGGCTGTACACTGAAATGGTAACGACCGGCGCGCTGCTGCACGGCGATGTCGCACGGCATCTCGATTTCAGCGGGCAGGAGCATCCGGTTGCATTGCAATTGGGGGGCAGCGAACCGGACGATCTGGCGAAATGCGCCAGGCTCGGCGAACAATGGGGATACGACGAGATCAACCTGAATTGCGGTTGCCCGTCGGAACGCGTGCAGAAAGGCGCGTTCGGCGCCTGCCTGATGGCGGAATCCGGCTTGGTCGCCGATTGCGTCAAGGCGATGCGCGATGCAGTGTCGATCGCTGTAACGGTCAAGCACCGCATCGGTATCGATAAAACCGAATCCTATGATTTTGTCCGCGATTTCGTCGGCACTGTGGCGCAGGCGGGCTGCGGCACATTCATCGTCCATGCGCGCAATGCGATCCTGAAGGGATTGAGCCCCAAGGAGAACCGCGAGATTCCGCCGCTGCGATACGATTTCGCCTATCAGCTCAAACGCGACTTTCCGCAGCTCGAAATCGTCATCAACGGCGGCATCAGGACGCTGGCGGACATCGATGCCCATCTGCCGCATGTCGATGGCGTAATGATCGGCCGCGAGGCTTACCATAATCCTTATTTGATGGCCTCGTTCGATGCGCGTTACTACGATGACTGCACGGCTGTGAAATCGCGCGCCGAAATAATCGGAGCGATGCTGCCGTATATTCGCTCACAGCTGGAACGTTACGGCAAAGACGGTGCCGGCGGCGGCTTGAAACTCAACAGCGTCACGCGCCATATGCTGGGCCTGATGGCCGGAATTCCCGGCGCGCGCGCATTCCGGCAGTCGCTGTCGGATTCGAAAAAACTCGCTGCGGGCGACCCGGCCTTGCTGCTGGAAGCGCTGGCTCGCATGCAACCGCTGGCGGCGTAATCTCGATTGCAGCTGTAAACCGTCTGCACCGCCATTTATTCCGCCGTTATGAAATTCCTTCGAGAAATATCCGCAGTACGGTCAAATTCGCTCTGCGTAAATTTGACCATTTCGTGTAATTCTTATCCGGCAAGACATGCAGGCGGCTATCCTGGAGCGCCTAATAATCTTTCAGTCTGTTGTACAAAGTCTTGAGACTGATTCCCAACGCTTCCGCGGTCAGCCGTTTGTTGCCGCTGAAATGTTTGAGCGTCGCCAGAATGATTTCCCGTTGCGCATCGGCCAGCGGCGTACCGACGGAAAAATTCAGAAAACCTTCATGCAGGGTCGGCTTGCGAGCGGATATATCCGAAAGATGCTCTTCAATCACCAGTGTATCGCTTGACAGGATGAATGCCCGGTGCACGACGTTCTTCAATTCCCTCACATTGCCGGGCCAGGTATAAGAGCGAATCATTTCCATCGAATTTCTTGAAAATGTTTTTTTCGTGTTGTCCTTGGCATTCAGGATTTGCAGAAAATGCTGTGCCAGCAATTCGATGTCGCCATTGCGTTCGCGCAACGGCGGCACCCTGATCGGAAAGACGGCGAGCCGATACATCAAGTCCTCGCGCAGACTGCCTTGTTTGACGGCCGCTTCGAGATCCCGGTTGGTCGCTGCGATCAGCCGGACATCGACTTTTACTTCATCGCTGCCGCCGACACGCAAAAACATTCCCGATTCCAGCACGCGCAGCAGCTTGACCTGCATGTCGGTCGGCATCTCGGTAATTTCATCGAGAAACAATGTGCCGCGCGAAGCGTGTTCGAAGTAACCGACATGTTGACGGGCAGCGCCGGTGAAGCTGCCTTTTTCATGGCCGAATAAGGCAGCCTCTATCAAATGCGCCGGAATGGCGCCGCAATTGACTGCAATAAACGTTTCTTTGGAGCGGCGGCTGGTCTGATGGATCGTCTGTGCTATCAATTCCTTTCCCGTTCCGCTTTCGCCTGCGAGCAATACCGTGGCGTCCGTTATCGCAACTTTGTCGAGTTGCTGATAAAGCCGTTCCATCACCGGTGACGATCCGTACAGCATGCCGAAGCGTTTAAGGGATTTATCGAGTGCCATTCCGGATCGATTCATTATCGGGTTGGTGCATTGAATTCAGCGTACCTGATGTGGTAACAGGAATTTCGGGCGCCTCACTATTTTCATATGAATGATGCATGACTGAATTGTGCAAATTCAATGCATCTTCAAAGAAGAAGATTTGCATGAAGAGTCTGCCGCTGCTCGATCGACAGGGGAGCGATTTGAAATGTTGCTGCTTCATCGGTCCGCCTGCGAAATAAATATACGGGATTGTCGACATGAAAAATACAAAATCGCTTCCTTAAAGCATATAGCCGAAGTTCGGCACGATGTCGATTTACGTCAATCAGCCCTTGATCTCGGATGAAGGAAAATATTTCCGCAGGTTTTTCTGAGACGATTTTCCCCTGCATCGGTTTTTAATCGACAAGGAAAAAGTTTCAAAGTGCCGTCGAGTAAGTTGAGCGCCGTCCTTGCCGGGACTCCATATTGCTGGCACAAAAAGTGCGTCGTTATTAATTTGATTATGGAGGATAGTTGTGAAACTTATCTCGAATGACGAAGTCAAGGAATTGGGCTAACTATTTTTATGAAAGGAACAATAATGAAATCAATATTAAGTACTTCAAAAATCATACTGACTGCAGGTGTCTTGAGCGTAATGTTTGCCGGTTGCGGAAAATCGGGTGATCAAGCCGGTAGTTCCTCCGGTTCAACCGGTTCCGGTTCGTCGAGCACATCGCCAAGCACCGCTTCGCCAAGCACACCGCCGAGCACGGGCAGTTCAGACTCCAGCTCGTCGAGTACATCGCCAAGCACGGGCAGTTCAGGCGCCGGTTCGTCGAGCACGTCGCCAAGCACGCCGCCAAGCACGCCGCCAAGCACCGGCAGTTCAAGCTCCGGTTCAACCGGCGCCGATACATCGAGCTCAGGATCATCCTCATCCGGCGCCGGCACGTCAGGCTCGGGTACGGCTAGCCCTACGCCTTCTACACCGGGCTCGGGAACGTCAGGTTCCGGTACGTCGGGAACCACGAAGTAATTTCTTCCGAGAGATTCTTTCAAGGAAGATTCATGTGCATGAAGTCAGCAAGATTTATGCGAATAATGTCGCCAGAAAATGCTCACTAAACTTAATCTGCTACTGAAAGGAATAATACGATGAATGCAATTTCCAAGACCTCTAAAACCGTGTTGGCTATCACGTTATTGGGCGCATTGTTTGTCACCGGATGCGATCGCCGGGCTCCCGGCGGCGGCGGTATGTCGGGCTCGTCCGGCGGCAGTGGCACCTCAGGCTCGTCCGGCAGCAGCGGCACCTCAGGTTCTTCCGGCAGCAGCGGCACCTCTGGTTCGACCGGCAGCAGCACGCCAGGCAGCAGCGGCTCTTCCGGCTCCTCGGGCAGCAGCGGATCCGGTTCGACCGGCAGTTCGTCGAAGTAACGCACAGTAAAATTGCTGAAGTAGTACATAGCTCGGCTTTGAAGCCTGAGTGAAGCGGTTCCATCGATGAATATTATTCGTCATGGAGTCGT
>JAQGLW010000099.1 GCA_028292665.1 Herminiimonas sp.
TGCTGGTCCCTGAATCCGGCGGTCATCCTCGGTCTTCAGTCCGAACAAAGGGCCAAGACCGCATGAGCAATCCATCTTTTTCCGAGCGGACGTCATGGTATGCGGTGCATACCAAGGTCAGGCAGGAGTTTCGGGCATTGGAGCAACTGGAAAACCAGGGCCATACCTGTTTCCTGCCGACTGCGCTGGCGGAGACGATGCGCCGCGGCAAACGTGAAGCTCGCAGCGAGCCGCTGTTTTTTCGCTACCTGTTCATTCGGCTCAATGCCTCGACAAGCAACTGGAGGGCAGTGCGCAGCACGCGCGGCGTCAGCGGCCTGGTCGCGTTCGGCGGCCGCTACGCCACATTGCCGGACGACTGGGTCGACGCGCTGCGAAGCGTTCCGCCTGCCATGCGCCGGCGCCTGTTCGAGCCCGGCGAAAGCGTCGCCATTGCATCAGGTCCGCTGGCGGGGCTGCAGGGAATTTACCAGGCTGCGGATGGCGATGCGCGAGCAGTGGTGTTAGTGGAGCTGATGAGTCAGCCGCAGAAATTAATGATTGCAATCGACATGCTGCGCAGGGCGGCATAGCGGAACCGAAAGCGTGCCGGTCCCCCGGGCAGGCATGCTTCTTCAACTGTCGGGAAGGCGGGCATTGGAATGCACCTGTAATCCAAGGGCGGTAGCGTGTCCGGCGGCCCGGCGGAAAAAATTTGCACCAAGTCAGAAGGAGCGAGACTGAGAGTGGCCATGAAAATTTCGAAGAATACCAGCATAGCGGTGATAGGGTTGGGATATGTAGGCTTGCCGCTTGCAGTGGAGTTCGGCAAGAAATATCCGACGCTCGGCTATGACATCAGCCAGCGGCGCGTGTCCGAGCTGCGCAGGGGAGTGGATGTCACCCTCGAGGTGCACAGCGACGACTTGCCGCTGTCCGGGCGGCTCACTTACTCGACCGATCCGGATGATCTTCGCCGCGCCACCGTCTATATCGTCACGGTGCCGACGCCGATCGATGAATACAAGCAGCCGGACCTGACTCCGTTGAGAAAGGCTTCCGAAACCGTGGGCCGGGTGATAAAGAAGGGCGATGTCGTCATTTACGAATCGACCGTCTATCCCGGCGCGACGGAAGAATATTGCGTTCCGGTCATAGAACGGGTATCCGGACTGAAGTTCAACCGGGACTTTTTTGCCGGCTATAGCCCGGAGCGGATCAATCCCGGCGACAAGGAGCACAGGCTTTCGACCGTCATCAAAGTGACGTCGGGATCGACCCCGGGAATCGCGGATTTCGTCGATTCCCTGTATGCCAGCATCATCCCGGCCGGGACGCATAAAGCGCCGACCATCAAGGTCGCGGAAGCGGCCAAGGTGATCGAGAATACGCAACGGGATCTCAATATCGCTCTGATGAACGAGCTCGCCATCATCTTCAAAAAGATGGGCGTCGACACCGAAGACGTATTGCAGGCCGCCGGCACGAAGTGGAATTTTCTGCCGTTTCGTCCGGGGCTGGTAGGCGGACATTGCATCGGTGTCGATCCGTATTACCTTACGCATGCGGCCGAAGGCCTGGGCTACCATCCCCAGGTCATCCTCGCCGGCCGGCGCATCAACGACAACATGGGTGGCTACGTCGTCGGACAGTTGATCAAGCAGATGCTGAAGCGCCGCATACAAGTCGAAGACGCGAATATCCTCGTCATGGGCCTTGCGTTCAAGGAAAACTGCCCGGACCTGCGCAATACCCGGGTTATGGACAGTATCAACGGGCTGAAGAGATACAACGTCAATATCGATGTTTACGATCCATGGGTGAGCGCGGAAGGCGCGCAGCACGAGTATGGCATTACGCCGATCCGCGAGCTGGAGCCGGGAAAGTACGACGCCATCATCATCGCCGTCGCGCACAGCGAGTTCAGGGAAATGGGGGCGGCGAGGCTGCACAGCCTCGGCAAGAAATCGCATGTGCTGTTCGACCTCAAATATGTTCTGCCGAAGAACGAATCGGACCTGCGGCTCTAACAGGCCTCGGATCAACCGAACGGAGACGCAAACATGACGAATTACGACCAGATCAGGAAGCAGCTGCGCGACAAGCCGAAAGCATGGCTGGTTACCGGATGCGCGGGATTCATCGGCTCCAACCTGCTGGAGACGCTGCTGCTGCTCGACCAGACCGTGGTCGGGCTGGATAATCTATCGACCGGTTACCGCCACAACCTTGACGAAGTGAAGGAGCTTGTGAGTCCCGGACAATGGCAGCGGTTCCGTTTCATCCAGGGCGACATACGCGATCTGTGCGCCTGCCGCGAAGCGGTCATGGGCATCGATTACGTGCTGCACCAGGCCGCACTGGGTTCGGTGCCGCGTTCGATCGAGGATCCTGTCGCGACCAACGGCGTCAACATTGGCGGCTTCCTGAACATGCTGGTTGCGGCGAAGGATGCCGGATTGAAATCGTTCGTGTATGCCGCGTCGAGTTCGACCTACGGCGATCATCCGGGCCTGCCGAAGGTCGAAAACCGCATCGGCCGGCCGCTATCGCCCTATGCGGTCACGAAGTATGTGAACGAACTCTACGCCGACGTATTCCACCGGTGCCATGGCTTCAGGACCATCGGCCTGCGTTACTTCAATGTGTTCGGAAAGCGGCAGGATCCGGATGGCGCCTATGCCGCCGTGATCCCGAAGTGGATCGCTGCCATGATCCGCGATGAAGACGTCTGCATCAACGGCGATGGCGCGACGAGCCGGGATTTCTGCTTCATAGAGAATGCGGTTCAGGCCAACATGCTGGCCGCGATGGCGTCTGCCTGCGACCGGAACGAAGTATATAACGTGGCAGTGGGAGAGGCCACCACGCTCGAGGGCTTGTTCGTGCATCTGAAAAGCGTGCTCAAGGCCAATGGCATCGACTATCGGAAGCTGCCTGTATATGGCGATTTTCGCGCCGGCGACATCCGGCATTCGCTGGCTGATATCCGGAAATCCGTTCAGCGCCTGGGCTACGGGCCGGTATACCGGGTGAGGCAGGGACTGGAGGCGGACATGCCATGGTATATCCGGAATCAGGCGTCCGACAGAGCCCCGGCGCAGGCGTCCCGCGATTCGTGCCGGCAAGATGTGATCCCGCTGCCGGCATCCTCCGATAGCGCACGCTTTTTCTGAAGAGCATGAAGATTATTCCAATCTGGTTTTCGAAAGACGTCGATCCATGGAAGGCCGTGCAGTTCGTCGATTACCGGCAAAGCGAGGCTACCGGCAGGAGGTTTGGATTTGTCAGAGAGATCTTCTTTACCAAGGTGATCGATATCGACAAGGAGGAAAGCAAGCTGTTTTCAAGCTTGCCGACAAGCACCCGCCGCAAGATCAAACGTGCATACAGCGAAAGAATATCGTTCGAGGAAGTCGGGGACATGGCAGCGTTTGCGAACTTTTTCAACGCGTTTTCAAGGCAAAAGAATTTGGCGTTCAGGCTCACGCCGGACTTTCTGGAAAAGTTCGGGAAGTCCCTGCTGATTACGGCGGCGGCGAAAGACCGGGAAGTGCTGGTCATGCATGCCAACCTGCGCCACCCCGATACCGGACGTGCCCGCTTGCTCTATTCCGCCTCGGTATTGAGAGCCGCGGACAAGACGGTCAGCAAGTCTGTAATCGGGTTCGCTAACCGCGCATTGCACTTTCATGACATGTGCATTCTCGGGAGGCAGGGCTTCCGGCTTTATGACATGGGGGGATATGCTGTCGGGACAAACAATCCGGAATTGCAGGGAGTCAACCGGTTCAAGGACCAATTCGGCGGTACGCTGATCCGGGAGGGGAACTATCGTTCGATCCCGCTGCATGTGGCCAGTACACTGTACAACGCGGTAACCGCGCCGCTGGAAGATATGGCCCTTGTCAGGATATTTCGCCCGCGCTCGCGCCTGGCGGTCGCACCGGAGAACGAAGCGCCGCCTAGGAGAACCCCGACATCTTGACCGGTCTCGTCTCCATACCGATTTCCCTGTCCCGTTCCGTGTCTTGCGCATCGGACGGCCGGCGGGAACACGCGTCGATCCGGAACGAGGAACCGGGGTGAAGTTACTGGCCGCATTCAGCATCCGCATGCGTGATGCGCATCCGGATCACCATGCCATCTTCACGGGCATGGCATGGGTCACGCTGTTCGTTCTCCTCGGCAAGCTCGTGGGGGCTGCGAAGGAAATGGCGGTGGCCTACCGCTATGGGGTAGGCATTGAAGTGGACGCCTATCTCTTTGTGGCAAACGTTGTCGCATGGCCTGCCGCAGTGTGGTTCAGCCTGCTGACCAGCGCGCTCGTCCCGCTGGTGGCGCGCATGCTCCAGAAGCCGACAGCGGAGTTGCAGCGCTTTCGCGCCGAACTGTTCGGCGTGTCGCTGCTGTTGGGTCTGCTGCTGGGGGTGCTGGCCTGGCTGGGCCTTACCCTGTTCCTCCGGTCGGCATGGACAGGATTGCCTCCTGCCACCGTCAATATCGCCATGCGTGTCGTGCCGGCGTTTGTGATCCTGGTGCCGCTGGGCATGCTCACAAGCCTTTTCTCGGCATGGATGCTTGCTGCAGGGCGGCACAGCAATACTCTGCTTGAGGGCGTGCCTGCGTTGGCGATTATCATCGCGGTCCTGCTGTTTGCCAACGGCGGCATCGAGCCGCTGATATGGGGAACGGTGGCCGGCCATATCCTCTATATGATCAGCCTGACGATCCCGCTGCAGCGGCATCGGGAGATCGAAGCCCCTTGCTTCTCCAGGAAGTCGGATCAATGGGTCTGGTTCTGGCACAGCTGCGGCATCATGCTCGGCGGCCAGGCGCTGCTAAGCATGATCACGGTCATCGACCAGTTTTTTGCGGTGCATCTCGGGAGCGGTGCAATTGCCACGCTGAGCTACTCGGACAGGATCATGGCGCTGCTGCTCGGATTGGGCGGCACCGCCGTAAGCCGGGCAACGCTGCCCGTGTTTTCGCGAGCCCAGGAATCCGGAGGCGCCCAAGTGCGGAAGGTCGCCATGCGATGGATGCACCTGATGCTGATTCTCGGCATTCTCAGCGCCGCCATGGCCTGGTGGCTTGCTCCGTTTGCGGTAAAGCTCATTTTCCAGCGCGGGGCGTTCTCGGCGCAGGATTCCATGGCCGTTGCGGCAGTGCTCCGCTATGCCGTCGTGCAACTGCCGTTTTATTTCGCTGGCCTGGTGATGGTGTCTTATCTGGTGAGCCGGGGACTGCACAAGTATGTCGCAATCGGCGCGTGCGTCAATTTCCTGGTCAAGCTTGGCGGGAATTATCTGTTCATTCCTCTCATGGGACTGAATGGAATCGTAGTCGCGACGACGTCAATGTACATCGTGTCCTTCATCATGCTGTACCAGCTTGCCAGGGGGCAGGATGCAATGAAAAGCGAGATCTGAATGCGGCTGCTGTTCTTCATCCATTCCCTCGGCGCCGGCGGGGCAGAGCGTGTAACGGCGAGTCTGGCGAACCATTGGACGGCGAAAGGCTGGGACGTAACGATCGTCACGCTTGCGCCGCGGGCGGCGGACTTCTATGAGCTCGCTCCGGGAGTAGCGCGGATTGCGCTGAACCTCGCGCAGGAGAGCGGCGATGCGCTGACCGGCTCGCTGCGGAACATCCGGAGGATTGCGGCGGTGCGCGCATCCCTGCGGCAAGTGCATCCCGACGTCGCCGTTGCGATGATGACTACCGCCAATGTCATTTTGGCGCTGGCTGCAGCGGGCCTGCCCGGCTTGTGCGCAATCGGGTCGGAGCGCACTTATCCGCCGCTCTCGCCATTGGGAGCGGTCTGGGAAACCGCCCGCCGGCGCGCTTACGGGCGGTTGTTTGCGGTAGTGTCGCAGACCCGGGAGTGCGCGGCCTGGCTCGGCGCCCATTCCCGGGCGCGCCGGCTGCCGGTGATTCCCAACGCCGCATGCTGGCCGCTGCCCGACCAGCATCCGCGGATCGATCCCGATGCCGTGTGCGCACCGGAGCGGCGGATACTCCTCGCGGTCGGACGGCTGAGCAAGACAAAAGGGTTCGACAGATTGCTGCACGCCTTTTCCTCGCTTTGCACCAGGCACCCGGCGTGGGATCTGGTGATCCTCGGAGAAGGCCCCGAGCGCAGCGCCATGGAAACTGCGATTCATGCCGGAGGGCTCGAAAACCGGGTCTTTCTTCCGGGCCGCGTCGGCAACGTCGCGCGGTGGTATGAACGGGCGGACCTGTATGCGATGACCTCCCGCCAGGAAGGATTTCCGAATGCGCTGGTCGAAGCGCTGGCCCACGGCCTGCCGGCGGTGAGCGTGGATTGCGATGCCGGCCCCCGCGATATCATCCGCAGCGAAATCGATGGCCTGCTGGTGCCGCGCGACGACGAAGCGGCGCTGGAGGCGGCCCTGGAGCGCACGATGGGCGATCCGGCCATGATCGACCGCTTCGCCGCGCGCGCCGCCGAGGCAAGAGAACGGTTTTCATTCGACCGGATTTCCCGGATGTGGGAAATCCTGTTCGAGCAGGGTATTGACCATGCAAGATACGCAGACCGTTTGTCCGCGGGTCCTGCTGCAGATCAGAAACGAAACATATGAATTCCATATCGCCTGCCGTCTTGCCGCAGCCCGGCTCTGAACATCCGGTTTTCCTGTACGCGCGAACCGGTACGCCGGGTCAAGGCATGCTGCGGCGGTACGGCGCGCTCAGCGTCGTCGCGATTCTGGGACTGGTCTTCCTGAATATTCCCAATTACGTCAATGCGATCAACGGCGGCGTGCTGCCGAAGTACTTCTATTATCTTTTCTTCGCGCTGCTGGGTCCGCTGGTGCTGCTGAAGCCGAAGTCTCTGGTCGCGTATCTTGTTTCCCCCTTTGCGGTATGGGCGCTTGTCGTCGTGATCTTGAATCTGATCCATTATTTCAGCGCTCCGGTCGGGACCGATGTGGTCAAGCTCAAGGCTACAAACGAACTGGTCTTCACGCGCATCTTTCAGGTGGTCATGGCAGCGGGCATCGGGTTCGCCGTCTCGACGCTGCGCACCGAATCATACAGTTTCATATTCCGCATACTGGCGGTGGCCATTCCATTCATGCTCGCCGTCGATTTCCTGACACCCGGCATTTTTTATTTACCCGGAACAGAAGGGTCGGTACCGGGCCGGAGCGCCGCTACTTTCATCAATCCGAACATCGCGAGCGAATCGCTTCTGCTTGCCTTTCTGCTGGCATGTCCGTTGTTCGGGCGGTATCGCCTTCCCATGCTTCTTCTGATGGGCGTGGGCATCGTGCTGACGTTTACACGTTCCGCGATCATTGCATGGATGCTGCTGTGGATTTACCTGTCGCTGTGGCGCATAGTTCCCCGCACCGCGAGCGGAATAGTGCTTTTCACCATGCTTGCTGCCACGCCTGTGCTTCTTGCCGGCTTCGAATCCTATCTGGGCGGTCGCCACGACATTGTCGACATCGGCAATCTCCAGGAACGGCTGGACTTTTTTTTGAACGCGAACATGAATGATTACAGCGCGCAGGAAAGGGCACTGGTGCTGCAAAAGGGTTGGGATCTTTTCCTGAGCAATCCGATATTGGGAGCAGGAGGCGGCGCCACGCGCGTCTGGCCGCTGCAGGCCAGCACGCATAACCAGTTCGTCATGCTCGCAGCCGAGTACGGCGTGCTCGGCATCGCGGTATGGGCAGCCTTGGGAATCATTTTATGGAAAGGCAAATATTTTCGGGACCGGCATATGCAGCATGCCATGTGCTTCCTGTATATCTACATGACGTTCTTCACGCATAACATGTTCGATATGACGTATTGGCTGGCGGCATTTGCGCTGGTTTCCGGCAAACACAAATATTGAAAGGAAGGCGCCGATGAAGATACTGGTCACATTGAGCAACTTCCATTCGGGCGGCGCCGAACGCGTCGCGGCCACCTTGGCCAATGCCTGGGCTACGCGCGGCGATCGCGTAACGATCGTGCCGACATACTCGGGCGGCGGAAAATGTTTCTATCCGGTCTCTGAAAAGGTGCGCATCGTTTTTCTCGCGGACCTCGTCGGCAGCCGCCGCAAAGGACTGTTCAATCGCCTGCAGCGCCTGGCGGCGTTGCGCCGTGTGCTGGTCAACGAAGCACCGGACGTGGTCGTGTCGTTCATTCCGGAAGTAAGTGTCGCGGCGATCCTTGCCGCGACACGGTTGGGAGTGCCCGTGATCGCCTGCGAGAGAACCGACCCCGTGGCCTGGCCTGCGCCGGCATTTCTTCAATGGGTGATCAGGCTGGCTTATTCGCAGGCCAGCATGCTCACGGTGCAAACCGAAGCGGTTGCGCACAAGATCCCGGCTGCTTTTCCCCGTCTCAAGAGTTTGAAAGTCGTGCCCAATCCCATTCCGGAAGAGCTGGACCGGCACCGGCATCGGGGGGAGGAACGGGCGCGGCGACGGCTGGTCGCGTTCGGTCGCCTCTCGGAAGAGAAACGGTTCGATCTTCTGATCGCGGTTTTCGCTGCCGTCGAGGCGCACTGGCCGGAATGGGATCTGGTCATATTCGGCGAGGGCCGTCTGCATGGCGCACTGGAGCGGCAGATCGAAGCGCTCGGTCTTGCGAAGCGGATCATGCTTGCCGGAGTCACTTCCTCCCCTTGGGAAGAAATGGCGCGATCGGACGGGTTTGTCATGACCTCACGCGTCGAGGGCTTTCCGAATGCGCTGCTCGAAGCGATGGCGGTGGGCCTGCCTTGTATCGCGTTCGACTGCCCGAGCGGGCCGCGTGAAATCACGCGCGACGGTACGGACGCCTTGCTGATTCCTCTAAATGATACCTACGGTCTTGCCTGCGCCCTGGAGAAGCTGATGGGGGACGCCGCATTGAGGGCCAGGCTCGGTGCGCAGGCGAGGGAGTCGGTGACACGCAGGTTCAACCTGCCTGCGGTGATCGAAACATGGGACCGGCTGTTCGACGAAGCAAGGGACGGGCAGGCGGGCGTCCGCCGCGGCGCCGAATCCTGGTCCGCGCGCAATGCACGCTAGACGGCATGGCCGGATACGAGAGGAGATACTTGTCCAGTTTTGTGATTTCACTTGATTTCGAGATGTTATGGGGAATGACCGATCTGCCCGACGCAATGGCTTACCGGCGTCATGTCGAAGGCGAATGGGATGCGGTTCCGCGGATGCTCTCCCTGTTCCGGCGGCATGGCATCCATGCCACCTGGGCGACGGTAGGCATGGTGATGTGCGCCGACCATGCTGAGTGGCGCTCTTTGCGGCCGGACTTGTTGCCCGGCTATTCACATATCCGCTCCAGCTATGAGATGGACGCCGTGGCCCGCGATAACCCGAAGCTGTTTTTCGGCCGTCCGCTGGTGGAACGGATACTTGCCACACCCGGACAGGAACTGGCAACGCATACCTATAGCCATTTCTACTGCGGCGAGGCAGGCGCGACGCCGGAACAGTTCGCCGCCGATCTGCGGTGCGCGCACGAGGTTGCCGCAGGTCTCGGCGTTCGGTGCCGGAGCATGGCATTTCCGCGCAACCAGGTGATCAAGGAATTCGTCGCCGTTGCAGGTAACGCCGGCATTCGGGTCTATCGCGGTAATCCGGATCACTGGCTTTACCGCACCGGGCATTCGGTGCCGGGCGGCCTGGCGGGCCGCGGCGCCAGGTTTGCCGATTCGTGGGTAACCCTCAGCGGGTCACGCACGGCGTATCCGGAAGAAGACGGCATGCTCGTGAATATCCCGGCGAGCCTTTTCATGCGGCCATGGTCGCGCCGGCTTGCCGCACTGGAATCCCTGCGCCTGAACCGTCTCAAGCGGAGCATGACCAGCGCGGCCCGCGCCGGGGATATCTGTCACCTCTGGTGGCATCCCCACAACTTCGGCGTCGATACCGACCGCAACCTCGCAATGCTCGAATCGGTGATCAAGCATTTTCTTGTACTGCAGGACCGGTACGGCATGCAATCGGCGCGACTGGAGGATTTTGCGCCGGCGTCCAGGGAATCGTATTCATGGGTGCAGCAATGAACATCGCCTTGATCATTACCGGCCTGAGCATGGGAGGCGCCGAGTCCCAGGTCGTCAACCTCGCCGACCGCCTTGCCGCCTCCCTCCACACCGTATTGCTGATCTCAATGACAGACAATTTGCTGGTGCTGCCACGGCATCCGTCGGTGCGGGTCGAATCCCTGGGCATGACCAAGACGCCGTCGAGCCTGCGGCGCGCGTACCGGCAGGCGCGCAGCCTGCTCGTTGCCTTCAGGCCGGACGTGGTGCATAGCCACATGGTCCACGCCAATATCTTTGCCCGGATGCTGCGCCTGTCCGTCCCCATGCCGCGGCTGATTTGTTCGGCCCATAACACCAACGAAGGCTCCGCCCTGTGGGCGCTGGCCTATCGTCTGACCGACCGGCTCGCTCATCTGACGACCAATGTCAGCCGGGAAGCGGTCGAAAGTTCGATACGGCGCGCTGTGGCGCCTCGTCACAAGCTCATCGTGATGTTCAACGGGATCGACTGCGCCGAGTTCCGGTTCCGGCCTTCCGCAAGGATAGAGCTGCGCGCGATGCTGGATGCGCCGCAGGAAATGCATGTGCTCCTTGCCGCAGGCCGGTTTTGCGAGCAAAAGGATTTTCCGAATCTCCTTCACGCCTTTGCCCGACTGTGCGGCATGCGCGAAGACTGCGTGCTGTGGATCGCGAGCGACGGGAAAGGGCAGCAGGAACTGGAGGTGATCGCGCGACAGCTCGGCATCGTGGAAAGAATACGGTTTCTCGGGTATCGGCGGGACATCCCGGAACTGATGAGCGCCGCCGATGTATTCGTTTTGTCTTCAGCATGGGAAGGCTTTCCTCTGGTGATCGGCGAGGCGATGGCATGTGAGCGGATCGTCGTGTCGACGGATTCGGGCGGCGTGCGGGAGTGGCTGGGGAATGCTGGCTACGTCGTGCCGGTGCGCGACAGCCGGGCACTTGCCATTGCGCTCGGCGAGGCGCTGGCGCTGGACGCGCAGGCGAGGACAGAACTGGGTTGCCTGGCAAGGGAACGCGTTGCAAGCCGTTATTCGCTGTCGGCGGTTGCTGCCCGGTGGGAGGAAATCTATCGCGGAGGATCCGGCGACGGGGCGGCATGCATGCGGGTTCGGCATCAAAACAACTGAAGATCGGCAAAGGAAAGGCACGGTACACGATGTGCGGATTGGCAGGTTTCATGGGAGGAGGAAGCTGGAGCGCTGACGGGTCCGGCCAGGGATTGCTTGAACGCATGACGGCTCCCATTGCGCAACGCGGCCCGGATGACGCCGGCTATTGGTGCGAACCCTGGCAACGGATCGCCATGGCCCATCGGCGTCTGTCGATCGTCGACCTTTCCCCGGCCGGACACCAGCCCATGCATTCTGCGGGTCGCCGGTACGTCATCGTGTTCAATGGCGAGATATATAACCATCTATTGATCAGGGAGGTGCTTGCGGAACAGGGTCGCGCGCCCGCATGGCGAGGATATTCAGACACGGAAACGCTGCTTGCCGGCTTCGATGCATGGGGTATACGCGCGACGCTTGAGCGCGCCGTCGGCATGTTCGCTTTCGCGGTATGGGACCGCGAGACTGCCGCCCTTACGTTGGGGCGGGACCGGATGGGAGAGAAGCCGCTCTACTATGGGTGGCAGGGGCAAGGAGATGATGCCGTGTTCCTGTTCGGCTCCGAACTCAAGGCATTGCGCGCGCATCCGGCCTTCGAGCATGACATAGACCGCGGCGCATTGAGCCTGCAACTGCGGCACAACTACATTCCGGCACCGTATTCGATCTACCGGGGCATAGCCAAGCTTCCCGCGGGAAGTCTGGCAACGGTTTCGCCTTGCAGCCGGGAACCGAAGATTACCGCGTACTGGTCATGCGTGCAGGCAGCCGAATACGGGGCAGCGCATCCTTTTTCCGGCAGCGCCGGCCAAGCCGTGGACGCGCTTGAAGGATTGCTGTCCGTTGCGGTGAAGCAGCAGATGATGGCCGACGTGCCGCTCGGCGCCTTCCTGTCCGGCGGAGTGGACTCCTCTACCGTCGTGGCACTGATGCAGGCGCAGGCGCCGCGGCCGGTGAAGACCTTTTCCATCGGATTCCACGAGGCGGCGTATAACGAGGCACAGCATGCCCGGGCAGTTGCCGCGCATCTGGGCACCGACCATACGGAGCTGTATGTGACTCCAGAGGAAGCGCTCGACGTCATACCCGCGCTGCCTGCGTTGTATGACGAACCGTTTTCGGATTCATCGCAGATACCGACCCACCTGGTTTCCCGCCTCGCGCGCGGACATGTGACGGTGTCGCTCTCCGGCGATGGCGGGGATGAGCTGTTTTGCGGATACAACCGTTACCGGCTGACGGCAAGGCTCTGGAGCAGGATCGCGGCCAAGCCGCTTTGGGCCCGCGAACTTGCGGCAAGGGGTGTGGCCGGGATTCCGCCGCACGTTTTGGACCGGCTTGCCGCAGCCGCGAACGGCTTGCTGCCTGCGTTTCTCCGGTTCACCAACCCGGGCGAAAAGCTGCACAAGGGTGCAGCGGTGCTAGGCAGCAAGTCGGTCGAAGAACTCTACCGGGGACTTGTGTCGCAATGGGACGATCCCGGATCGGTCGTGATTGCCGGCACGGAACCGCCGACGATGCTTACCGGAAGCCGTCCGGGTATTCCGGAACTGGACGACATACAACGCATGATGGTGCTGGACATGCTTACCTATCTGCCGGACGACATTCTGGTCAAGCTCGACCGCGCCGCCATGGGAGTATCTCTGGAAACACGGGTGCCGTTCCTTGCGCATCCGGTAGTGGAATTCGCATTGAGCGTGCCGCAAGAGCTGAAACTGCGCGACGGCGAATCCAAGTGGCTGCTGCGTCAGGTGTTGTATCGGCATGTGCCCGAGTCATTGATCGACCGGCCGAAAATGGGATTTGCGGTTCCGCTCGGCGCCTGGTTGCGCGGACCGTTGCGGGACTGGGCGGAATCGCTGCTCGCACGGCCGCGGCTGCAGGACGAAGGATTTTTCGACCCCCGGCCGATTCGCCGGAAATGGGAAGAGCACCTTTCAGGAAAGCATGACTGGCAATACCAGTTATGGACCGTGCTGATGTTCCAGTCATGGCTAGAGCAGCAGCGCAGCGATCGGATACAAAGTCGATTTGCATACCGTCCGCCGATCCCGGATCTCGCCGCATGCAGTTCTTCCGCTCATGCGCTCTAGCGCCCGATGTTTCGCGGCCGCATGCTGCCGGCCTCTTCGGAAAAAGGACACTCAAAAATGAGAACGGCGTCGAACAGAAAAGTCGTGATTTCGGTAAATACCGCATGGAACATGCACAACTTCCGGGCCGGGCTCATCAGGGCGCTCCTGGAAAAAGGATATGAGGTGCTGGCGCTCGCCCCCGACGACGAGTACAGACCGCTGCTGCAGGACATGGGATGCCGTTTCATTACCATGCCGATGGACACCAACGGGACCAACCCGGTCACCGATCTGCTTCTGCTAACGCGCTATCTCCGTGTTTTGCGGCGCGAACGGCCATTTCTATACCTGGGTTACACCATCAAGCCGAACATCTACGGCTCGCTGGCGGCACATGCTTTAGGCATTCCCGTCATCAATACCATTTCCGGCCTCGGCGCCGCATTCATCCGGGACAATCTGGTGACCCGGATCGTTCGCCAGCTATACCGGTTGTCGCTGCGGCGGTCGCGTCGCGTTTATTTTCAGAACCCTGACGACAAGGCGCTTTTCGTCTCGGGCGGGCTGATCCGGCCGGATGCGGCCTATCCGATCGCCGGGTCCGGAATTGACCTGACGCGTTATCTGCCCGCCGAAATGGAATCGGTGGACGGCAGGGCATTCCGCTTTCTGCTGGTTGCGAGAATGCTCAAGGACAAGGGAATAGAGGAATTCGCCGAAGCGGCAAGCATCGTTCGGCGGCAGTGTCCCGATACCGTGTTTCTGTTGCTGGGTTTTTCGGGCGCAGGCAATCCGAATGCGGTTTCCCTGGAGCGGATCAAGGCCTGGGAGGCGCAAGGCACGGTTCAATACCTG
Source organism: Herminiimonas sp. (assembly GCA_028292665.1). Lineage (GTDB taxonomy): Bacteria > Pseudomonadota > Gammaproteobacteria > Burkholderiales > Burkholderiaceae_D > JAQGLW01. The sequence continues at coordinate 14,070 of JAQGLW010000099.1, forward strand.
GGAAAGACCGACGATGTGCGTCCGCATTTGGCCGGCGCCGATTGCGTCGTCCTGCCGTCCTACCGCGAAGGAATCCCGCGCACGCTTCTCGAGGCTGCCGCGATGGCCCGTCCGATCGTCGCTACCGACGTCGTCGGTTGCCGGAGTGTCGTCGACGATCAGGTCAACGGATTGCTGTGCCGCGCAAGGGATTCGCGCGACCTCGCCGAAAAAATGACTGAGATGACCAGGCTTTCGCCCGCGAGAAGGATGGAAATGGGACGCGCCGGACGGCGCAAAGTCGCCGTCGAATTCGATGAGAGGACAGTAGTTTGCGCCTATCTCGATGTCGTGGGCGAAATAGACCGCGAGGCGCAAGATGCGGGAAAACGCAGCCATTGGCGGGCCGGACGCCTGCGTAATCTCGGGAGAGACTAATGGGCAGGCCGCAATATTCCGCACATCGCACCGGCATCTCGCGCCGCGCGGCCGAGCCTGATCCAGGAATGCATGCCGGCCCGCCGCAAGACACCGGGCACGCGGGAGACCTGCCGCACACACCGGCAACACGCCCGACGCTCCGTTTCGGAGACGAGGCGTTTGCCTGCCTTGGTTCGGATGATTTTCTGCGGAAATGGCAAAGACTGCAGGAGCAGTGCCCATGGGCGACCGCTTTTCAGGACCAGGATTTCGTTGTTCCCTGGTACGGCATCTATCGCGACGACTACCTGCCCATTCTTGTTTTCGAAGAGAGCGGTGGCGAACTGGCAGCTCTGCTCACACTCGCCCTGCGCCGGGGCAGCCGCAGAATAGCGGCTGCAGGCGACGTGCAGGCCGAATACCAATGCTGGCTGGAGACGCCCGGAACAGACAGCCTGTTCGTCAGGAGGGCCTTGCAGATACTGGAAAAAACGATTCCAGGCATGCATCTCTCGCTCAGGTACCTGCCGCCAGGCACGCCGTCCGACTGGAAGGCCGCCGCTCCGGGAGGCGCTACGCTGCTCCGGCTGGTGTCCCATGTCTTGCCGCTCATGGAAGTAAACAGCGAATGCGCCGCATCGCCTTCGGCGAACCGGAAAGTGGATATCAAAAGACGAACCAGGAAACTCGAAAAATACGGCGAGGTGCAGTTCGCGCAAGTCACGGATGCCGAGCAGTTCGCCGGCATGTTCGACGAAATATGCGACCAATATGATTTCCGCCAGGCGGCCGCCTACAACGTCATGCCGTTTTCCGCGGACCCTCGCAAAAAGGTTTTTCATCTCGAACTGCACAGGCGGGGCAAGCTTTTCACGAGCGTCCTGAAAGTCGGCGACCGGATCGCGGCATCAGACTGCGGCATGCTGACCGGACGGAAAATCCTGCACAATTGCTTCAACGCGCATTTGCCCGCGCTGTCGGCCTGCTCGCCGGGAATACTGCATCTCGCATTATTGGAAGCGCATCTGGCACGCGAAGGAATCCCGGTATTCGACCTGACACCCGGACCATCGCGCCACAAAGAGTTCTTCGCCACCTCGCATGCGATGGTATTCGAGTTCAATGCCTATCATGGGATATTCGCGTACCTGAAGCACGAGATCCCGGCACGGATGAAGCGCCTGTTGAAACGCGCCATGGGCAAGGCAGGCGTCACGCCCCGCAGCCTTCGGTTGGGTCTTGCGGCAATGCTGCGGCCGGTCCGTGCAGCCGGCCTGCGCGTTCCTGCAGAACGGCTTTATCTTTGCAGGCAAAGTCCGTCCCCGGACAGGAACGGGGAGCTCTCTGTGTCGAAGGATAATCTATCCGACCTGCTGCGTTTCGATCCAGGATGGTCGCCGGTCGCGCGTCAGGATTTTCTCGCCGCTGCGATGGCGCTTTTCGAACGCCTCCGGCACGTCTATACCGGTGTCAGCGACGGCAGGCTGCTATACAGCTGCTGGGTCGAAAAGCTGGCCTCTGATGCCGGACACACCTCGCCGCCCGGCATCGAATGCTTCTCCAAATCGTCCGTTGCACTGTTCGACCTTCGGGAGCACGAACAACGCGGCGATCCGGACAGATTGCGCGCTTTTCTTGCGGCTGTACTCGCGGATGTCATGAGCGTGGCCGGCGCAAAGAGCGTATATCTGACGGGACGCTTCGACAAACGCACCCGCCGGGCCATTGAACAGTGCGGATTCCTGGAGGAGACGGGCCGTCGCGATCTGCCCATGTCCATCGCCGGCTGACCGGGTTTTCCGGTCGCAGGCGTATCAGCGGCGCGAGGGAGGGCGCGATGCTGACGGTATGGTTGAGGTTGTTGAAGCCGGTGTTGGCTTCCCACAGGCCGGTATTGGCCAACTGGATCGCATAGTCGGCACGGCTGCGCAGCGACGGCATCGGATCGGGCAGA
>JAQGLW010000109.1 GCA_028292665.1 Herminiimonas sp.
AATTCGGCGAAGGCGTGATCGTGAATATCGAAGGCGGCGGCGGCAATGCGCGCGCAAATATCAATTTCGGGCGGCATGGCATGAAATTGCTGGACTTAAGTATTGCCAAGCTGGATAAAGTGGCGCCACGGCTCAACAGTTGACCTCCTGTTTTCCGCCTGCCGGCCATTGAGCCGATACGACAATCGCTCTCAAGCTCGCGAAGCGATTGCCGCATTATGTTCTCGACCCGATAAATATTGAATGGACAGGCAAACGTCTCGCCGTTATCGCATGCTGACGCCGGCAAAGAGATGTTCAAGTCAGGAGATGTTCAAGTCAGCTTGACGTCAACTTGCATATCGGAATGCCGCCATTGCAGGCAAGCCGCGTTGCCTCGGCTCAGTCCGCAGAAACCGGTTCCGGCCTGCCGAAAATATGCGTGTAGGTTGGATAAAAAGAGCAGTACATGATGATGCTCATCACGATCGATAAAGGCAGCAGCACCAGCATGGTTATCGCGATTTTTCCGGTCAGCAATACAAGCACGGAACTGACGGTTACAGGTATGAGCACGCCGATCACGGCCCACGCGATGCCATAAACCAGAAAAGCCTTGCCGGCGCGCCGCACTGCAAAGAAGCTGTAGAAAACCGCCTTGCCGATGCTCATGTTTTGCCAGGCCATCAGCGGCGCGGCATACCAGAAAGCCATTCCGGCCGGCGTGAAAATCGCCGCCGCAAACAGCATTGCCAGCGACATGCCGGAACCTTGCACCGTCTTTTCATCAAGCGCAATCTGGCCGGTCATCGCCTGCCAGAATACGCCGCCGTCGATCAGGCTCGATGCGGCGACGGCAATGACGGCGGCCGCCAGGTACAAGCCGCCCAGCTTTACGAGCCTGCCAAAAGCGGGCGACCGGAAACCGGTCAGCAGCAGGTTCGGATAAACCCGTTTGCCTTCTTCAATATGGACGCATGCCTGCATGAACGCCATTGAAAAAACCGGCACCAGCAGCAACGGCAGCAATTGACCGAGCAGCGGAATAATCCCGACGACGATCATCAGGAACATGTAGCTCAAAAACAGCGTGGACAGTTCGGCCGGTTGTTTGCGAAACAAGGCAAAGCCTTCCTTGATCCACAGCCAACCGACATTTGCAGGTAGTTTTTCCATTATCAAAACAAGCAGGGAGCGGGATGAGCCAGGCGCTGACGCAGGATGCGCTCAAAATGGGTCGGGTCGTGCGGCGTCAGCATTTCGGCGTCGCGCGGCAGGTAAAAATCATAAAGCCGGGACAGCCAGAAGCGCAAGGCGCCGGCACGCAGCATCGGCTGCCACGCCGTTTGTTCGGCGGCGTTGAAAGGCCGCACGGCATGATAGGCATCGAGCATCGCCCGCACGCGCACAGGATCAAGTTCGCCTGATTCCACGTCAATGCACCAGTCGTTGACCGTGACGGCAACGTCGAACAACCAGGTATCGCAGCCGGCAAAATAGAAATCGAAAAATCCGGTAAGCCGTTCGCCGTCGAACATCACGTTGTTGCGGAACAGGTCGGCATGAATCGGCCCATGCGGCAACTGGCGGTACGGTTCGGACTCGGAAAATGTCTGCTGAAAATGCATTTCCGCACGTAACAAATGCCTGCTGTCGTCCGGCAAATAAGGCAGCACGATCGGCGTGGTTTCTTTCCACCAGTCGAGTCCGCGCAGATTCGGCTGACGGATCGGAAAATCCCGGGCGGCCAGATGCATCTTTGCCAGCATTCTACCGACCGCCGCGCAATGGCCGGCCTTTGGCGTCAACTGGCATGTACCTTCCAGCCTGGTGACAATCGATGCCGGTTTTCCATGCAGCGTGTTCAGAATATCGCCTTTCATGTTGGCGATCGGCGCAGGCACCAATACCCCGCGCTCGGCCAGATGGCGCATCAGATGCAAATAAAACGGCAATTGATCGAATGTGAGCTTTTCAAATACTGTCAGCACATATTCGCCGGTCTCGGTCGTGATGAAAAAATTGCTGTTTTCAATGCCGGATGAGATGCCTTTGATTGCAAGAGGTTTCCCAAGTGGAAATTGTTTGGCCCAGTGGGCAAGGTCATCCAGACTGACCGGGGTGAAAACAGCCATAAAAAATTAGGAAAAGAAGGATCGGCGGATAACGGAAAAAATCGATGAATGGCGCAGCCGCATTATTTTTTGTTTGCCGGCGCAGCTGCGGATTCCGGCGGCGGCAATACATCCGTTTGCTCCGCCGCTTTTTTTGGATCCGGGACACGGTTCAAGTCGAATTCCAGCACCTGCCATTGCGCTGGGCGCATGGTGTCGCTTTGGGCGTCGCCTGGCACGGCACTGCCGGCGGGCGTATTGGGTTTCAGATAATAAGTGCTATTGCCGCTTTTGACTTTAACCGATGTGACTTTGCCCTGTTCACGCTTTTCGGTGATTTGCCGATCGGCTGCCGAACCGGGGATTGTGACGGCGGGCGCGTCGCCTTCTTCCAGTTTTTCAAGCTTCGGAGGCGGCACATCTTTCGAAGGCTGCTGAGCGGCGGCTTGCAGCGGTATTGCGAATGCTGCGGCAACGCATACGATAACGGCGGGCCAGGCTTTGAATGTGCGCATAATGATTGTTGGATGACAGTATCGAATGCGAGCGGACCGGGAGTTCTCTCGCAACATCAGCGCGCCATCGCCGTTGGCGAGTTGCGCTTCATGGTCATTGTAGCAAACCGTACCGATCCCGCTTGAAATATGTTTCTTGAAGCTTCTTACAAAAACGATCCGGTTTGCCGGTCTGCCTCGGCCGGCACGATATCGCGCGCTTCATAAAATGCAAAAATGGCATCGACCACATTCGCCGGTTCATCGATGACCTGCACCAGCTCCATGTCTTTCGCCGCGATCATGCCGTCGCGAACCAGCTGGTTGCGGAACCAGTCGAGCAATCCGCGCCAGAACGCGGTGCCGACCAGAATGACCGGAATGCGGCGCGATTTGCCGGTCTGGATCAGCGTCAGCGCCTCGGTCAATTCATCCAGCGTGCCGAAACCGCCCGGCAGCACGACATACGCATCCGCATATTTGACGAACGCGACCTTGCGCGCAAAAAAATGACGAAAGCTGAGCGAAATATTCTGCCAGGTGTTGGCGTTTTGCTCATGCGGCAATTCGATGTTGAGACCGACTGACGGCGACTTGCCCTCGAACGCGCCCTTGTTGGCGGCTTCCATGATGCCCGGCCCGCCGCCCGATATGACGGCAAAGCCTTCATCGGACAGCCGGCGCGCGATGTCCGCCGCCAGCGCGTAATAGGGATCGTCCGGCTTGATCCGGGCCGAGCCGAAGATCGACACGGCCGGCCGCAATTCGGACAGCCGTTCGGCTGACTCGATAAACTCTGCCATAATCGTAAACATTTGCCACGATTCACGTGCTTTCGTCGAGGTCGCGCGTTCGATGTCGGTCACCTGCCGCAGGCGCGGCACGTTTTTTCTGTTTATTTCCATATGAATAAAACCTTGTTATTGGTTGATGGCTCCAGTTATCTGTACCGGGCATTTCATGCGATGCCGGATTTGCGCAACGCGCAGGGCGCACCGACCGGCGCCATTTACGGCATGATCAATATGCTGCGTCGTCTGCGCAACGATTATTCCGCAGCATACATGGCCTGTGTATTCGACGCAAAAGGCAAGACCTTCCGTGACGATCTGTATGCGGAATACAAGGCGAACCGCGCATCGATGCCGGAAGACCTCGTGAGGCAGATCGAACCGATCCATGAAGCGGTGCGCGCAATGGGATGGCCGATCCTGATGGTCGACGGAATCGAAGCGGACGACGTGATCGGCACGCTGGCGGTGCAGGCAGTGGCGCACGGCATGGATACCGTGATTTCGACCGGCGACAAGGACCTGGCGCAACTGGTGAACGACCGCGTCACGCTGATCAATACCATGAGCAATGAAAAGCTCGATCGCGCGGGCGTCATTGCAAAATTCGGCGTGCCGCCGGAGCGCATCGTCGATTACCTGAGTCTGGTCGGGGATACGGTCGACAACGTGCCCGGCGTCGACAAGGTCGGACCGAAAACAGCCGTCAAGTGGCTGACCCAGTACGGTTCGCTCGACGGCGTGATCGCCAATGCCGCCGACATCGGCGGCGCGGTCGGAGAAAATCTGCGCAAGGCCCTCGACTGGCTGCCGCAGGCGCGGACACTGGTCACTGTCAAGACCGATTGCAGCCTGATCGAACACATGGTGTCGATTCCCGAGTCGCTCAGTCAAAAGCCGGAAGACAAGACCGCAATGATCGATTTTTTTACGCGCAACGGATTCAAGTCCTGGCTGCGCGAGCTGACCGCCGAAGCGCAACAGCAGGCGCCGGCTGCAAACGGCACTGCGCAAGGCGCGCTGTTCGCTGCCGACAAGCAGCCGGTCGAAACCCGGTATGAAACGGTCCTGACCGAAGCGGAGCTGGACAAATGGCTGGCGACGATCGATGCCGCCGCGCTGACGTCGGTCGACACCGAAACCACGTCGCTCGATCCGATGCAGGCGCGGCTGGTCGGAATTTCCTTGTGTTGCGAACCCGGCATTGCCGCGTATATTCCCGTCGCACATCGTTACCAGGACGCTCCGGCGCAGTTGTCCCGCGATTTCGTTCTGTCCCGGCTCAAGCCCTGGCTGGAAGATCCGGCCAAACCGAAAGTCGGTCAGCATCTGAAATACGACAGTCATATTTTTTGCAACCATGGCGTCGCGTTGCGCGGCATCGTGCATGACACGCTGCTTGAATCGTATGTGTTCGAGTCGCACAGAAGTCATGACATGGACAGCCTGGCGTTACGCCACCTGGACCGCAAGACGATCACGTTTCAGGAAGTATGCGGCAAAGGCGCCTCGCAAATCTGTTTCGACGAAGTCGCGATCGACCGCGCCACCGAATACGCGGCCGAAGATGCGGACGTCACATTGCAGCTGCATTACGCAATGTGGCCGAATATTGCCGACAACGACAAGCTGAGATTCGTCTACGAAAAAATCGAATTGCCGACCGCGGTGGTGTTGCAGCAGATCGAGCGCAATGGCGTTCTGATCGATACGCAACTGCTGGCGGTGCAATCGAATGAACTCGGCAAGCGCATGCTCGACATCGAGCGGCAGGCTTATGAATTGGCGGGTCAGCCGTTCAACCTCAATTCGCCGAAGCAGATCGGCGAGATATTTTTCGACAAGCTGAAATTGCCGGTCGTGAAAAAAACGCCGTCCGGCACGCCGTCCACCGATGAAGAAGTGCTGCAGAAGCTGGCCGAGGATTATCCGCTGCCGAAAATTCTGCTCGATTATCGCAGCCTGTCGAAATTGAAATCGACCTATACCGACAAGCTGCCGAAGATGACCGACGGGAATACCGGACGCGTGCATACCAATTATGCGCAGGCGGTTGCGGTGACCGGGCGGCTGGCCTCGAATGAACCCAATCTGCAGAACATTCCGATCCGCACCGCTGAAGGCCGGCGTATCCGGGAGGCATTCGTCGCGCCGCCGGACAGCGTCATCCTGTCGGCCGACTATTCGCAGATCGAGCTGCGCATCATGGCGCATTTGTCGGGTGACGAAAACATGCTGCATGCATTTGCCGAGGGTGAGGATATCCATCGCGCAACGGCGGCTGAAATTTTCGGCATCACGCCGCTGGAAGTAAGCAGCGAACAGCGCCGCTATGCGAAGGTAATCAATTTCGGCTTGATTTACGGCATGAGCGCATTCGGCCTGGCGGGCAATCTCGGCATCGAACGTGCGGCCGCCCAGATGTATATCGATAAGTATTTCCAGCGCTTCTCGGGTGTCAAGCGATTCATGGACGACACGCGGGCCAAGGCCAAGGCCGACGGTTATGTCGAAACCGTATTCGGCCGCCGTCTGTGGCTGCCCGAAATCAATTCGCCGAACGGTCCGCGCCGTCAGGGCGCCGAGCGTGCCGCGATCAACGCGCCGATGCAAGGCACTGCGGCGGATTTGATCAAGCTGGCCATGATCGCGGTGCAAAACTGGCTGGAAACCGAACGCCTGCAAACATTGATGGTGATGCAGGTGCATGACGAATTGGTGCTGGAAGTGCCGGAAAGCGAACTGCCCCATGTACGGGAAAAATTGCCCGAACTGATGGCCGGTGTCGCGAAGCTGAAAGTGCCGCTGACGGCGGAAGTAGGGATCGGGAAGAATTGGGACGAGGCGCATTGAGCCTGTGCCTGCCGGGCGCGGCAAGCTCTGCCGCGTTCTTGTTGATCATATGATTTGCCGAAATCCCCCGGCTGTGTTTTAATTTGCAACTTTGTTGCATATTGTCGAGGCTAAAAATTAATCCCACGCTGATTTCCATTCTGCTTGCCACTACCATCGCCGGTATTTTCAGCATCACTGCCGCGGCCGTGTTTTCGTTTGCCCTGCTATCGAAAGTGGTTGAGCGAATGGTCAGCCTGTCGGTCGGCATCCTGTTGTCGACATCGCTGTTGCATGCATTGCCGGAAGCTTTTGAATCGCAAGCCGATGCGCATACCTTGTTCGCCGTCCTGCTGGGCGGCTTGCTGGCATTTTTCCTGCTCGAAAAATTCGCGATTTTGCGCCACTCCCATCATCACGAAGGCGACGGGCATGCGCATGAACACGGTCATGACGCACATGAGGCCGGCAAAGCGGGCTGGATGATTCTGGTCGGCGACGGCTTGCACAATTTCACCGACGGCATTCTCATCGCCGCCGCATTCCTGGCAAATCCGAACTTGGGCGTGGTAACAGGACTGGCTATCATCGCGCATGAAATTCCGCAGGAAATCGGCGACTTTATCGTGCTGCTCAATGCCGGGTTCACGCGTACCCGCGCTTACGTCTACAACCTGATTTGCAGCCTGATGGCGGTGGTTGGCGGTTTGCTCGGTTATGCGACGCTGGAACGCGCGACGGACTGGATTCCGTACGTGCTGGTATTCGCATCGTCCGGATTCATTTACATCGCGGTCAGCGACCTGATGCCGCAGATGCAGCGCCGCGCATCGGTGCGTGAAACGATTCCGCAGGTAGTGCTGATCGGGTTGGGCGTTGCCATCGTGCTGTATCTGACGAGGCGGGCGCACGGCCATTGACGCGCTGGGTCAGCTGCCGGTCGCCACCGGCCTCGACCGATCGGAGCACCATTCGCTCCATGAACCGGGATACAGCGCGGCGCCCGGCAAACCCGCGATTTCCATTGCCAGCAAATTATGGCAAGCGGTGGCGCCGGAACCGCATTGCATGATGATCGCTTCCGGCGCCATGACTGACGGACCCACCACGTTATTGAAATCCGCCCGCAACTGATCCGCCGGCTTGAACCGTCCGTCCGGCTGCAAATTATCCTTGAAGAAGCGGTTTTTCGCGCCGGGAATATGGCCGCCGACCGGATCGAGCGTCTCATTCTCGCCGCGAAAACGGTCCGGTGCGCGCGCATCGACCACGATGCGCAATGGTTGCGTCAGATTGGCGGCCACATCATCGGCGTTGACGATCGACACGATCGACGGCTGGAGGCTTATGTCGCCGCGCATCTTCGATGCAGGCCCGGTCGATAGCCGCATGCCGTGCGCGGTCCAGGCCGGCAAGCCGCCATCGAGCACCGCAACCGCCTCATGTCCGACCCAGCGCAGCATCCACCACAGACGCGCGGCGAACATGCCTCCCTGCGCGTCGTACGCAACGACCTGCGAATCGCGATTGACGCCCCAGCGGCGCAGCGTTTCGATGAATGCAGCACGCTCGGGCAACGGATGGCGGCCGCGGAATTCGCCGTTCGGCCCGGGTCTTTTATCGGACAGATCCGTATCCAGGTTGGCGAACTGCGCATTCGAAATATGCCCGGCGTCATATGCCGCGCGGCCGGCTTCCGGATCGGCAAGATCATGACGGCAATCGAGCAGGATCCAGTCCGGCTCCGGCAGATGCTGCGCCAGGTCGGAAGCGGAAATCAATGTGGTGTAGCGCATCGTCGCTCCTAAAATGTGGGGGCAGAGAGTTCGTTGCCTGGTGCTCTCCGCAATGCTTGAAATGCCGGGGACAGAGTGTCGCGCTGCTTGACTCTTTCCCGCAATGCCTAAACTTCAGCCGCAATCGGATCGGTCTCCGGCGTTGCCGCCGGCGCGCTGGCCGGTTTTGCGTTGCGCGTATTGTAGAACGTCGCGGCGATGCCGCTGATCAGAATGACGCCGATGCCGAGCCAGCCGCTCCAGCTCAGGATGTCGCCCCAGATCGCAATGCTCCAGATGCTGGAAAAGACGATTCCCGTGTATTGCAGATTCGCCGTAACCAGCATTTTCCCCAGGCGATAAGCGCGCGTCATCGCCATTTGCGCCGCTGTGGCGCTGATGCCTATTCCCAGCAGCAATGCTATGCCGGTGGCGCTGTGGGCATGCCATCCCGTGATTTTGTCGCCCGGAAGATTGACGTTAAAGACGGTGCCCAACAGGCCGGCAACCAGTCCGATCAGCGAAAAATAAAACACCACGCGATATTCCGGCTCGCCCATTTGTCCGAGCTTGCGTACCTGCAGATAGGCCAGCGCGGACAGGATGCCCGAACCCAACCCGATCACGCCGGCGAACCACTGGTCGGATTGAATCGAAGGCCGCAACAGCAGCATCACCCCCAGAAAACTCATCGCAATCGCAGCGGCCAAACCCCACTCGAAACGATTCTTTCCGCGCCACCAGCCGACGGCAAACAGGATTGCGGCAATCCAGATCGGCGCCGTGTAGTTGAACGTCACCGCGGTCGCCAGCGGCAGCTTGCCGATCGAATAGAACCACAGCCAGAGCGCCAGGACGCCGATCATGCCGCGCCACAGATGATGCCACGGTAACGGCGTCCGGAACGTGCCGCCCCTGAATTTGATCAGCGTACAAAGGAACAGCACACCGACCATGCCGCGGTACATCACGATTTCCGAGGTCGAATACATGCCGGATGCGAGCTTGACGCATACGCCCATGATGGCGAATACGAAGCTGGCGAACAGCATCCAGAGCGATTGCATTGTGCGGGTCAGGGCCTGATCAGGTCATACCGGGACATTGGCCCGGTACCATTCGTGAAAATGCTGCATCCCGTCTTCCATCGGCGATTGGTACGGCCCGACTTCATTGACGCCGCGATCCATCAATATCCGCCGCCCGGCATCCATCCGCAGCGCGATCTCGTCATCCTCGATGCAGGTTTCCATATAGGCTTCGCGCTCGGCTTCGATGAATTCGCGCTCGAACAGGACAATTTCTTCCGGATAGTAAAACTCGACCACGTTGGTGGTTTTTTGCGTTCCCTTCGGCCAGACCGTCGATACCACCAGCACATGCGGATACCACTCGACCATGATGTTCGGATACAGCGTCAGCCAGATCGCGCCGTACGGCGGCGCTTCGCCGTTGCGGAACTGCAGGACTTGCTCCTGCCACTTCTTGTATTTTGGCGTGCCGGATTTGGACAACGCATGATTGACGCCGACCGTTTGCACGCTATAGCTGTCGCCGAATTCCCAGCGCAAGTCGGAGCAGGTCACGAAACTGCCGAGTCCCGGATGGAACGGCTCGACATGGTAGTCCTCGAGATAGACTTCGATGAACGACTTCCAGTTGTAATCGCATTCATGGACTTCGACGTGGTCCAGCATGTAACCGGTAAAGTCGAGATCCCTGGAGACGCCGAGCTGGGCCATTATCTTTGCGACATCGACGCCATTCCGTTCGAACAGCAAACCGTTCCAGTTCTGCAACGGCGTTCGGGACAGGTTCAGGCACGGCGTTTCACCGAAATGCGGTGCGCCGATCAGCTCGCCCTTGAGATTGTAGGTCCAGCGATGCAGCGGGCAGACGATGTTGTTCGTATTGCCGCGGCCATTGAACATTTTCGCCTGCCGATGACGGCAGACGTTCGAAAGCAGTTCGATGCCGTGCGCATTGCGCACCAGCATGCGGCCTTCGTTTTCCCAACCGAGCGTCGCATAGTCGCCGACTTCGGGTACCATCAGTTCATGGCCGGCATAGCGCGGGCCATGATTAAACAACTGCTTGATTTCCTGCTGCAACAGCCTTTCGTCAAAATAGACGTTGACCGGAAGTTGCGCGTTGGATCGCGCGAGCTTGGCGATATTAGCCAGATCGGACATCCCCACCCCCAAATTAATTTGCACCAACCTAAGAGAGAAAGAATCCGCAAAAACCTGTGTTCAAACGAGATGAAAAGGAAATTTTGGACAGAACAGAGAATTATACCCTAGCCGCCTTTGCCTTCGCTTGACCGGGACAGGTTTGCCTTGCGGCCGTTCCTGGAATTTTGTTCGGGCCCGATTAAAAGAAGGCGGCAGTATCGGATATATCATGACAGCCGGCGCCATTGCAGGGCGACTCGATCGGTTATTGAAATAGTTGCAGGGGGTCATGCCCGATATCGAACGCAAATCATATGGGAGCGGACTCGGGCTAATGGATACCCGGTCGATACGCCGCCGGGTGGCGGCAGAACGCTTGAAGGAATTCGGCAAATAGAGAAAGTATGAGAACATTTGGCCATTGCCAATAGATATCAAAGCTTTTAAGGGAAGGTGAGCGCCTACTTTTAATTTTTGCCTTGTTCTTTTTTTCTAAAGGCATGCTGAAAAACATTGACTGCCTGCAGACTTTGCATCTGCTGCCGCGGTTTGGCCGCAGCCCCGTTTTTCCCTAAACTCCACTCTCCAAGGTGGTTTGTTCTAAAATAACGGGCTACACTTCAACTGACTGTTTATGCCAAAAAAAATTATATCTGCGGAGCCGCCCGCTTCGTTTGAAGAAGCGATGACGGAACTGGAGCAGTTGGTGGCCCGGATGGAAGCCGGGGAGTTGCCGCTGGAGGAATCCGTTGCAGCTTACAAGCGTGGTTCGGAATTGGTCAAATATTGCTCGCTGCAGCTCGACAAGGTCGATACCCAGGTCAAGGTGCTGGAGGGCGAAATCTTGAAACCGTTCGCTGCCGACGGCGCGGATGAGGCCGGCGAATGACGGTAATGCAGGCATTCGGCGACTGGATGAAAACGGTCCAGGCAAACATGGAAGACGCTCTGGCGTCGTATTTGCCTGAAGCCACGCATGTTCCGGCAAGGCTGCACGATGCGATGCGCTACGCGGCGCTGGACGGCGGCAAGCGTGTGCGGCCGCTGCTGGTGTTTGCCGCAGGTGAATTGTTCGATGCCGATGACAGTGCGCTGGGCCGCGCTGCCGCGGCGGTGGAAATGATCCATGCCTATTCTTTGATCCATGACGATATGCCTTGCATGGATGACGATGCATTGCGGCGCGGCAAGCCTACCGTGCATGTGGAATACGATGAGGCTACCGCATTGCTGGCCGGCGATGCATTGCAGTCCCAGGCGTTTATCGTATTGACGGAAGGCGAGAGCGACGCTGCCCGCAAACTGGAGATGATCCGGTTGCTGGCGCAAGCTGCAGGATCGGCCGGGATGTGCGGGGGACAGGCGATCGATCTGGCAAGCGTCGGCATGACGCTGTCGCTGGCCGAACTGGAACAGATGCATCGTCTGAAAACCGGAGCATTGCTGCGGGCATCGGTATTGCTGGGCGCATTGTGCGGCAAGGCGCTGACGGAATCCGAAACGGCTGCGCTGGATGCCTATGCGAATGCGATCGGTCTTGCGTTCCAGGTAGTCGACGATGTGCTGGATGCAACTGCAGATTCTGCGACGCTGGGCAAGACGGCGGGCAAGGATGCGGCGGATAATAAGCCTACTTATGTATCGATCATGGGTCTGGAACAATCCCGGATCCTGGCGGAAGAGCTGCGGAATGACGCGCATCGGGCGCTCATGCCGTTCGGAAACAAGGCACGGCGGTTGCGCGAACTCGCGGATCTGATCGTGCAGCGGAAAACGTAGGATGGGCAGAGCGCAATGGAACTCGTCATGTTCGATGGAGTGCTGCCGGGTTCCGCTGCGCTCTGCCCATCCTGCAACTACTGATCGTACAGTTAAAATTTATCCTATATGAGCCTGCTGAAAAAAATTGACGGACCGGCGGACGTACGCAAACTCTCGCGAACCCAGCTGAAACCGCTGGCCGACGAGTTGCGCGCATTCGTGCTCGATTCGGTGTCGAAGACCGGCGGGCATTTGTCCTCGAATCTCGGAACGGTAGAGCTGACCATTGCGCTGCACTACGTATTCAACACGCCGGAAGACCGGATCGTGTGGGATGTCGGGCATCAGACCTATCCGCACAAGATTCTGACCGGTCGGCGCGACCAGATGCATACATTGCGTCAGTTGAATGGCGTGTCCGGCTTTCCGCGCCGCGCCGAGAGCAAATACGATACGTTCGGCACCGCGCATTCGTCGACATCGATCTCGGCCGCGCTGGGCATGGCGCTGGCCGCCAGAACCAAAGGCGAGAGCCGGCATGCGGTTGCCGTCATCGGCGACGGTGCGATGACGGCCGGCATGGCATTCGAAGCGCTGAACAATGCAGGCGTGCATGACGATATCAATCTGCTGGTGATCCTGAACGACAACGACATGTCGATCTCGCCGCCGGTGGGCGCGCTCAACCGCTACCTCGCGCGGCTGATGTCCGGCCGATTTTATGCGGCTGCCAAGAATGTCGGTAAATCGGTGTTGCCCGGGCCGATGCTGGAGCTGGCCAAACGCTTCGAAGAACATGCGAAGGGCATGGTTGTGCCGGCGACGATGTTCGAGGAATTCGGCTTCAATTACATCGGGCCGATCGATGGCCACGATCTCGAATCATTGGTGCCGACACTACAGAATCTGAAGAATCTGAAAGGCCCCCAGTTCCTGCACGTGGTCACTAAAAAGGGCCAGGGCTACAAGCTGGCTGAAGCCGATCCGGTGCTGTATCACGGTCCGGGCAAATTCAATCCGGACGAAGGCATCAAGCCCGCCGCGGCCGGCAAAATGACTTATACGCAAGTGTTCGGCGACTGGCTGTGCGATATGGCCGCGCAAGACCAGCGGCTGATCGGCATCACGCCTGCAATGCGGGAAGGTTCCGGCATGGTGCAGTTCGAACAACACTTCCCGGACCGCTATTACGACGTCGGCATTGCCGAACAGCATGCGGTGACGTTTGCGGCCGGCATGGCATGTGAGGGTTTGAAGCCGGTGCTCGCGATTTACTCGACTTTCCTGCAGCGCGGTTACGATCAACTGATCCACGATGTCGCCTTGCAGAATCTCGACGTCACCTTCGCGCTCGACCGTGCCGGCCTGGTCGGCGCCGATGGCGCGACCCATGCCGGCAACTACGACATGGCGTATCTGCGCTGCATTCCGAACATGGTGATCATGGCGGCGTCCGACGAAAACGAGTGCCGTCGGATGCTGACCACCGGTTTCCAATACAATGGGCCTGCGGCGGTGCGTTATCCGCGCGGCGCCGGCATTGGTGCGGCGATCGACAAGGAATTGACTGCGATTGCGCTCGGTACCGGCGAAATCAGGCGATCGGGAAAGGGCATCGCGCTTCTGGCGTTCGGCACGATGGTCGCGCCCAGTCTGGCTGCAGCGGAAGAATTGAATGCGACGGTCGCCAACATGCGCTTCATCAAGCCGCTCGATATCGAACTGATCAGGCAGCTGGCGCTGACGCACGATGCGCTGGTGACCGTGGAAGAAGGCGCGGTCATGGGCGGCGCCGGCGCGGCGGTGGCGGAAGCATTGGCAGAGGCAGGAATTGTCAAACCGCTATTGCATTTAGGCTTGCCGGACAAATTTATCGATCATGGCGATGCGGCGCAATTGCTCGCCATCTGCGGCCTGGACGCGGCCGGTATTGCAGCGTCGGTCAAGAAGCGTTTTGGCAAAGGCGAGCCGCGACTGGTCGTCAATAATTAACAAGAATCACCCGAGGCCGCACCAAGGCCTCACAACTGAATAGGCAATGTGATGAATACCCGCGATCTTAATCTGACCACCATACCCGACGTGCAAAGCACCGTCGATACCCGGCGCATTGCGATTCAGCGCGTCGGCGTCAAGGGCGTGCGCTATCCGATCATGGTCAAGACCGGTTCCGGCGCGCAGCCGTCGATCGGCAGCTGGAACATGTATGTGCACCTGCCTGAAGATAAAAAAGGCACGCACATGTCGCGCTTCATCGCACTGCTCGAAGGCAATCGTGTGCCGCTCGATGTAACGATGTTCGGTAACCTGATGCACAAGATGGTCAAGCTGCTGGAAGCCGACAGCGGCCGCATCGAATTGTCGTTCCCGTATTTCATCAACAAGACTGCGCCTGTGTCCGGCGTCGAGAGCCTGATGGATTACGAGGTCGGCCTGACCGGCGAAATCAAACACGGTGAACTGGAAGTGACGCTGAAAGTAATGGTTCCGGTGACCAGCCTGTGCCCGTGCTCGAAAAAAATCTCGGCTTACGGTGCACACAATCAGCGTTCGCATATCACGGTCAGTGCGATTCTGACCGGGGAATTCCTGATCGATGAATTGATCGCGAAGATCGAGGAACAGGCGTCGTGCGAATTATATGGTTTGCTGAAGCGCCCCGATGAAAAATACGTGACGGAACGCGCTTACGATAATCCGAAATTTGTGGAGGATCTGGTGCGGGATGTGGCGGGGATGCTGAATGCGGATTCGCGTGTTTCCGCCTATACGCTGGAGGCGGAGAATTTCGAGTCGATTCATAATCATTCGGCTTATGCGTTGATCGAGTTCGACAAGCGGACGCAGTAAACGTAAACGCTAATTTTATTTCCAGATAAAAAGCGACGCCAATGCGTCGCTTTTTTCAAGTAGAACTCCGAAACATCCAATCGACAATGCACTCGAACGGCTATCAAGCGCCGTGCTTTTAACCGTCCCGCTTCCGATCTTTCTCCCACAACACATCGCTGCCGCCCGCATACCGGTTCAACACCCGCGACAGCACGAACAGCAAATCCGATAACCGGTTCATGTATTGCCGCGGGCTGTCGTTGACGGTGTCGGCCTTGCCCAGACTGACGATAGTGCGCTCGGCGCGGCGGCAGACTGTGCGGCATATATGGGCCTGCGCTGCCGCACGCGATCCGGCGGGCAGGATGAAATCCTTCAGCGGCGGAAGGTCGGCATTGTATTTGGCCAGCAATGCATCCAGCCGCGCGACCTGCACCTCGGTGATCAGCGTGTGGCCGGGGATGCATAACTCTCCCCCCATGTCGAACAAGTCATGCTGGATCGACACCAGTTCCGCGCGCAATGCCGCCGGCAATTCCTCGCACAACAACAGGCCGACGTGAGAATTGAGCTCATCCACATCGCCCATCGCATGCACGCGCAGGTTGTCCTTGTCGGTGCGGCTGCCATCGCCCAGTCCGGTTGTGCCGTTGTCGCCGGTGCGCGTGGCGATTTTGGAAAGTCGATTGCCCATGTTGGCCGGAAGATGAATAAGGAATAAGGTCAGGATACGGCAAAACTGCGGCATTCGCACAGGCAACAGACAAATCTGCAGCAAGAACCCGCCGGGAGTAAAATCAGCAAATAATGGAGACAATAATGAACCCTCCCGTCCAATTGGCGGCGCTGAGAAGATCGCTTCCGGAAGCATTGTTATCCGCGCTCCAATCCTTGTTCGGTGAACGGCTGTCGACGGCGCAGGCGATGCGCGAACATCACGGCCGCGACGAATCTTCGTACGATCCGATGCCGCCCGATGCCGTCATCTTCGCTCATTCGACCGACGAAGTCGCAACGGCGGTAAAGCTGTGCGGCAGTCATGGCGTGCCGATCATCGCCTACGGCGCCGGCACTTCGCTCGAAGGCCATGTGCTGGCATTGCAGGGCGGTATCACGATCGATCTGTCGCAGATGAATCAAGTCGTCGCGGTCCATGCGGAAGATTTGACCGCGACGGTGCAGGCCGGCGTAACGCGCAAGCAGTTGAACCAGGAAATCAGGGACACCGGACTGTTCTTTCCGATCGACCCGGGCGCCGATGCGTCGCTGGGCGGCATGGCGGCAACCCGCGCGTCCGGCACCAATGCCGTGCGCTACGGCACCATGCGGGAAAATACGCTGGCGCTGACCGTGGTGACTGCGGATGGCCGCATCATCAGAACCGGCACGCGCGCGAAAAAATCATCGGCCGGATACGATCTGACGCGCGTCTTCGTCGGCAGCGAAGGTACGCTCGGCATCATCACCGAAGTGACGGTCAAGCTCTATCCGCAGCCGGAAGCGATATCGGCCGCCGTATGTTCGTTCCATACCGCGGCGGATGCGGTCAATGCGGTGATCCGGACGATCCAGATGGGGGTGCCGATCGCGCGCGTCGAGTTCCTCGATGAGAACGGCGTCAAGGCGATCAATGCGCATGACAAGCTGAGCCTGCCGGAAAAGCCGTTGCTGCTGTTCGAATTCCACGGCAGCGAAAACGGTGTGAAGGAGCAGGCGGAACTGGTGCAGGATATTGCCGCCGAACACAATGCGATCGGGTTCGAATGGGCCACGCGCCCGGAGGATCGCTCACGTTTGTGGGCGGCGCGCCATAACGCGTATTTTGCACTGCTGCAAATGCGCCCCGGCAGCCGGGCGATATCGACCGATTGCTGCGTGCCGATCTCTCGCCTTGCCGAATGCATTCTCGAAACCAAGGCGGATTGCGAAAAGAACGGCATTATTTATTCGATCATCGGTCATATCGGCGACGGCAATTTCCATGTGCAGATGCTGGTCGATCCGCACGATGCGGCCGACATCGCCAGGGCCGAAGGCATTAATGAAAGAATGGTTGGACGCGCGCTCGCGATGGACGGCACTTGCACCGGCGAACATGGCGTCGGTCTGCACAAGATGGATTTTCTGGTGCAGGAACATGGCGAAGGTGCAATCGATACGATGCGTGCGATCAAGCATGCGCTCGACCCAGGAAACATCATGAACCCCGGTAAGATCATTCGATGGTAAACACAGTCAACAAGCCTTCAATGGCAACGAGGCTTCCTCCGGTTCACGCATTGTCCGCTTTTGAAGCAGCGGCCCGGCACAACTCTTTTGCCGTCGCAGCGGAAGAATTGTGTATCACGCCATCGGCGCTGTCGCACCGGATCCGCCTGCTCGAGGATTTCGTCGGAGAACGCCTGTTCACCCGCGATGGCCGCACGATCGGTCTGTCGGAATTCGGCCGCCGTTATCTGGATGTAGTGCGTGCCGCCTTGCGCACATTGACCGATTTCCCGATGCCGCACCGGAGCGCTTCGGCGCCGTTGCGCGTCAAGATCACGCTGCCGCCGACTTTCGCGCGCTACATGTTCGTGCCGCATTTGTCCGAATTCACCAGCCGCTATCCGAACATCGTGGTCGAGATGTTTTTGTCGGTCCCGCTGTATGACTTGAGCATCTCGGAAAGCGATGTCGAAGTGCGCTTCGGCGCCGGAAAATACCCGAATATCGTCACTGAAAAATTGTTCGAGGAACCGGCGTTCGCAGTGGCGAGTCCGGATTATCTTCAGCAGATCGGCGAGTTGAAAATACCGGCGGATTTACAGAAAGCAAAATTATTGCGTTCCGCGCTGGAGCCTTGGCAGCCGTGGTTCGAACAGGCCGGACTCGACTGGCCGGAGCCGTCGTCGGGTTTGCGCCTCGATGATCTTGGCTTGCTTCTGGAGGCGGTCAAGTATGGACATGGCGTGGGACTGACGCGGCAGCACTTCGCGCAAGGCATGATGGAGCGTGGAGAAATCGTGCGGCTGTTCGATGTGCAATTGACCACGCCGCCGCACGCATATTACATGGTGTACGAGAAGCAAGTGCGCGAGCGTCCGGAAGTCGCATTGTTTATCGACTGGCTGCAATCGACGTTCCTTAACGCCTGATTCATTATTCATCGGCGCGGCAGGCTGATCGATATTGCTTCAAATCGGTGTTTGCCGGATCGGCATGCCCGAACCATGGCGTCCGGCGCAACGCCAGCCGGATTGCTTGAAAAAAATTCACGTCAAACGAAAAAGCTTTTCAGTCCAAATCATCCGGGAATCGACGCATCCGGCATGCCTTTTCGTTACACTATACCGAGTCGGGTTCATTGAGCCGTCGGCCGGCCTGAATCAGGCTTTTTCAATCGGGATCGATCATGAATGCGACTGCAGAACTTCCATTTACCGTCATTCGCCAGCGCGACGTGGTTGCGGCATTGCGCGCGGTATTGCCTGAACATTGCGTGCTGTTCAACGAAGAAGACACGCGCCCCTACGAGTGCGACGGGCTGGCCGCCTATCGCCAGTTGCCGATGGTGGTCGTTCTGCCCGAAAATGAAGCGCAGATCATCGCCGTACTGAGAACCTGCCGCGATCTCAACGTGCAAATCGTGCCGCGCGGCGCCGGCACCGGCCTGTCCGGCGGCGCGCTGCCGATTGCCGACGGCGTGGTGCTGTCGACCGCGCGCCTCAATAAAATCGTCAGGCTCGATCCGTATGCGCGTACCGCGGTAGTGCAGCCGGGCGTGCGCAATCTCGCCATCTCGGATGCGGCGGCGCCGCACGGCTTGTATTACGCGCCCGATCCGTCGTCGCAAATCGCCTGCACCATCGGCGGCAACGTCGCTGAAAATTCCGGCGGCGTGCATTGCCTCAAATACGGCCTCACCGTGCACAACGTGCTGCGGGTGCGGATGGTCACGATAGAAGGCGATGTCGTCGAGCTGGGCAGCGAAGCGCTCGATGCGCCCGGCCTCGATTTGCTAGCCGTATTCATCGGCTCCGAAGGCATGCTGGGCGTGGTCACCGAAGTGACGGTCAAACTGATTCCAAAGCCGCAACTGGCGCGCGTGATCATGGCGTCGTTCGACGATGTCGTCAAAGGGGGTAATGCGGTGGCCAGCGTGATTGCGGCCGGCATCATCCCGGCCGGACTCGAGATGATGGACAAGACCAGTTCGCGGATGGTCGAGCCGTTTGTCAAGGCCGGTTACGACATCGATGCGGAAGCCATCCTGCTGTGCGAGTCGGACGGCATGCCGGAAGAAGTCGAGGAAGAGATTGCTCGCATGACCGATGTATTGATGCAATCTGGCGCGACCGCAATTGCCGTATCGCAAAATGAAACCGAACGCCTGAAGTTCTGGTCGGGCCGCAAAAATGCATTCCCGGCGGCCGGCCGGATTTCGCCGGATTATTACTGCATGGACGGCACTATTCCTCGCAAGAATCTGGCGCAGGTGCTACTCGGCATCGCGGACATGGAAATCAGGTACGGCTTGCGTTGCGCCAACGTATTCCATGCCGGCGACGGCAATCTGCATCCGTTGATCCTGTTCGATGCCAATCAGCCCGGCGAATTTCATCGCGCCGAATTGTTCGGCGCGGAAATCCTGGAGTTATGTGTCGCAGTCGGCGGCACCATCACCGGCGAACATGGCGTGGGCATCGAAAAAATCAATTCGATGTGCGTGCAGTTTTCGAAAGAGGAAATCGCCGCGTTCTTCGCCGTCAAGCGCGCCTTCGACACGGCCTTTTTGCTGAATCCGGACAAGGCGATTCCGACGCTGCGGCGCTGCGCCGAGTACGGCAAGATGCATGTGCGCAACGGACAAATGAAGTTCGCCGACTTGCCGCGCTTTTAACGACTATCCGGGAATCATGGAACAGACATTGAAACAGTTCGGGGAACGCATCATCGCCGCCGGCGCAGGCAAAACGGCCTTGCGCATTCGCGGCGGCGGCACCAAGGACTGGTACGGCCAGGCGCTGCGGGGAGACTTGCTCGACACGCGCGAGTACCGCGGCATAATCGCCTACGAGCCGACCGAGCTTGTCATCACGGCGCGTTGCGGCACGCCGCTGGCAGAGATCGAAACCGCGCTGGCGCAGCACAACCAGATGCTGGCATTCGAACCGCCATGCTTCGGATCGGATGCGACTATCGGCGGCACCGTCGCCGGCGGCTTGTCAGGCCCGAGAAGACAAGCGGTCGGCGCGTTGCGCGATTTTGTGCTCGGTGCGGTGCTGATGGACGGCAAAGGCGAGGTGCTGCATTTCGGCGGACAGGTGATGAAGAATGTTGCCGGTTACGATGTTTCGCGCTTGCTGGCCGGCTCGCTGGGCACGCTTGGATTGATGCTTGAAGTATCGCTGAAAGTGTTGCCGAAGCCGTTTGTCGAAACCAGTTTGCGCTTCGCCATGAATCAGGCCGATGCGATCCGGCGCTTGAACGAGTGGGGCGGCCGGCCGCTGCCGATATCGGCCAGCGCCTGGCATGACGAATTGCTGACGGTGCGTCTGTCGGGTTCGCAAGCCGCTGTCGAAGCGGCGCAGCAGAAAATGGGTGGAGAGGAAGCGTCGCAGGGGCAGACATTCTGGACTGCGTTGCGTGAGCAGCGGAATCCGTTTTTCGCTTCCTGCGTTGATGCGGACGGCATCTGGCGGCTGTCGGTACCGTCGATAACGCCGCCGCTCGCTTTGCCCGGCGAACAGCTGATCGAATGGGGCGGCGCCCAGCGCTGGCTTAAAACCGGGGCGGATGCGGCAACGGTCCGTGCGGCGGCAGAAAAAGCGGGCGGCCATGCCACCCTGTTCAGGGGCGGCGACAAGCAGGCCGGCGTGTTCCATCCGCTGGCGCCGGCGGTTGCCGCCATCCACCGCAATCTCAAGAGCGCATTCGATCCGTCCGGCATCTTCAATCCGGGCCGGATGTATCAGGAATTCTAATCATTTCAAATATCGCGGGACAGCGTCAACAGCACCCTGTCCAGGCAAATGTAGGACGTCATGCAAACCAATCTCGCTGATTTCATCAAACACACTCGCGAAGGCGAAGAGGCCGATGCCATTTTGCGCAAATGCGTGCATTGCGGCTTTTGCACTGCGACCTGTCCGACTTACCAGTTGCTCGGCGATGAACTCGACGGTCCGCGCGGCCGCATCTATTTGATCAAGCAGGTCCTCGAAGGCAAGCAAGCCACCGCCAAGACGCAGCTGCACCTGGATCGTTGCCTGACTTGCCGCAATTGCGAAACGACCTGCCCGTCAGGCGTGCAGTACGGGCGCCTGGTCGATATCGGCCGCAAAATCGTGGAAGACCAGGTGCCGCGTTCGCTGCCGCAACGCATTGCAAGGACGGCATTGAAAGAAGCATTGCCGCGCAAATGGCTGTTCACGCCGGCAATGAAGGCGGGTCAGCTGGTGCGTCCCTTGCTGTCCAAGGCATTGCAGAACAAGGTGCCCGCAAGGCAGGAAGCGGGCATATGGCCCGTCCGCCGGCATGCCCGCAAGATGCTGTTGCTCGACGGCTGCGTGCAGCCTGCGATGGCGCCGAACATCAATGCGGCCGCCGCGCGGGTATTCGATGCGCTGGGCGTGCAACTGGTCATTGCTCCCAAGGCGGGCTGCTGCGGCGCGATTCGCTATCATCTGAACGATCACGACGGCGGTCTCGACGATATGCGCCGCAATATCGACGCCTGGTGGCCGCTGGTGCAAGCCGGCGCCGAAGCGATCGTGATGACGGCCTCGGGCTGCGGCGTCACGGTCAAGGAATACGGACATCTGCTTGCGCACGACGCGGCATATGCGGCAAAGGCGAAACGGATTTCGGAAATGACGAAGGACCTGAGCGAACTGCTGCCGGACTTCGAAAGCGAATTGCAAAACAAGCTCGGCGGCAAAATCGGCAAGCGCGTTGCCTGGCATCCGCCTTGCACGCTGCAGCACGGCCAGCAAATTCGCGGCAAGGTCGAAAGCATACTGCGTGCGGCCGGTGTCGATGTGCAATTGTGCGCCGACAGCCATTTGTGCTGCGGATCGGCAGGCACCTATTCGGTACTGCAGCCGGAGTTGTCGTATCAATTGCGCGACAACAAGCTGGCGAATCTGCAGGCGACCGGACCGGATATGATCGTCTCGGCCAATATCGGTTGTCTGACGCATTTGCAATCCGGCACCCGGACACCGGTCAAACATTGGATCGAACTGATCGATGGCGCATTGTCACGGAATGCATGATGCGAGTCTTATGCCAATCCAGGTTCATGACGTGACAGTGAAATTGATGAATTTTTTCGTGTGGCAAGGCGTGGGAGCAGTGAATAGCTTTGCCTATTCACGACGAGTGAACGCCGCCAAGAGGAAAAAGGCGCAATCTAACGTCATGTCATGGACTGGGATCGATATCAGATAAGCGAAAGTTCGCGAGCCCGTGCGATGGCGCCGGAGCGGTTATTTACATTGAGCTTTACGTAAACATTGTGCAGATGCCATTTGATCGTCGCTTCAGATAAAAACAGCTGCGCAGCCAGATCACGGTTTCCGAGCCCGCTATCCGCCAGCCGCAATATCTGCAATTCTCGTTCCGAAAACGCATTGTCTTGAACCGGAGGCGAATCGGCCGCAGGCGGACGGTATGGTGCTGAAGTTGGAGCCGAAGCCTTGTCAAATGCCTGCAGCAGATACATCAGGTATTCGCGCGGCGCCACGCCGGCATCATCGGTTTTTAACCGCATGCGGCGTTCCCATATTTCCTGAAGCAGCTGCTGGATCAGCATGCCTTCATCGACAAAAGTGCGGCATTGGCCTCGTGATGCGCCTATCAGCAACGCTTCATCGAGGAACCGCCTTGCCTCATCCCGATTGCCGTGTTTTACCTGCAAGGCTGCCTTCAGGCAAAGCAATCTGATCATCCAGGTATTGCATCCATGACGGCGTGCTTGAGCCAGCAAGTCGCGCAACACGAGGTGCGTTTTGGCAGTTTGGTTGGTCGCCAACTGTAAACGGATCTCGACAATCCGGGTTGCGATATCGTCGTTTGCCAAATCCCGGGAAACCTTGCCATCGATGTTCGTCGCGTTAAAGCCCAGTACATGAGCGATCCGAAGCGCGCGCTCGGTCAGCCCATTCTTCAAATGCAGATGAATGCGCTCCGCGGTGAGCGTACGCAGCAGGCGTCCCAAACCTAACTGCTTGGCGGTAGCCGCGCTTTGGGCCAGAAAATCATCCGCTTCATTGCGGTTCCCGCGTAGCCAGAGAATGCGTGCTTGAGTAAGATCGGCAGCCAGGGAACTGTCGGTCAATGCATGCTGATCGGCGGACAGGAATGCGCGTTCCAGCATGCGTTCGGCTTCGTCCAGTTTGTTCCGCTCGTAACAAATTTGTGCGCGTATCAGTGCAAACTGGGCGCTGCCGTGGAAACGTGCCCCAAGTTTTTCCAAAGCGCGGCTGTATCCCTGATCAAGGATACGTTCGACTTCCACTATATTGCCCTGATCCAGGGTAACCCACATCTGAAGCACGTCTAACCAGGCAATCCCGTAATAGGAATCGCATTGCTGAAAAGAGTGCCTCGCGGAAGCAAAACATTCCAGAGCTTCGGTGTAATCATAATAACGAGTAATGTAGGCGTTATAGCCGAGCATCGCTTTCACGAGCCCCGCTTCATAATGCGAACTGGTTTTCCATAGAGCCAGCCATTCCTCGCACTTTTGTCTGCCGAGCAGGAGCTGATCGGTCAAGAGACAAAGTTGAGAGCGTAACGAAAGTGTTTTCCTGGGCAAGCCAAGGCTGGATGCGCCCATCTCGGGAGATGCAGCCAGCCTTTCTAATTTTTTCAATTCATTGTCGGCCTTGAGATAGTCGCGGCTGAACATGAGGGACCAGATATGAACGATCTTGAGTGCCGGACGCTGCTCCAGATAACTCTCGGGTAACTCGGCAAGCCAGCCTTGTACCGTGGTTCGCTGCTCGTCGCCCTGCCGGACCATGTGGTATGTATACTTTTCGATCAGATCTGCGGAGCGCACATAATTCCGTGTCGCAAATGCGTAGCGGACCGCTTCGCCAATGAATCCATTCTGTTCGAGCCATACACTGGCTGCCTGGTAAAGGCGGTGCGTTTCATGCGGATATGGAAAAATGAACCGCTCTTTCAGGTAATCGGCAAACAGATGGTGATAACGATACCATCGATGCCTTCTGTCCAGCGGGATCAGGAACAGATTGCGTTCCTTGATCCATTCGATCATTTGCACGGCATCGCTCTCAGCCAGCACCACTTTGCAAAACTCGGCGGAAAAGCGGTTGAACAGCGCCGTACGCATTAAAAACGCGCTTACCTTGTCCGGCAGCTGGCTTAAGACAATCTCGCCCAGGTAAGAAGTGATGTTGTAATCGTTGCCGGAAAATGTATTGATAAATTCAGTGGCGTCGGAGACTTCCTTTAACGCCAGCGATGCAAGTTGCAATCCAGCCAGCCAGCCTTCTGTGCGCCCATGCAGCAGCTTGATCTGCCCATCGGTGATTTCTCGTCCGCTGACAACCTTTACGAAAGCGCCGGTTTCATTTAAATGCAAGCTTAAATCCTGCACATTGATTTCGTTGATATCTTCGGCAATGCGCAGCTTGCTCAGGTTTAAAGGCAGATGCGTTCGAGATGCAATGAAAATTTTCAAATTGCGCGGCGTATGCAGGATGAGCCAATTCATGATGCCATGCACCGCTTTATTTTCGATGGCATGGTAGTCATCGAGAAACAAGGCCAGCTCATCGTCGATTTTTGTTAAATCGGTGCAGAAAGAAAGGAGCATTGCCTTTTCAGCGGAGGAAACGCCGTGACTCGCCTGCGCCAACGCATGACGTCCCAGATTAGGTTGGGCACGTTGAAGAGCCGAAATGACATAACGAAGAAAGCGGATAGGATCATTGTCGTCACTGTCAAGATTGACCCAGCCGGTGCGCATACCCTTTGACTCGACCAGCGAACGTTGCGTCGTCAATGACGTGGTCTTGCCATAGCCTGCCGGCGCAATCAGGCTGGTCAAGCGTGGAATGGATACCTTATCGATTTTTTGTTCCAGGCGAGGCATTGGAAGAAGATGCGGCGACAGCTGGGTTGGGAAGAGCTTGCCTTTAATCAAAACAACATCTTCCCTGAACCGGGATTCGTCGGCCAAGACAGGAGATGCGCCGATTTTCAACTCTTTACCAGCCATGTTTGCAATTACTCATCAAAATTGGCATTCCTGGAGTATTCTTCCAAATTAATGGACGGATTTTGCCTTGTCTTTAAAGAAGATTTTTATGCATGAGTCATCACGTTGATGGTGAGGTTTTATTTCACAAATATTACAAGATGATGCCGAACAATGGGGTGATTTATATATACATTACAGAGAGAAATGCTGAGCCAATAAAAGAAAACGGCATCCATTTCAAAAAGTATCGGCATCGCCATCTTTCCCGATGACGGCAAGACGTCCGGGCAATCGCCCGCTTTCGTGGATGGACAAATGTATAAGTTCAACCATGGCGGAACGATGCGCTTGCGATCGACAAGCAGCGGGCGAGGAGCTTGCGTCACCTGTTGCTGCTTCAGGGCTCACGCAGCTTTCGGTCAACTTCGCTGAATGAATCGCATTTTTTGGGCTGAAAACTATTTAAACCGGTCAACTCGTTCGAGCATTTAAATGATCCATACTCTCGCGACATTGCTGGTGTTCCAGACAATCGGTGAAGGCTTTGCCTATGCTTTTTCGTTACCGGTCCCCGGGCCGGTGATCGGCATGGTGCTGCTGTTTCTTTATTTACTGATCAAAAAAGATGCCGCACAAAAACTGGCTCCGGTATCGCTGGAATTGCTCAAGCATTTGTCGTTGCTGTTTATCCCCGCCGGCGTCGGTATCATGGTTCATGCGCAGCGCGTTGCAGCCGAATGGATGCCGATTACGGTCGCCTTGATTGCCAGCACGGTGGTGTCGATCGTCGTCACTGCGACGGTTGTCAGGTGGTTGCAAAAATGACGCCGAAGCTTAATGACATCTGGGTCTATCTTTCCGCATCGCCGCTGCTGGGGCTGACTGCAACGTTGGTGGCATACCAGCTGGCTTATGCGATTTATGCGCGCGCAAAATTCAATCCGCTGGCCAATCCGGTCGCAATCGCAG
>JAQGLW010000114.1 GCA_028292665.1 Herminiimonas sp.
TCCGAAATGGTGATCAAGGGCGCGCAGATGGGCATCCCGTTTCTGCTGTCGCGTTCGGGCACGACGCAGATGGGGCATATGGTGGCGGAGCGCCTGGGCATGTCGCTGCTGGCGCGCTGCACCGGCAAGCATTTCCTGCTGTTGACCGGCAAGGAGCGCCTGATATTCGAACCGCATCTGATGGATGGCGGATTGAAGGTCGCCTAGCAGCCTGCCGGAAATTCATTGCCCGCCTGCTCGTGCACGGGGCACAATTTTGTACGACAATCGACTGTTCGCATTCAAATATCCCATTTTGCGTCTAATTTTTTCCTTGTCTTCATGCACCTGATCGACGCCATTCGCGATGCGTTCGCTTTGCTTTTTTCCGGCGATACGGCGCTTTGGCAAATCATCTGGGTATCGGTCAAAACGACCGTTGCCGGCCTGCTGATCGCCACACCGATCGCAGTGGCGTGCGGCTATGCGATAGCAACGCGCGTTTTTCCCGGGCGCCGCATCGCTATCTGGCTGGCACAGGCGGCACTGTCGTTTCCCACCGTACTGATCGGCTTGCTGCTGTATCTGATGCTTTCCCGCCAAGGACCCTGGGGCGGATTGCAATGGCTGTTTTCGCAGTCGGGCATCATCGCCGGGCAGGTATTGATCGCACTGCCGGTATTGATCGCTTTTACGCTGGCGGCGGTACAAGCGGCCGATCCGCGTCTGGGTGAAACCGCGGTCACGCTCGGCGCTTCTCGCTGGCGCGTCATGGTCACTATTTTGCACGAGGTGCGTTTTGGCGTGATGGCGGCGGTGATCAACGGTTTCGGCAGAGTGATTTCGGAAGTCGGTTGCGCGATGATGGTCGGCGGGAATATCGCCGGCGAGACACGTACGATCACCACGGCGATCGCGCTCGAAACCAGCAAGGGAGAATTCGCTCAGGGCATTGCCCTCGGCATCGTGCTGGTCACAATCGCCCTGGTCGTCAATGCGGCGCTGATGCTGCTGCAAGGCGATGCACATGCAGCGCGGGGATTGCAATGACCTCCTTGTTGTCGATCCATCGGCTGCAGAAACGATTCGGCCAGAGGCTGCTTCTCGATATCGGACGGATCTCGATTGCGCCGGCGAGCGCCTATGTGCTTACCGGCGCCAACGGTGCAGGAAAAAGCACATTGCTGCGCATCCTTTGCGGGCTGGAACCGGCAGAAGCGGCGGAAGTATCCTTCCTTGACCAACCAGCGCGGCTTTTCCCTTATTCGAAGCGAATGCGGAATGCGATCGTCTATGTGCACCAGCACCCCGCGATGTTTTCCACCAGTGTCGTGGAAAACATCGGTTACGGCTTGGCCGCACGCGGCATGCCGAAAATGGAAATCGCAACGCGCGTTGAAGAAGCCATGGCCTGGGCCGGCGTCGCGCATTTGCGCGGCAGTCGTCCCGGCGTCTTGTCCGGCGGCGAAAAACAGCGTATCGCGTTGGCGCGCGCAAGGGTACTGCATCCGAAATTGCTGCTGCTGGATGAGCCGACGGCAAACCTCGATGGTCCGGCGCGGGAACAGGTGATGGCGCTGATTCCGACCTTGATCGCTGCGGGAAGCAGTGTCGTGATGGCTTGCCATGACCGTGATCTGATTGGACTGCCCGGTGTGCAGCGGATGAAATTGAGAGACGGCCGGCTGGAATTCCGCTGACACTGCAATGGGCCGCAGGAAGTCGATCGCCGCGTTTTTGCAATCGATCGTCATTATTGATTTGAATCCGGAAAGGTAAATATGAGTCACCAGATTTTCTCGCGTCTTGCCGCAGCGCTGATCGGCATGTTCCTTATCGCACCGATCGCATCGGCGCAGCAAGTCATCAAGTTGTCGACCACGACCAGTACGGAGAATTCCGGCCTGCTCACATACCTGTTGCCTGAATTCGAAGCGAAGACGAACACCAGGGTGCAGGTGATTTCGGTCGGCACCGGCAAGGCCCTGGAGCTGGCGAAGAACGGCGATGTAGATGTGACGCTGGTGCATGCGCGTCCGTCGGAAGATAAATTCGTCGCGGCGGGCCACGGCGTCAACCGGCGCGACGTGATGTACAACGACTTCGTTATCGTCGGTCCGGTCAGCGATCCGGCGGGCATCAAGGGCACAAGGGATGTGCTCAAGGCGTTGAAGAAAATTGTCGGCAGCAAGGCGAAATTCATCTCGCGCGGCGACGATTCCGGGACCGATCAGATGGAAAAAGCGTATTGGAAGGAAGCCGGCACGATACCGGCCGGCAGTGCTTATGTCTCTGCCGGTCTCGGCATGGGAGAAGTGCTGAACATGGCGGCCGAGCTGCAGGCATACACGCTGACCGACCGTGCAACTTACGCCGCCTATCGCGCAAAGACCGGCTTGGCAATCATGGTGGAAGGCGATCCGAAAATGTTCAATCCCTACGGCATCATTGCAGTCAACCCCGCCAAATACAAGGACATCAATTACAAGGGGGCGATGCTGCTGATTAACTGGATTACTTCGGACGAAGGAAGAAAGAAAATCGCCGGATACAAGGTGGATGGGCAGCAACTGTTCTTCCCGTCGGGGAATTAGCACACCAATATTCTGTCGATCAGGTTTTTTGTTCGATCGGATTGAGCGCCTGCGGATGCCGGCCCCGAGCGCTCAATCCTTGATCTCTACATAATTTCCATCATCCTGTTCGAATCCGCCGTGAATCCATCCGCCGTGTCCATCCGATGTCCAAGTATAGTGACCGCTATGGCCGTTCAGCGTCGAGGCTTTTGTTTCTTGCCAATCGTATTGCGAGGGTTTCTTTTTTGCTTCTTCAGGATTCGGCGCCGACTCTCCTGTTTGAGCATCAATCGGGTTAGTATCCTGAGGGCGAAAAACAAGCTCACCTGCCATGATGATCTCCTATGCAGTTGTCCATAAACAATGGAGAAGCGCTTTATTCACGCTTTTCAGTACGCTGAGTGGTTTGCATGATGCAATTAGTTCCATTGAATCAACAGAGACCTGTACGACAAGCTCACATGCCGGTTCCGGCAATTCGCATCTTCGCCTGATATCCGTTGCGGCCGGTCATTCGTTTTGCGAATCATCGGCACGTCGATCCCGCCGGGCGGCGAGATCGGCAGTCAGCCTTCCCAGCTGCTTGTACAACGCGCCATATCGTTTGTCCCAGGCCTTTACCGCTTTATATTGCCTGACCGCCGTCGCCAGATCGCCGCGCGCTATCGGGCCGGACAGCGCCTTTTCGGGCCCGAGCCGGAAAATGTTGTCGACGGTTTTCCGCACCAGCGGCTCGATCATCCGGAGCGCGGCATCGTTCGGTATCCCTGCCTTTGCATAGGTTTGCAGCGCAACGTCGAGCAAGGTTGCCAGATAATTCGATGCGAATACTGCAGCCGAGTGATAGAGCATTTTGAAATCGGCATCGATGGCAACCAGTTGCGCACCGATGTCGGTGAAGCCCGCGCTTAATACATCGAGCGCACGCCGGTCGCCTTCGATGCCGCAGCAGGTCCCGGCAAAGGATTGCACGACTTGTTCGGGCGAGGCAAAGCTGCGGATCGGATGAATCGAAGCGACCGCCGCGCCGAGCTGAAGCGCGGGCTGCAGTTCGGACGAACGCAATGCGCCGCTGCAGTGGAATACGATGCTTGCGGAAGACAGGCAGCCGGCGCGGGCCAGTTTTTCGCAGCATTGGACAATCTGATCGTCAGGCGTCGCGATCAGGTAGATATCGGCCGGCAGCAAGTCCGCATAATCTGCGGCCGCATGTCCTGCGCCGATGAAGGAGACGGCAGCGCGCGCATTCCCGATGAAGCGGTTCAATACGTTCTGGATCGTGAACGTCCGGTTCAGCGTCCATAGCCGTCCCAGCGTTTTTCCCAGATTTCCGCCGCCGATAATGGTGAGTGTTTTAGGCAAAATGATGGCCTTTGTTTCGATGGACAATGCCGGAGGGGATCGCGCGCCGCCTCGTCATTTGACCGGTCCCGGAAGCAGGCGGGTGAGATCGAGGATACGGATGCCGGGCAGGGGTTTATCGATGGGCTGAGTCATGTTTGCACCGGCTTATGCCTTTACGATTTGCTTCATCGTTACGCAACAATACGGAGCGGATCAGACGGCGACCTGCTCCAATGCTTCCTGTTGCTGCAGCCATTCCGCTTCCAGCTGTTCAAGCTCTTTTGCATAATAAGCCTGATCGGTCAAAAGCGTTTTGAGTTCCTTTTTATTCGCGCTGTCGTAAATTTCCGGATCGGCCAGACGGGCGTCAACCGTCGCCTTTTGCGCATTGCGCTTGGCGATCTGCTCTTCCAGGCGCTTGATGCGCGACTCGATCGGTTTTTTGAGGGAAGCGAGGCGCTGGCGGTCTTCCGCTTCGGCGCGCTTCTGATCGCGCCGATCGGTATTCGAAGCCGCGGACGGTGCAAGCGGCGACGCCGCTGCCGGTTTTTTGTCCGCCGCCGGCAGCGGCGCCGCTGCCGGGTTGGTCTTGCCGGCCAGCTTGGTTTTAAACAGCCAGTCGCGGTAATCGTCCAGGTCGCCGTCGAACGGTTGCAGCTTGCCGTCCGCGACGATGATGAATTGATCGGTAGTCGCGCGCAGCAAATGCCGATCGTGCGACACAACCACCAGCGTGCCTTCGAACTGCGCGAGCGCCATCGTCAGCGCTTCCCGCGTTTCCAGATCGAGGTGGTTGGTCGGCTCGTCGAGCAGCAGCAGATTAGGGCGCTGCCAGACGATCAGCGCCAGCGCCAGGCGCGCTTTTTCGCCGCCGGAGAATGGCGCGATCTTGCTGGTCACCATATCGCCGGGAAAATTGAAGCCGCCCAGGAAATTGCGCAGTTCCTGCTCGCGCGTATTGGGCGCCATCCGCACCAGATGCCACAGCGGCGATTCGTCATGGCGCAGCATTTCGACCTGATGCTGGGCGAAATAGCCGATCGTCAGGCCCTTGCCGGTGTGCGCTTCGCCGGCAAGCGGCGCGAGTTCGCCGGCGATCGTTTTGATCAGCGTCGATTTGCCGGCGCCGTTGACGCCGAGCAGCCCGATGCGCTGACCGATCTGCAGTGAAAAATTGATGTCCGAAACAATGGTCTTTTCGGTGACGTCATGGCTGTCTTCGCTTTCGATCCTGTAGCCGGCATTGACGTCTTCCAGCACCAGCAGCGGATTCGGCGCATTGAGCGGCTCGCGAAATTCGAATGAAAATTCGGCGGCGGCGCGTAACGGCGCCAGCTCTTCCATTTTCGACAATGCCTTCATCCGGCTCTGCGCCTGCTTCGCTTTGCTGGCCTTGGCCTTGAAGCGGTCGATGAACGATTGCAGATGCGAGCGCTGGCGCATCTGCTTTTCCAGCGTGCCTTGCGCCAGAACCAGTTGCGCCGCGCGCTGGCGTTCGAACGATGAATAATTGCCCGAATAGCGCTTCAGTTTGCGTTCGTCGATATGCACGATCACGTTGACCACGCCGTCGAGAAAATCGCGGTCATGCGAAATGATGATCAGCGTGCCGGCATAACGCTTGAGCCAGTCTTCCAGCCAGATGATCGCGTCGAGATCCAGGTGGTTGGTCGGTTCGTCGAGCAGCAGCAGGTCGGAAGGACACATCAATGCCTGCGCCAGGTTCAGGCGCATGCGCCAGCCGCCGGAAAAGCTCGCCACCGGCTGCTGCATCTGTCCTAGCGTAAACCCGAGACCGGTCAGCAGTTGTTCCGCACGCGAGCGTACGGTGTAAGCGTCGGCGTCGGCCAGCGAACTGTAGAGTTCGGCAATCAGCGTGCCGTTCGCGGCGCTTTCGGGTTCGCTTTCCAGAAAGGCGAGCTCTTCTTCCAGCCGGCGCAGCGTGACGTCGCCGTCGATCGCATATTCGAGCGCAGGCCGGTCGAGCGCAGGGGTTTCCTGCGCGACGTAGGCCATTCGCCATTTCGAAGGGAAATCGATCTCGCCCTGGTCGGCGTGCAGTTCGCCGCGCAACATTCCGAACAGACTGGATTTGCCCGCGCCGTTGGCGCCGATCAAGCCTATCTTGTCGCCGGGGTTGAGCGTGACATCGACCTTGTCCAATAGCGGTTTGATGCCCCGCATGAGGCTGACCTGCTGAAAACGTATCATTTCTTGTACTGAGTTAATTGATCTGCGGTGAGCAGGAATACCATGTCGTCGCCTGCGCTGGTCGACAGCCAGGTCAATTCCAGCTCGGGAAAAGCCGCTTCGGCATGTTCGCGCTCGTTGCCGATTTCCACCATCAGGATGCCTTGCGTCGTCAGGCGCTGAGCGGCGCCTTCGACGATCCGGCGCACCAGGTCCATGCCGTCGGTCCCGCCGGCCAGCGCGATTTGCGGTTCGCGCCGATATTCTTCCGGCAGTTTTCCCATCGAATCCGCGTTGACATAAGGCGGATTGGTGACGATGAGGTCGTATTTTTTTTGCGGCACCCTGGCGTACAGGTCCGATTCGATCAATGCGATGCGGTCTTGCAATGCGTAATCGTCCACGTTGCGGCGCGCGACCGCCAGTGCATCGGCGGAAATATCCACCGCATCGACTTGCGCATTCGGGAAGGCATCGGCCAGCATGATCGGCAGACAACCGGAACCGGTGCAAAGTTCGAGAATATCGGCGATCGATTCGGGATTGTTGACCCAAGGCGAGAATTGTTCCGGAATCAGCTCCGCGATGAACGAGCGCGGCACGATCACGCGTTCATCGACGAAGAAACGATAGCCGCCCAGCCATGCTTCATTGGTAACGTAAGCGGCAGGCACGCGTTCGGTTGCACGGCGCTCGATGACTTTCAGTATCGCGCCGACTTCGTCCGGCAGCAGCCGCGCATCCATGAACGGATCGAGTTTGTCGAGCGGTAGTTTGAGCGTATGCAGAATCAGATAGGCCGCTTCATCGAGCGCATTGCTGGTGCCGTGGCCGAAGAACAGCCTGGCGGTGTTGAAGCGAGTGACTGCGTAACGCAGCAGGTCGCGCAGGGTGGAGAAATCGTTTGGAGTCATGGGAAGAAAATCGTAGAGTGGACACAAAGGCCCAGGCGGTTGCTCACAACAGCAGGTTTTCCAGCGTGCGTAGATAGATGTTCTTCAGCGGATCGATGAAGCGCAGTTCGATATGCTCGTCGATCTTGTGGATGCTTTCGTTGGGCGGGCCGAATTCAATGACTTGCGGGCAGATTTGCGCAATGAAGCGGCCGTCCGACGTGCCGCCGCTGGTCGATAGTTCGGTATCGATGCCGGTTTCCGCCTTGATCGCCGCCGCCAGCGCTTCGCTGAGGTTGCCGCGCGGCGTCAGGAAGGGCAGTCCGCCCACCGTCCATTTCAATTGATAGTCCAGGCCATGCCGGTCGAGGATCGCCTGCACGCGCTGCTGTAATTGTTCGACCGTGGAGGCAGTCGAGAAACGGAAGTTGAAGTCGATCACGATATCGCCCGGGATGACATTCGATGCGCCGGTGCCGCCATGGATATTGGACATTTGCCACGAGGTCGGCAGATAGTATTCATTGCCGTTGTCCCACGTCGTCGCAGCCAGTTCCGTCAACGCAGGTACCGCCAGGTGAATCGGATTCTTCGCCAGTTGCGGATAGGCGATGTGTCCTTGCACGCCCTTGACCGTCAGCCTGCCCGACATCGTGCCGCGGCGGCCGTTCTTGATCATGTCGCCGAGATCGCGGGCCGAGGTCGGTTCGCCGACGATGCAGTAATCGAGCTGCTCGCCGCGTTCCTTCAGCATGTTGCAGACGATGATAGTGCCGTCGACCGCCGGACCTTCTTCATCGCTGGTGATCAGAAAACCGATCGATCCTTTATGGTCCGGATGCGCGGCGGTAAATTCCTCGACGGCCACGATCATTGCGGCGATCGAGGTTTTCATGTCGGCCGCGCCGCGCCCGTACAGCCTGCCGTCGCGCCGCGTCGGCACGAAAGGATCGGATTGCCATTGATCCGGCGGCCCGGCCGGCACCACGTCGGTATGGCCGGCGAAAACGAGCAGCGGCTGCGCCGTTCCCCTGCGCGCCCATAAATTCGTCACGTCGCCCGATTGCACGGTCTCGCAACGGAAGCCGAGCGGGGCCAGCAGACCGGACAGCCGTTGCTGGCAGCCTTTGTCTTCCGGTGTGACGGACGATAGCCCGATCAATTCTTCAGTGAGCGCGAGCGTTTTGCTCATACATTCTTCTTGAAAATCTGTTGATAAAGCGCGTCGGAAAATCCGACGTGCGTGCTGTTGCCGGCTGACAAAACAGGCCGCTTGATAACGGACGGCGATTCGATCATCAGCTCGATCGCATGATCCGCATCGGTGATGCCGGCCTTGCGCTGCTCAGGCAGGCCGCGCCATGTCGTACCTTTCCGGTTGACCAGGACATCCCATGCCACATCGACAAGCCATGACTCGACCAGATCACGGCTGATGCCGGCTTTCTTGAAATCGTGAAAGACATAAGGCACCGCCTTCGCATCGAGCCAGGCGCGGGCCTTTTTCACCTGATCGCAGTTCGGTATGCCGTAAAGACGGATCGTCATGCTTTATACATTCAGCGTGAATTCGGTAAAGGTCGGGCCTTCCTCTTTTGGCGGAGGCTCTTCCGGCTTGGCTTCCTTGGCTTGCTCATTGTTGAGCAGCCAGTACAGGTTGGTCGCGGAATCGGCGTTGGCCAACGCTTCTTCCTGCGTCACCAGACCTTCCTTGATCAGCAGCAGCAGCGCCTGCTCGAAAGTTTGCGAGCCGGGCGACAGGCTTTTTTCCATCGCTTCCTTGATCTGGCTGACTTCGCCTTGCTCGATCAGTTCCGAGATGTGACGGGTATTCAGCATCACTTCGACTGCGGCTCTGCGTCCGCCGTCGACCGAACGCACCAGTCGTTGCGAGACGATGGCCTTGAGCGTGGTCGCCAGATCCGGCAGCAGCGACTGGCGTGTTTCGATCGGGAAAAAACTGATGATGCGGGTAAGCGCCTGATAGCTGTTATTGGCATGCAGCGTCGCGACAACCAGATGGCCGGATTGCGCATAGGCAATCGCTGCCGACATCGTGTCCTTGTCGCGAATCTCGCCGACCAGGATTACGTCCGGCGCCTGACGCAATGCATTTTTCAGTGCAATGGCCAGGCTGGCGGAATCGGTGCCGATTTCACGCTGATTGACTATCGATTTCTTGTTGGTGAACAGGAATTCGATCGGATCTTCCAGCGTCAGGATATGGCCGGCCTTCAGCGCATTGCGATGGTCGAGCATCGATGCGATCGTGGTGGACTTGCCGGAACCGGTCGCGCCTACGACCAGCATCAACCCGCGTTTCTCCATGATCAGTTCGGACAGGATCGGCGGAAGATGCAGGTCTTCCACCGGCGGGATATCCATCGGAATGAACCGTATCACCGCAGAGGTGCTGCCGCGCTGACAGAAAGCGGACAACCGGAAGCTGCCGATTCCGGGCACCGGAATGCCCATGTTGAGTTCGTTGTTGCGTTCCAGTTCCTTGAGCCGGTCTTCCGCCACCACTTCGCGCAGCAGAGTCAGTATCGAAGCCTGATCCATCTTTTGCTGATTGATCGGGATCATGTTGCCGTTGAGCTTCAGCTGAATCGGCGAATTGACCGCCAAAAACATGTCCGATGCGCCTTTATCCTTCATCAGCTGAAACAAGCGATCCATTGCCATGACCGGCTCCTAAAAAACCAACAGGGAAAACGGGCAGGGCGGACATGCAGCGCCCGACCTGCCTGCAATTTTCACAATCACGCCTCGCGCAATAATTCGTTGATGGCGGTCTTCGCACGCGTCTTGGCATCGACCCGTTTGACGATCACCGCGCAATACAGGCTGTACTTGCCATCGGCCGACGGCAGATTGCCGGACACGACAACGGAGCCTGCCGGAATCCGTCCATAGCTGACTTCGCCGGTGGCGCGGTCGTAGATTTTGGTCGACTGACCGATATACACGCCCATCGAAATGACCGAATTCTCCTCGACGATCACGCCCTCGACGATTTCGGAGCGGGCGCCGATAAAGCAGTTGTCTTCGATGATGGTCGGATTGGCCTGCATCGGTTCCAGTACGCCGCCGATGCCGACGCCGCCCGACAGGTGAACGTTCTTGCCGATCTGCGCGCAGGAACCGACGGTGGCCCAGGTATCGACCATCGTTCCTTCATCGACATAAGCGCCGATATTGACGTACGACGGCATCAGCACCACGTTCTTGCCGATGAAGCTGCCGCGGCGCGCGACGGCGGGCGGCACTACGCGAAAACCGCCTTTGGCGAAATCTTCCGCAGTGTAATTGGCGAATTTGGTCGGGACCTTGTCGTAAAACTGCATGTCGGCGCCGGCCGGCATCGGCAGATTGTCTTCCAGCCGAAACGACAGCAGGACGGCCTTCTTAGCCCATTGATTGACGGTCCAGGCGCCGCCTGTTTTTTGCGCGACGCGCAAGGTGCCCTGGTCCAATTGTTCGAGCACGTGCGCAACGGCGTCGCGCACTTCCGCCGGAGCGGATTTGGGAGAAAAACCGGCGCGGTCTTCCCACGCCTGATCGATGATTTGCTGGAGCTGTTGAGTCATTTTTTGAAAGTTGTAAAGTTAAGTGAATGAATGCGTTGCGTGATTCTCAAAGGTTTCCGGTGAATTCGACAATGCGGCGCGCGGCTTCCAGACATTCGTCGACTTCGGCTACCAGCGCCATGCGAATGCGGTTCTGCCCCGGATTGATGCCGTGCGCGTCACGCGCCAGATAGCTGCCGGGCAATACCGTCACATTATATTCGGCGTACAGGCGCCTGGCATACTCGGTATCCGGGAGACCGGCATGCCGGTCGACCTTCGCCCACAGATAAAAACCGGCATCGGGCAATTCGACATCCAGCACCTGCCGGAGCATCGGCGTAAGCCGGTTGAACTTCGCGATGTATTTTGCCCGGTTCTCCGCAACGTGCTGCTCGTCGTTCCAGGCTGCGATCGATGCGGCCTGTATCGACGGACTCATCGCACTGCCATGGTAGGTGCGGTATAGCAGGAATTTCTTGAGTATTTCCGCGTCGCCGGCGACAAAGCCGGAACGCATGCCCGGCACGTTCGAGCGTTTGGACAGGCTGGAAAAACCGATCAGCCGCGGATAGCCGGCGCGTCCCAGCTTGTGGGCCGCTTCCAGGCCGCCCAGCGGCGCTTCCTGTTTGAAATAAATCTCGGAATAGCATTCGTCCGCAGCGATCACGAACCCGTAGCGGTCCGACAAGTCAAACAGTTCTTTCCAGTCGTTCAGCGACAGCACTGCACCGGTCGGATTGCCGGGCGAACAGATATACAGCAATTGAACCCGCGGCCAGACATCGGCCGGAACACTCTTGTAGTCGGGGGCAAAGTTGCGGGCCGGATCGGAATTGACGAAATAGGGCTGGGCGCCGGCCAGATACGCGGCGCCCTCGTAGATTTGATAAAAGGGGTTCGGGCAGACGACCAGGGCGTTGCGGGTCGGATCGATGACGGTCTGCGCCAGTGCGAACAGGGCTTCGCGCGAGCCGTTGACCGGCAAGACCTGGGTTGCCGGATCCAGCTTCGGCAAACCGTAGCGTCGCTCCAGCCAGCCGGCGATAGC
The DNA here is from genome assembly GCA_028292665.1 of Herminiimonas sp. Classification (GTDB taxonomy): domain Bacteria; phylum Pseudomonadota; class Gammaproteobacteria; order Burkholderiales; family Burkholderiaceae_D; genus JAQGLW01. Next base: position 11,603 of record JAQGLW010000114.1, read on the forward strand.
CAGGCGCAATGCGTCCGAACCTGCGGTGGCCGGATAACTTGCCAGGCCATCCAGATTATCGGCCAGCGCTTTCCGGATGAACGGCGGGGTCGGATGCTTGGGTTCGCCGATGCCGAGACTGATCGGCCGATAGGCCGGATCGGGCGTGATGCCGGAAAACAGGTGTTTCAGCTTTTCGAAAGGATATGACTGAAGCTGGTCTAAAAGTGGATTCACGTGGATTGAGAGGACAGAAACGATGAAGAGGCAAAAATTAAACGAATAGCATTATACCGTCCGGCCACGCATTCCGTCGGCTAATTACCTGCCGGAAAATGGTGATCGGAAGACCTGAAATGATATGATTAGCCGCTTTCACGGCACATTTTCCGCGTTCGCCTGCCGGCCCCGATCTGGTGCCGGCACCAAACATTCCGAAATTTCAAGCTAAAAAACAGTCGATAACGTGCGTCTAACTTCCATTAAATTGTCGGGATTCAAATCTTTTGTCGATCCCACGAATTTCCAGGTGCCGGGCCAGCTGGTCGGCGTTGTCGGCCCCAATGGCTGCGGCAAGTCCAACATCATCGATGCGGTGCGCTGGGTGCTCGGCGAATCCAAAGCCTCCGAACTGCGCGGCGAGTCGATGCAGGACGTGATTTTCAACGGCACGACCAACCGCAAGCCGGCGGGCCGCTCGTCGGTCGAACTGATATTCGACAACGGCGACGGCAAGGCGGCGGGCCAATGGAGCCAGTATGCGGAAATCGCGGTCAAGCGCACCTTGACACGCGACGGCACGTCGACCTATTACATCAATAATCAGGCAGTGCGCCGCCGCGACATTCAAGACATCTTCCTTGGCACCGGCCTCGGCCCGCGCGCTTACGCGATTATCGGGCAAGGCATGATTTCACGGATCATCGAAGCGCGGCCGGAAGAGTTGCGGATTTTTCTGGAAGAGGCCGCAGGCGTGTCCAAGTACAAGGAACGCCGCCGCGAAACCGAAAACCGCCTGCAGGATACCCGCGAGAATCTGCTGCGCGTCGAAGACATTTTGCGCGAGCTGAATGCGAATCTTGAAAAACTGCAGAGCCAGGCGGCGGTCGCTCAAAAATTCCACGAACTCCAGGCCGACCAGGAAGAAAAGCAAAAGCTGCTGTGGCTGTTGCGCAAGAACGAAGCCAAAAGCGAGCAGGAAAAATTCTTCCGCGATATCGAAAAAGCGCAAACCGATCTGGAAGAACAGACCGCCAAACTGCGCCATGTCGAAACCGAACTCGAACACATGCGCCAGGCGCATTACGCCGCCGGCGACCGGATGCATCAGGCGCAGGGACATCTGTATCAGACCAATTCGGAAATCGGCAGTCTCGAAGCGCAGATCAAGTTCGTCATCGAATCGCGCAACCGGCTGCAATCGCAGCTCAATTCATTGACCGCGCAGCGTGACCAATGGCAACGCCAGGGAACGCAATATCAGGAAGACCTGGCCGAAGCGGAACTGCATCTGGAAGAACACGCGGCGCGGGTCGAACAATCCCGGCAAGTCGCGCAACAGCATAACGACGGGTTGCCGGCGCTCGAACAGGCATGGCGTGAAGCGCAGCTCAAGACCACCGAATCGCGCGGCAAAATCATGCAGGCGCAACAGCAGATCGAACTCGAATCCGCACATCAACGCAACGCCTCCAACATTCTTGCGGGTTTGACCGTGCGCCGCGAGCGCCTGTCGCAGGAACAGAATGGTTTGAACCTGCCCGACGCAGCGCATCTTTCGAATCTCAGATTGCAACTGGAAGAAAAGCAGGCGGCGCTGGAAGAGGCAAGCCAGCAACTGGAAGCGGCGCAGGAACAGCAACCGAAGCTGGAAGAAGAACGCCGCGCGGCGCAGCAGCAGGTCAATACCGAAACCGCCAACAATGCGCAGCTGGAAGCACGTTTGACCGCATTGAAGCAATTGCAGGAAAATGTGCAGGCGCAAGGCAAAGTGCAGCCATGGCTTAAAAAACACGAGCTGGGCGAATTGCCGCGCTTGTGGCAAAAGCTGCATATCGACCAGGGCTGGGAAACGGCGCTGGAATCGGTGCTGCGCGAGCGTACTTCCGCATTGGAAATGTCGAATCTCGACTGGGCCAAGGCATTTTTCAACGATGCGCCGCCGGCAAAACTTGCGCTCTTCACGCCCAATCCCGGCGCCGGCGCAGCGCCCGGTGCGGATGCGCCGGCCGGACTCAAACCGTTCCTGAATTTGCTGCAATTGAATGATCCCGGTCTGCGGGCGCTGATGCAGGACTGGCTGCACAACGTATTCATCGCCGAAGATACAGCGGCCGCGTTCATCGATCGCGCCAAGCTGCCGATGGGTGCGTATTTCGTGACCAGGCAAGGTCATGTGATCGGCAAGTCGAGCGTGCGTTTCTATGCAGCGGATTCCGAACAGGACGGCATGCTGGCGCGCCAGCAGGAAATCGAAAACATCGCCAAGCAGCTGCGGGCACAGCAAATGCTCGCCGATGAAGCGAAATCGCATTCCGTGCGAGCCGAAGCCGCCTTGTCGCAAGCGATGCAGCGTTTGCAGGAGATCCGGCAACGCGTCAATACGCTGACCCAGACCGTGCACGGATTGCAGATCGATGTGATGAAACTGTCGGAAGTGCAGGAGCGCTTCAACCAGCGCAGTTCGCAAATTGTGGCTGATCTGGCCGAAATTGCGGCGCAGGAAGCCGAGCAGCAGCAGGTCAAAGCCGAATCGGAAGCAAAGTTCGAACAGCTCGATGCCGAGCTGGCCGAGATACAGGAGACGCACGAAGACGGACAAACGGATTATCTGGCGAAAGAACAGCAACTGAACGATGCGCGCCAGCGCGTGCGCGAACTGGAGCGGGCCGCGCAAGAGGCGGAGTTTGCCGAGAAATCGCATCGCAACAAGATCGACGAGTTGAAGCGCAGCATCGCCACCGCATTGGAGCAGGCCGCTCAATTATTCGCCAACATGCAGCAGGGGCACCTGGAACTGGAAAGCCTGGACGATCAGGCGGCCCAGGCCGGCTTGCAGTCGTTGCTGGAAAAGCGCAGCGATCAGGAGCGTGCGCTGGCCGATGCGCGCCACGAACTCGATCAGCTTGCGCAAAAACTGCGTCATCATGAAGAAGCGCGGATGCAGGCCGAGCGCAGCTTGCAGCCGCAACGCGACCGGATCATGGAGCTGCAATTGAAAGAGCAGGCGGCCCGTATGAACCAGGAGCAGTACGCGCAGCAACTGGCGGAAGCGCAGGCGGATGAAGCGGCGCTGACGGAGAAGCTGAACGGCGATATCAGGCCGTCTTATCTGCAAGGTGAAGTGACGCGCCTGACCAATGCGATTGCGGCGCTGGGCGCGGTTAACCTGGCGGCGCTGGACGAGTTGACGCAGGCGTCGGAGCGCAAGAATTTCCTGGATGCGCAGAATGCCGATTTGACCGAAGCGATCAATACGCTGCAGGATGCGATTCACAAGATCGACAAGGAAACGCGCGACCTGTTGCAGGATACCTTCGACAAGGTCAATCATCATTTCGGCGAATTGTTCCCGATCCTGTTCGGCGGCGGCAATGCAAAACTGACGATGACCGGCGAAGAGATTCTCGACTCCGGCGTGCAGGTGATGGCGCAGCCTCCGGGCAAGAAAAATGCAACGATTCACCTGCTGTCCGGCGGCGAGAAGGCGCTGACCGCAACGGCGCTCGTATTTTCGATGTTTCAGCTTAATCCTGCGCCGTTCTGCCTGCTCGACGAGGTCGATGCGCCGCTCGATGATGCCAATACCGAACGCTTCTGCAACATGGTCAAGCGCATGTCTTCACATACGCAGTTCCTTTTCATTTCGCACAACAAGATCGCGATGGAAATGGCACAGCAATTAATCGGTGTGACGATGCAGGAGCAGGGCGTCTCGCGCATTGTGGCGGTCGACATGGAATCCGCGGCAAGTTTTGCCGCCGAGGCGCAAGCGGCGTGACAATCAATCAGGAATCGCTGCGTCAGGCGGGTTGCGGGCGTGCCGGTGCGCGAGCTTGATATCGGGCACCGTGCAATCGCCTGTTTCTCTTCGTGAAATTATTGTAGTTGGCTGTATGTGAAAACGGTTGTGCCTGCTGCCTGTCGGATCCCATTAAATCTGCGCCGACCGGGCCAGCGCCGCCTGTTTCTGGTAATACGCGACATTCAGCTGGGCTTCGCGCGCACGGGCCAGTTCGACATCTGCGCAGATCAGATAGTGATCTTCGGCGCGGCGGAGCCACCAGCGGCGGATCGTACGCAGGACCGGGCTGATCGAGAGCATGGTGAGTTCCTGCAGTTTGTATTCCTTGATATCAGCCATGAGACACCTCGGCTTCAAGGTTTTTGAACTGACGGGCGCAGGCGGCTATTTCGCCGGCGATAGCCTTGATAACGTGGTCAATCGTTGCCAGGTATTCTCTGTAGTCAGATTCCATATGGTTCTCCAAGTCAGGAAAGTTTCAGATAATCGAGACTAATAATCCGGCGTACAGCGCTGCAAACCGTGCGCTATGCCAACAGTCGATCCGCAAGGCAATGAATCCGGCGGAACTGTTGCTTGGTTAGTATCTTATTATTGCCAGTCCTGTTTGCATTGATCATAGTCAACGGCAGGTTTTTTTATGTCGAGCATGCATTTTTTTCGTCTCATTGTTGTCAGGCAATAATAATCATGCCAATGAAAGTCGAAGATGAATGCCGATGCCGATTGCTTTTATCATAGGAGACCGGCTTGACAACTTTGCCACGGAACACTTACCCTAACTCTGTTAGCGTACAGAGGATCGTTACGCATATTTCGAGGACTCAACGCGCAGCAACGCCTCCGCAGAGCCGTTCACTTTCTGGATTTCATAAATGATCCGAGTTTTATTCCTGCAATTGGACATAGCCGGTCTGCGCATGAAGCGCCTGGCATTTGCGGCCAATTCTGCTTTCGAGGCATTTGCAGCATGACAGACCTACAGGCAAGCCTGATTGGAATCGGCGGCGCCATTGTGGTTGGCGTTATTTCCTACAATAAATGGCAGGAACATAAAGCCAAAAAAAGCGTGGAACGGGCATTTTCTTCCGCGCCTGAAGATGTGCTGATGACATCCGCCGCCGATCTTTCCGCAGCCGGCAACGAACGGCGCGAACCGGTCTTCATTCCATCCCGCGCCGAAGCGCAATTCGCGGAAGACGCATCCGGGCAGATTGTGCATGACCCGCTCGAGGCGTCCGACAATCTGATTCCATCTTCCTCGAAAGAATTGCCGGTCGATCAGTTGATCGATTGCAGCATTCCGCTCGGAATGGACAGCCCGGCGCGAGGCGAAAAAATTCTTCCCGTTATTCAATCCTTGCGCCACATCGGCAACAAGCCGGTCCATTTCATCGGCCAGCGCGATGACGGCGATTGGGAATCGATTGCATACGGCGGCGTGTATACGGCGTTGCAGGCCGGTGTCCAGCTTGCCAATCGAAGCAGCGCATTGAATGAACTGGAATATTCCGAATTGGTGATGCGGCTGCGCCAGGTTGGCGACGAACTTGGCGCCGAGCCCGATGTGCCGGATATGAGCAAAGTGATGACCGCTTCGCGCGGACTGCATCAATTCGTTTCCGAATACGATGCACAACTGAGTGTCAACGTTCATGCAAATGGCGCGTCCTGGGCGGTCAATACATTGCTTGCCGCATTGGAAAGGCAGGGTTTCGATCTGCGTCCGGACGGCCGGCTTGTCATGCCGGACGGCGACGGCGGCGTTCTCTTTTCCTTGTCGACCAATGTCACGCTCGCGGCTGAAACGACATCGCGTTTGACCTTGTTGCTGGATGTGCCCCGCGTTGCGCCGTCACGCGATGGATTCGGTGCAATGATCGCCTGTTCAAAGTCGCTTGCCGCGCGACTCGATGGAACGGTCGTCGACGATGCCAATCAACCGTTGTCGGATGCAGCGCTGGATGAAATCGCCGCGCAGGTCAATGCATTTTACGATGACATGGAGACTGCGGAGATACCGGCGGGATCGACCCGCGCATTGCGTTTGTTCAGTTGATGATGGAGCCGGATCTGTTTTTCAGCCCGGCACAGTCTGCCGGCACGCAGCCTGATCCCGCGGATTGGCGGGCTCGCGCCGCATGGCTGCGAACCGAGCTGAATCGGCACGGCCATGCTTATTATGTGCTGGATAATCCGACTATTCCCGACGCGGAATACGACAAGCTGTTTCGCGAACTCCAGTCTCTGGAAAATACGCATCCCGAACTGATTGCGCCCGATTCCCCGACCCAGCGGGTCGGCGGCGCGCCGCTGGCGCAGTTTGCGCAAGTGAGCCATTCCGTTCCGATGCTGTCGATAAACAACGGCTTTGCGGAAGCCGATATCGTTGCCTTCGACCGCCGTGTCAGGGAAGCATTGAAGACCGGCGATGAAGTCGAGTATGCGACCGAACTGAAATTCGACGGCCTGGCCATCAATTTGCGATATGAAAACGGTGTCCTGGTGCAGGCGGCAACGCGCGGCGACGGCGCCACCGGTGAAAACGTCACGGCCAACATACGCACCGTACGCGCGATACCTTTGCGGTTGCACGGCAGCCATCCGCCCAAGGTGCTCGACGTGCGCGGCGAAGTGCTGATGTTCAAATCCGACTTTGCCAAACTCAACGCGCGCCAGCGCGACGCCGGGCAAAAGGAATTCGCCAATCCGCGCAATGCCGCGGCAGGCAGCCTGCGGCAATTGGATCCGCGCATCACCGCGCACCGCGCATTGCGTTTTTTTGCATATGGCATCGGCTTGCTGGAAGGCGCCGAAATGCCGCTTTCACATTCCGGCCTGCTCGACTGGTACGTCAAACTGGGCGTTCCCGTATGCAACGAAAAAGCGGTTGTAAATGGCGCCCCGGGCCTCCTTGAATTTTTCCATGGCATCGCCGAAAAACGGGACAAACTGCCTTACGAAATCGATGGCGTCGTTTATAAAGTCAATCGCCTGGACGAGCAGCAAAAACTCGGCTTCGTTTCGCGTGCGCCGCGTTTCGCGCTCGCGCATAAGTTCCCGGCGGAAGAAGCGACCACCGTTGTGCAGGACATCGGGATTCAGGTCGGACGCACCGGTGCAATCACGCCGGTAGCCCGTCTCGCTCCCGTCTTTGTCGGCGGCGTCACGGTCACGAATGCAACGCTTCACAATGAAGATGAAGTGCGGCGCAAGGATATCCAGATTGGCGACACGGTCATCGTGCGCCGCGCCGGCGATGTCATCCCGGAAGTGGTCTCTTTCGTACCGGAAATGCGGCCGTCCGGCGCACGGCAATTCGTGATGCCGGCGGTTTGCCCGATATGCGGCTCGCCGATCGTTCGGCTCGAGGAAGAAGCAGTCGCACGCTGCTCGGGCGGATGGGTAAAATGCGCGGCGCAACGCAAGGGCGGCCTGCTGCATTTCGTATCGCGCCGCGCGATGGATATCGAAGGATTGGGAGATCAACTGGTCGAACAATTGGTGGACAAACACATCATTTCGACTGCCGCGGATCTGTACAAACTGGGTTTGACATCGCTTGCCGCACTGGACCGGATGGCCGATAAATCCGCGCAGAATGTGTTGAACGCACTCGAAAAATCGAAGTCCACCACATTACAGCGTTTCATATACGCATTGGGCATCCGCCATGTCGGGGAATCGACCGCGAAGGAATTGGCACGTCATTTCGGCAATCTCGATGCGCTGCTGCACGCGTCGGAAGAACAATTGCTCGACGTGGCGGATGTGGGTCCTGTGGTCGCCCGTTCGATCATGATGTTTGTCGCCAATCCGCTCAACCTGGAATTGATCGAACAACTGCGGGCGGCAGGCATCACCTGGTCCGAGGGCACGCCGGAAAGCAAACCGAAATCCTTGCAAGGCAAGACCTTCGTGCTTACCGGAACGCTGCCTGATCTGAGCCGGGATGCCGCGGCGGAAATGATCGAGGCAGCGGGCGGAAAGGTTGCCGGTTCGGTATCGAAGAAAACCAGCTATGTCGTCGCCGGGGAAGATGCCGGCAGCAAGCTCGCGAAAGCACGGGAATTGGGCGTGCCGATTATCGATGAAGCGGAATTACTGGCAATTATTGCCGGACAGGGTTAAGCGCGGCGCATCCGGCCCCATCAAATTATCAGGTTGAATACAGCAAATGAAAAAAATCAGAAAGGCCGTTTTCCCGGTTGCCGGCTTGGGTAGTCGATTCTTGCCTGCCACCAAGGCGCAGCCGAAGGAAATGCTGCCGATTGTCGATAAGCCGTTGATTCAGTATGCGGTGGAAGAGGCGGTGGCCGCCGGCATCACCGATATGATTTTCATCACCGGACGCAACAAGCGCGCGATTGAAGATCATTTCGATAAAGCGTATGAACTGGAAGCCGAGCTCGAATCGGCCCAAAAAACGCAACTGCTTGAATTGGTGCAGAACGTTATCCCCAAACACATCAACTGCATTTATATCCGCCAATCGGCCCCGTTGGGATTGGGCCATGCCGTTTTATGCGCACGTCCGGTTGTCGGCGATGAACCGTTTGCGGTTTTGCTGGCCGACGATTTCATGGATGTGGAATCGGGACAGCTGCCTGTTCTGGCGCAGATGACCGGCATATTCTTGCGGGAAGGCGCAAGCATGCTGGCAGTGCAGGATGTGCCGCGCGCCGAGACGAAACAGTATGGCATTGTCAGCGCAGTGCCGTACCAGCCCGATCTGGAGCGGGTGAACGGCATTGTTGAAAAACCGTCGGCCGAATCCGCTCCGTCCACGCTTGCCGTTGTCGGGCGCTATGTGCTGAGCAACAAGATTTTCGATTATCTGGAAGGCCTTGGCAGAGGCGCCGGCGGCGAAATTCAATTGACTGACGGCATCGCCGCGCTGTTGCAATCCGAACCGGTGCTCGCATATCGGTATAGCGGGCAGCGATATGATTGCGGATCCAAACTGGGCTATCTGAAAGCAACGGTCGCGATGGGGCTCAAGCATGCCGAGACCGGCAGGGAATTTGCCGATTATCTGAAGAATTTGAAATGAGCGTAAGAGATATTCTCAGAATGGGCGATCCGCGGCTGTTGCGCCAAGCCGAACCGATCACCCGGTTTGATACTTCCGACATGAATGCGTTGATCGAAGACATGTTCGACACGATGCATGCCGCGAACGGCGCAGGACTGGCAGCACCGCAAATCGGCGTGAATTTGCAGCTGGTTATCTTCGGATTCAAGCAAAACGCCCGCTATCCCGATGCACCGCCTGTACCGGAAACAGTGTTGATCAATCCGGTGCTGACGCCGCTGTCGGATGAAACGGAAGAGAATTGGGAGGGCTGTTTATCCGTGCCGGGACTGCGCGGCATGGTGCCGCGCTGGACCAGATTGCATTACGAGGGTTTCGATCAATACGGCAATATCGTCAGTCGCGATGTCGATGGTTTCCATGCGCGCGTCGTGCAGCATGAATGCGATCATCTGGCGGGAATTCTGTATCCGATGCGAATCAAGGATTTTTCACGTTTCGGTTATACCGACATCCTGTTTCCGGAGCTGGATGCGAACCATGACGATTGATGCATCGATCGTTTCGGTTTCAGCATTAAAACTGCTCGTCCTCGCGTAAATAGCGCCACTGCCCGGTCGGCAAATCGCCTAAAGCGATGCGTCCGATGCGCACGCGCTTGAGCCCGAGCACTTTCAAGCCGACCGCCTCGCACATGCGCCGGATTTGTCTTTTTTTACCTTCGCGCAGGACAAAGCTCAACTGATCCTCGTTTTGCCAGCGCACTTTTGCCGGCAGCAGTTTTTTGCCGTCGAGCGACAAGCCGTGATTCAGGCGTTTCAATTCGGCATCCGGCAACCGGCCCGATTTCGGATACTGGACGCGCACCAGGTATTCCTTTTCCACTGCCGTGTCTTGTCCTATCAGCTGCTTGGCGATCCTGCCGTCCTGCGTCAGCACCAGCAAGCCGACCGAATCGATATCCAGCCGTCCGGCCGGCACCAGGCTGCGCAGCTGGCTCGGATGGAACTTGGTCGGCGCAGTATCTTCTTTCCAGCGCGTATCGGCTTTGACCAGCACCACCGCAGGCTGATAGCCGTCTTCGGCCTGGCCGCTGACATAACCCATCGGCTTGTTGATCAGAACGGTGACCCGCCGCGCTTGCTGCGCGCTGGCCTGGCGTTCCACCGTGATGCGCTGGTGCGGCAAGACCTTGCTGCCGAGTTCGGACACGACTGCGCCGTCCACACGGACCCAGCCGCGTTCAATCCAGTCGTCGGCTTCGCGGCGCGAGCACAGGCCAAGTTCGGACATGCGTTTGGAGAGGCGTAAGGGTTCGGTCATCTGAGGCAAAAAAAGTACAAGGTCGGGGCGGTCAATCGGAAGGTCAGACGTGCAGCGCATCCAGTAAATCCGTTTCCAGCTGGATCTGGCTGCGGGCATTGTTCAACACGGGGCCATCCACCAGGAAAACGTCTTCCACACGTTCGCCCAAGGTCATGATCTTGGCCGTGTGCAAATTGATTTTGTATTTGGCCAGTACATTCGCAATCGAATACAAGAGTCCGGTGCGATCGTTGGCGGACACCGACAATAAATAATACTGGCCGCGTTCGTCCGGCCTGAGGTCGACCGTAGGCGTGGCCGGAAATGTGCGCGACAGACGCGAAAGGCGGCCTTTGCCCGGTGGCGGCAGCGACTCCCGGGATTCGAGCAGTTGCGTCAACTCGTGCTCGATCAGGTTGATGATATCGCGATAATTATTCGCAAATGCCTGCTCGGTCACCAGGAATGTATCCAGTGCATAGCCATGCCTGGTAGTGTGGATTTTTGCGTCCAGGATGCTGAAATTCTTCCGGTCGAAATAACTGCAGATCCTTGCGAACAAATCGGGCTGATCCTTGACATAGACCGTGACTTGCAGGCCTTCGCCAATCGGCGCCAGCCGGCACTTGACCACCGGCTTGTCGCTGTCGATTTTATTGCTTAGGACACGCGTCTGCCATGCGATATCGGATGCATCGTGACGCAGGAAATATGCGACATCGAGTTGCTTCCAGAGACGTTCGTGGGCGTCATCCGGCAAGCCGTAGAGACGCAGGGTTTTGATGGCTTCTTCCTGCCGGTTTTTCAGTTCGCGATCGGCGGAAGGCGCTTCGCCGCCCAGCACGCGAAAGGTCATCCGGTACAGATCTTCCAGCAGTTTGCCTTTCCAGGCGTTCCACACTTTGGGACTGGTGCCGCGGATGTCCGCCACCGTCAACAGATACAACGCCGTCAGATGACGTTCATCCTTGACCAGATTCGCAAAATTCCGAATCACTTCGGGATCGGACAAGTCTTGTTTCTGGGCGATCTGCGACATCGTCAAATGATGTTCGACCAGGAACACAACCAGCGCCGTATCGGTTTTCGACAAGCCGTGCTCTTTGCAGAATCTGCCGGCATCCGCCATCCCCAGATGGGAGTGATCGCCGCCGCGTCCCTTGGCGATGTCGTGGAACAGCGCGGCAACATAGAGCAGCCACGGCTGCGCGAAGTTCGCGATCAGCTGGCTGCAAAACGGATACTCGTGCGCATGTTCGGTCATTGTGAAACGCCGGACATTCCGCACTACCATCAGGATATGCTGATCGACTGTATAGACATGAAACAGGTCATGCTGCATCTGGCCGATGATGCGGCGAAAATTCGGCAAATAACGGCCGAGTATGCTGACCTGATTCATGCGCCGCAACGCATGGGTAATGCCCTGAGGCGCCTGAAGAATCTGCAGGAACAGCGAACGGTTGGCCGGATCGCGCCGAAAACTGCCATCCATTTTGAAGCGTGCATGCCACAACGCGCGCAAGGTGCGGGCAGTCATGCCTTTCAACTCGGTGTGCTGCTCCATCAGCAAAAACACTTCCAGCATCGCCGAAGGCGTCGACTCGAATGTATCGTCGCGCGCGATATCGATCAAACCGTTGACCTCGTTGAAGCGCTCGTTGATCGCTTGCGGATGGACGGACTGCGGGAACAGCTGCGCCTCGATGTTCTGCAGCAGAATCGTGTTGAGCTGCGTGACCGCCTTTGCCGCCCAGTAATAATGCTGCATCAGGTATTCGCTGGCGCGGCGGGTTTCAGTGGTCTTGTAACCGAACGACTCCGCAATCGGCGTCTGGACATCGAATACCAGGCGATCCTCGCGCCGCCTGGTATGGATATGCAGACGAATGCGGATATCCTTGAAGGCGTGCTCTTTCTGGGTCAATTGACGCGCCTCGGTGGCGGTGATCAATCCCCGTTCAGCCAGTTTGCGCCATGAATCGCCCAAGCCTGCCGCTTTTGCGACCCACAAGATGACTTGCAGATCGCGCAAGCCGCCCGGACTTTCCTTGCAGTTGGGTTCGAGGCTGTACGGCGTGTCCTCGTACTTGACATGCCGCTGGCGCATTTCCAGTGTCTTCGCCTGAAAGAAAGCCTGAGGATCCATTGCGGCACGACACCGCTGCTGCAATAACTCGAATAGCTTGCGGCTGCCCGTAACGAGCCGGGCTTCCAGCAGGCTCGTCTGCACCGTAATATCGGCGGCTGATTCGCTCAGGCATTCGTCAACGGTCCGGATGCTGTGGCCGATTTCGAGACCGAGATCCCAAAAAAGCTGAACGATTTCTTCCAGTTTGGATTGAAGCGGCGCATCAGGCGCAGACTCCAGCAAAATCAGCACGTCGACGTCGGAATAAGGAAACAGCTCTCCGCGACCGTAACCCCCGACCGCGACCAGCGCGGTGTTGCCCGGCAGGTCAAATGCCCGCCAGGCCTGGGTCAGTGCTGCATCCACATTTTGACGCAACTTTGTCAGCAGTTTTTCCGGCTTGCCGCCGGCTTGAAACGCGTCAATGGCCGCCTGTCGCTCGGTTTTGAGTTGTTCCTTGATGATTAGCGCGAGAGACGCCACCGGTTCACCCTCAGAGGTCATCTCAAACGGTGACGGATTGCGGTGCGGCGGACTGCTGAATGAAGGCGGGCGGCGGCGGCATGCCGGGCGAAACCGTCAATACCTCATAGCCGGTTTCGGTCACCAGCACCGTATGCTCCCACTGTGCGGACAGGCTGCGATCCTTGGTCTTGATGGTCCAGCCATCGCCCATCTCGCGAATCTCGCGGCGTCCGGCATTGATCATCGGCTCAACCGTGAAAATCATGCCGGGAAGGAGTTTTTCCAGTGTGCCCGGACGTCCGTAATGCAATACTTGCGGCTCTTCATGGAATATTTTGCCGATGCCATGACCGCAAAATTCGCGTACTACGCTGTAGCCGGCTTTTTCCGCGTGTTGTTGAATCACAAATCCGATATCGCCAAGATGCGCGCCCGGTTTGATCCTGGAAATGCCGAGCCACATGCATTCAAAAGTAATGTCGCCCAGCCGCTTGGCGAGAATGGACGGTTCGCCCACGTAGAACATCCGGCTGGTATCGCCGTGATATCCATTTTTGATCACGGTGATATCGATGTTGATGACATCGCCGTTCTTGAGTACCTTGTCGCCGGGAATGCCGTGGCACACCACATCGTTGACCGAAGTGCAAATCGCTTTGGGAAAGGGGGTATAGCCGGGAGGGCAGTAATTCAACGGCGCCGGAATTGTTCCCTGCACATTGGTCATGTATTCATGACAAAGCCGGTCCAGTTCAGCGGTATTCACGCCGGCCTTGACATGCGGCGCAATAAAATCGAGCACTTCGGCGGCCAGTTTGCCGGCCACCCGCATGCCGTTGATATCATCGGGATTTTTGATTGAAATAGAAGCCATGGGAACACGCGATCCGCTAAAAAGCAGCAAAAAACTGTTAATAAAGAATTATAGACGACCGATTCATCATTCGCCTAAGCAAAAGTGGCGTCGAGCTTGAAAGAATCAAGGGTTTTAGGGTACAATTATCAGTTAGCTTGAGTTAAGTTGTTTTTCAAGCGACAACGTTGCAAGTAAATCGCGAATCCGGTCCAAAAAGGGTGCACGAGTCAGCTGGCTGAATCGTGTGACTGACCGGATTCCAGACCCAACCCTGGAGATATTATGTCTGTAACCATGCGTGAAATGCTGGAAGCCGGTATCCATTTCGGACACCAAACCCGCTTCTGGAATCCCAAGATGGCCCCCTACATTTTCGGCCATCGCAACAAAATCCATATCGTCAATCTTGAAAAAACCCTGAGCATGTATCAGGAGGCGATGAAATACATCCGTCAACTGGCGTCCAATCGCGGCACGATCCTGATGGTCGGCACCAAGCGTCAGGCCCGCGAAACGATCGCCGCCGAAGCGCAACGCGCCGGCATGCCGTATGTCGATCAGCGCTGGCTGGGCGGTATGCTGACCAATTTCAAGACCATCAAAACCTCGATCAAGCGCCTGAAGGACATGGAAGCCTCGATCGAAGACGGTTCCGTGGAAAAGCTGAGCAAAAAAGAAGGGCTGATGTTTCAGCGCGAAATGGAAAAATTGAAGAAGGCCATCGGCGGCATCAAGGACATGGGCGGTGTTCCCGACGCGATTTTCGTGGTTGACGTCGGTTACCACAAAGGCGCCATTACGGAAGCAACCAAACTGGGCATCCCGGTGATCGGCGTGGTCGATACCAACCATTCGCCGGACGGCGTGACCTATGTCATTCCCGGCAACGACGACTCTTCCAAGGCGATCATGCTGTATGCGCGCGGTGTCGCCGATGCAATCCTCGAAGGCCGCGCCAATGCAATGAACGATGTGATTGAAGCGGTCAAGAGCGGTGCCGGTGATGAATTCGTCGAGGTCAGCGAGCAGGCTTGAGCCTGAACCTCCGATCTGTCGAGCTTCACAAGTGAGGTAAAAACAGGGGCAACAGCGGTTCGCCCCTTTTTTTCGGGCAAGTTTTGAACGTATTTTGATTGTGGACATCGGATAGACGTCCATTTTATGAATTGCGGGACAGCGTTGAGCGAAGCGGCTGGGCCACCCTTGAGGTGGTACTCTGTCCCGAACTGGAAGGAGAGAAGAATATGGCGGCAATTACTGCAGCGATGGTAGGCGAACTGCGCGCGAAGACCGATGCGCCGATGATGGAATGCAAAAAGGCTTTGACCGAAGCTGATGGCGATCCGGTCAAGGCAGAAGAACTGTTACGCGTCAAACTGGGCAGCAAGGCCTCCAAGGCGGCGTCGCGCATCACCGCCGAAGGTGTTGTGGCGGCGTATATTGCCGGTGGCGTGGGCGCGCTGGTGGAAGTCAACTGCGAAACCGATTTCGTCACCAAGAACGATGAATTCCTCGCATTGGCAAACGCTTGCGCCAAGCTGGTTGCGGAGAAAAATCCGGCCGACGTGGCCGCTTTGTCTGCGTTGCCGCTGGACGGGAAGACCGTGGAAGAGCAGCGCGCTGCGTTGATCGGACGGATCGGCGAGAACATGTCCATCCGCCGCTTCAAGCGTTTTGAAACCGGCGCGAAACTGACCTCGTACCTGCACGGCACGCGCATCGGCGTCATGGTGGAATTCGACGGCGCGGACGAGCAGGTCGGCAAGGATGTGGCGATGCATGTGGCTGCGATGAAGCCTGTTTCATTGTCGATTGATCAGGTTCCTGCCGACCTGATCGAGAAGGAGCGTTCTGTCGCCACACTGAAAGCGGCCGAATCCGGGAAGCCGGCTGAAATCGCCACGAAAATGGTCGAAGGTTCGGTACAGAAATTTTTAAAAGAAGTTTCTTTGCTTAATCAGTCATTCGTCAAGAACGACAAGCAAACGGTCGAGCAAATGCTCAAAGCCGCCAATGCAACCGTGAAATCATTCACGATGTACATCGTCGGCGAAGGCATTGAGAAAAAGCAAGACGACTTCGCCGCAGAAGTTGCCGCTCAAGTCGCGGCAGCCAAGCAGGCATAAGCGACATGCACGGGCCGAAAGGCCCGTTTTTTTAGGGCCGTTGAATATATTTTCGACGGCGCCGGAATTATCGATTCGATCCGATTGCCGCCCATTTAAAATGGCGGCAGTCCGGACTGATTGCAATACCCGTATACCGCAAAACCGGACCACCACAAGGAGCCCAGCCCATGACAAAACCAGCCTACAAGCGCGTTCTCCTCAAACTCTCAGGCGAAGCCTTGATGGGCGATGATGCATACGGCATCAACCGTGCGACGATCGAGCGCATGGTGACCGACGTATCCGAGGTGGCCGCCTTGGGCGTCGAATTGGCGATCGTCATCGGCGGCGGCAATATTTTCCGCGGCGTCGCGCCGGGTGCGCAAGGCATGGACCGCGCAACCGCCGACTATATGGGCATGCTGGCAACGGTGATGAATTCGCTGGCGCTGGCCGATGCAATGCGCCAGGCCGGCATCACCGCCCGCGTGATGTCCGCCATCGGCATCGAGCAGGTGGTGGAGCCTTACGTTCGTCCCAAGGCGCTGCAATATCTGGAAGAGGGAAAAATCGTCGTGTTCGCCGCAGGCACCGGCAATCCGTTCTTCACCACCGATACGGCGGCCGCGTTGCGCGGCTCCGAAATCGGCGCGGAAATCGTGCTGAAAGCAACCAAAGTCGACGGTGTCTACAGTGCCGACCCGAAAAAAGATCCGGGAGCGACGCGTTACTCGACCATTACGTTCGATGAGGCAATTGCCAAGCATCTGCAGGTAATGGATGCCACTGCATTCGCGCTGTGCCGGGATCAAAAACTGCCGATCAAGGTATTTTCCATCATCAAATCCGGCGCACTGAAACGCGTCGTGATGGGTGAAGACGAAGGAACGCTGGTTCACGTATAAACTATAGGTTTTACTGTTTGCAAAAGAGGAGAGCGGAATGACTATCGCTGACGTCAAGAAAAATACCGAACAGAGAATGCACAAATCGATCGAGACCTTGAAAGCCGATCTCGCGAAAGTCCGCACCGGGCGCGCCCATACAGGCATTCTCGATCATATCCAGGTCGACTACTACGGCAATCCGACCCAGCTTAGCCAGGTCGCCAACGTGACCCTGATCGACGCGCGTACAATCGGCGTGCAGCCCTGGGAAAAGAAAATGGTCGCTGCGATTGAAAAAGCGATCCGCGAATCCGATCTCGGGTTGAATCCTTCCACGCAGGGCGACATGATTCGCGTGCCGACGCCGCCGTTGACCGAAGAGCGCCGCAAGGAAATGGTGAAGCTGGTCAAGGGCGAGGCGGAAGATGCGAAAATCGCTATTCGCAACATACGCCGGGATGCCAATGAAGGATTGAAAAAACTGGTGAAAGATAAAGCATGCTCGGAGGACGACGAGCGCCGCGCGCAGGATGAAGTGCAAAAGCTCACGGACAAATTCGTCACTGAAGTCGACAAGCTTGTGGTCGATAAAGAGAAGGAAATCCTGACGGTTTGAGTGCAGTACCGACTGTCTTGTTTCCATCCGATTCACTTTTGATTTTTATCTTTCATGATGCAGACGAGTTCGACGCAAACGATACCAAAAACATCTGCGGTGCCGTGCCACATCGCCATCATCATGGATGGCAACGGTCGTTGGGCGACCAAACGATTTTTGCCGCGGGTGGCCGGCCATGCCAAAGGCGTTGAAGCGGTACGGAGCGCGGTCGAAGCCTGCGCCGAACGCGGTGTCGAATATCTGACTTTGTTCGCCTTCAGTTCCGAGAACTGGCGCCGCCCGGAAGACGAAGTATCGGTATTGATGCGTCTTTTTGTGACGGCACTGGAGCGTGAAGTCACGAAAATGCATGCAAACAGCATCCGTCTCAAAGTCGTGGGAGACTTGAGCAGGTTCGACGTGAAATTGCAGGAAATGATCGCCAATGCCGAACGGAAAACAGCGAATAACAATCGGTTGACCGTGACGATCTGCGCGAATTACGGCGGTCGATGGGATATCATGCAGGCGATCGACAAGATGGTCGCGGCGCATCCTGCTTCGACGGGGTTCACGGAAGAACAATTGGCTCAGCACTTGTCGATGGCCTATGCGCCTGAACCCGACCTGTTCATCCGCACCGGCGGAGAAGAACGCATTTCCAATTTTTTACTGTGGCAGCTGGCTTATACCGAGCTGTA
Organism: Herminiimonas sp.; assembly: GCA_028292665.1. Lineage (GTDB taxonomy): Bacteria > Pseudomonadota > Gammaproteobacteria > Burkholderiales > Burkholderiaceae_D > JAQGLW01. The sequence continues at coordinate 29,692 of JAQGLW010000114.1, forward strand.
TTTCACCGATACTTACTGGCCCGATTTCGATAATGAGGCGCTGGATGCGGCCATCACATCCTATCAACAACGGGAACGGCGATTCGGACGTACCAGTGCACAGCTGGTCGAGGCGAAAAAGGCGTCTTGATGTTAAAGACGCGAGTGATCACGGCTTTCTCGTTGCTGGCGATTCTGCTGGCGGTTCTGTCTTTTCAATCATTCCTCGTCTTCGCCTTCGCTGTCACGATATTCTTCGCCGCAGCGGCATGGGAAAGTTTTCGGCTATTTAAAACCAGACATCCGGTTATCGGTGCGGCGCTCTGGACGGCTGTTTTTGCCTTCATCGTCTTCAAAGAGCGATTCGCCGATGTAAAAATACTGTTCGTCTTATGTGCCGCGATCTGGGCGATCCGCCTTGCGCCTTCACTGGCAACAGGATTGCCGCCTGTCGAAAGTGTCGGCAATCGGCTGTTAACCGGAATTTACGAGATCGCCATCCTGGGCTGTTTTATCGCGATCGCCGTGCTATTCAGGCATTCACCTCTTTATTTGTTTTCCGTGATGGCGATCGTCTGGGTTGCCGACATCGGCGCCTATTTTGCTGGCAAAGCGTTCGGAAAGCACAAGCTTGCGCCATCGATATCGCCCGGCAAGTCATGGGAAGGAGCCATCGGCGGCTGGCTCGTTGTCCTGGCGTTGAGCGCTGCCGTGGCGGCGCATCCGATATTGACCGATACGTTTGCCGCCAGACTCCAGGTCAAGTGGGGCTGGCCCGGATTGTTTGCCGTGATGACGCTTTTGGTGGCCGCCAGTATCGCGGGGGATTTGTTTGAGTCGCAGTTGAAGCGGCGCGCCGGCATGAAGGACAGCAGCAATCTGTTGCCGGGTCATGGCGGCGTGCTGGACCGGATCGACGCATTGATACCGGTGCTGCCGATTGCAGTTCTTTTGGACTCGTGGCTGTAGGATGGGAAACGGCTTGATGCAACATATTACGATTCTCGGGGCGACAGGTTCCATCGGCGTCTCTACGCTGGACGTGATCGCGCGCCATCCCGAGCGCTACGCCGTCTACGCGTTGACCGCGAACAGCCGCGTGGAAGAGCTGGCACTTCAATGCGAGCGATTCAAACCGAAGGTGGCCGTAGTGGGTTCCGCGGATGCGGCGCAAAGGCTGGCCGGCCTCTTGAGCCGGAACGGTTTGAATATCCAGGTCGAATACGGCGAAGCGGCGTTGTGCGCCGTCGCCGATGCTTCGCAATGCGATGTCGTGATGGCCGCCATCGTCGGTGCGGCAGGCTTGGCGCCGACTCTGGCCGCCGCCCGTGCCGGCAAAAAAATACTGCTGGCGAACAAGGAAGCGCTGGTGATGTCCGGCCGCTTGTTCATGGATGCGGTCGCAGCCAGCGGCGCGGCGCTGTTGCCGATCGACAGCGAGCATAATGCGATTTTTCAATGTTTGCCGCAAGACTACAGCCGGGAGCCCGCGCAACACGGGATTGCGAAAATTCTGCTGACGGCTTCCGGCGGGCCGTTTCTTAACCGTGCCGTCGATACGCTCGATTCGGTCACTCCGGAAGAGGCTGTCGCCCATCCAAATTGGGTGATGGGCCGTAAAATATCGGTTGATTCCGCAACAATGATGAACAAGGGGCTGGAAGTGATCGAGGCGCACTGGCTGTTCGGCGCCTCGGCCGGCCAGATTGACGTGGTGATTCATCCGCAGAGCGTGATTCACTCGATGGTGTCTTATGTCGACGGTTCGGTGGTGGCGCAATTGGGAAATCCCGATATGCGTACCCCGATTGCCCACGCACTGGCTTATCCCGAGCGCATGGCGTCCGGCGTGCAGCCGCTCGATCTGGCCGGGATAGCGCAATTGTCTTTCGAGCGCCCGGATTTCAAGCGTTTCCCCTGCCTTAAACTGGCGTATGATGCTTTGCAGGCGGGCGGTACGGCTCCCGCAATCTTGAACGCCGCCAACGAGGTGGCTGTCCAGGCATTTTTAAATCGGCAAATCGGATTTCGCATGATCGATCAATTGATTGCACGTGTGATGGACAGGTTACCCCATGGAGCGGTAACGGACATCGATGCGCTGTTCGAACAGGATCGTCATGCCCGCGAACTTGCTTGCTCTTTCATTTAGAGAATGCAATACAATCAGACGCTCCTGGAATAGGTTTTCATCATGATGCTGCTGCAGACACTCCTCGCTTTTTTCGTCGTGCTCGGTACGCTGGTAGTGGTGCACGAGCTTGGACATTACTGGGTCGCCCGATGGTGCGGCGTCAAGGTGCTGCGTTTTTCGATCGGGATGGGAAAAGTCATCTTCTCCCGCCGCCTGGGCTCTGACCAAACCGAGTGGGCGATTTCCGTTTTGCCGCTGGGCGGCTATGTAAAAATGCTCGATGCCCGCGAGCAGGATGTGGGCGATTTATCCGCCGAAGACCTGAAACGGGAATTTACCCGCCAGACAGTCTGGCGGCGCATCGCGATTGTGGCGGCCGGGCCAATCGCCAATTTCATTCTTGCCATCGTGATTTTCGCCGGGCTGTACAGCTACGGCATTCCCGAGCCGACTCCCCGAGTGCGGGCCGCGCCGGAAAAATCGGTTGCCTATCAAGCCGGCTTGCGCGGAGGGGAGCTGATCACGGCAGTCAATGGGGAGCCGATCCAGATATGGTCGGATTTGCGCTGGAAGCTGCTGCAATTGACCGTCGAGAAAAAACCTGCGCAGCTCGACGTCCAACGCGTCAATCCCGGCCCGTCTGCCGGCAATCTGCTTGATACAGTTACCGTACCCTTGGACAGCCTGTCTACCGATGATCTGGAAGGCGATTTCCTCGGCAAGCTGGGAATCGATCTGGCGCGTCCCAAGGCCATACTAGGCAAAATTCTGCCAGGCGGCCCCGCACAGCAAGCCGGTTTGAGAGAAGGGGATCTCATCGTTGCCGTGAATGGGTCGCCGGTAAACGATGGTTTGGCATTCGTAGAACTGGTGCGCGCATCTCCCGGCAAGCCACTGAAAATCAGCGGACTGCGCGGCGGGCAAGAGTTCGATCTCACCGTCGTCCCGCAAGCGCAAGTCAAAAACGGCCAGACCTTCGGAAGAATCCAGGTGGAAGTGCCTATGGCGCCGGAAATGGTGACCGCCAGTTCCCCCCCGGTTCAGGCGATCGGCAAAGCGACGCAGAAAACCTGGGACACCAGCGTTTTGACGATCAAAATGCTCGGTAAAATGCTGATCGGCGAAGTCTCTTTGAAAAACATCACCGGCCCTATCACGATTGCGGATTACGCCGGACAGACAGCACGTGTCGGTATCATCAGTTATCTCGGCTTTATCGCATTCATCAGCATTAGCCTTGGTGTGATGAATTTGCTCCCGATCCCGGTTTTAGACGGGGGGCTTTTGCTGTATTATTCGCTGGAAGTTTTGACAGGGCGTCCGGTTTCCGAACGGTTTGGCGAAATTGCCCAGCGCGCAGGCGTGGGCATCCTGATGACATTAATGGTGGTTGCAGTCTTTAATGACATTGTTCGCCTGATGTCTTAGATTGTAACCGGCCTCCGTCATGCCCACTGCCTGATAAGAACATTACACAACGATAGCCAATGAAATTACATTCCGAGCGTTTCTCTCTGCCGATTTCCCCCCGTCGTATCATCGCCATTGCCGCATTTGCCCTGTGCTCGGGTCATGCGCTGGCGGCCGATCCATTTACGGTGAGGGATATCCGTGTCGAGGGTATTCAACGTACCGAAGCGGGAACTGTATTCAGCTATTTGCCGGTTCAGGTGGGCGAAACCTTCACCGACGAAAAAGGCGCGGCCGCGATCAAGGCATTGTATGCGACGGGTTTTTTCAAGGATGTGCGAATTGAAGTCGAAGGCGACGTGCTGGTCGTCCTGGTCGAGGAGCGCCCGGCGATCGCTTCCGTGGAGTTTTCTGGCGCCAAGGAGTTCGATAAAGATCAACTGACCAAGGCCTTGAAAGAAATCGGATTGGCAGAGTCCCGCATTTTCGACAAGGCGCTGGTTGACAGGGCGGAACAGGAACTCAAGCGCCAGTATCTTTCGCGCGGCCTGTACGGCGTGCAGATCACGACGACGGTCACTCCCATCGAACGCAACCGCGTGACGATCAACTTCGCTGTGGACGAAGGCGAGGTATCGCGCATCAGGCAGATCAACATCGTCGGCAACAAGGCATTCTCGGCGAGTGAGCTGCGCGACCAATTGAAGTTGTCTACGCCCGGCTGGTTCAGCTGGTATACGAAAGCGGACCAGTACTCAAAACAAAAGCTTACCGGTGACATTGAAACGCTGAAATCCTTTTATCTCAACCGCGGTTACCTGGAGATGCAGGTCGAGTCGACGCAAGTGTCGATCACGCCCGATAAAAAAGACATCTATATCACCATCAATATCAACGAAGGCGACAAATTCACGGTTTCGAATGTCAAGCTCGAAGGCCAAATGTTCGGCCGCGAGGCGGAGCTGGCATCGCTCGTCGATTTGAAAAAAGGCGATATCTATTCCGGCCAGAAACTGGCGGAAAGCATCAAGAAAATTTCCGAGCGGATGGGCAATTTCGGATATGCATTCGCCAACGTGAATGCCAATCCCGAGATCGACCGGCAGAAAAAAGAAGTCGCATTCACTGTTCTGATCGATCCGGGCAAACGGGTCTATGTGCGCCGCATCAATGTCGTCGGCAATACAAGGACACGTGACGAAGTCGTCCGGCGCGAGTTTCGTCAATTCGAAAGCTCCTGGTACGATGGCGAAAGAATCAAGCTGTCGCGGGATCGCGTGGATCGTCTGGGCTACTTCAATGAAGTCAATATCGATACGCCTGAAGTGCAAGGCACCACCGACCAGGTCGATGTCAATGTCAGCGTTGTCGAGAAACCGACCGGGAATATTTCCCTGGGCGCGGGCTTTTCCAGTAGCGATGGACTCTCATTATCGGGCTCCATTCAACAGGCCAACGCTTTCGGCAGCGGCAACACGCTAGGCGTGGATGTCAATACCAGCAGCCGCAATCGGACTATTGCCGTCACACAGACAGATCCTTATTTCACGGATGACGGCGTGAGCCGCAGTTATGAAGTGTTCCTGCGTACGACGCGCCCGCCGATAGTCAACACGGGTGACTATAAAGTGCAGACGCTCGGCGCAAACATAAGATTCGGCGTGCCGTTCTCGGAATTGGATACCGTCTTTTTTGGTTTGGGCGTCGAACAGACCAACGTGGAGACGTTTGTCGATAGTCCTCCGCTTTACAAGCAATACGCCACGGATTTCGGTAGTACGGATGCCAGCGGCATTGGAAGCGCAAGAACGGTATCCTTCCCTTTGAGCGCAGCCTGGCAGCGTGACAGCAGAGATAGTGCGCTGGTTCCTACCGTCGGACGTTACCAGCGCGCGAACCTCGAGCTTTCCGTTGCCGGCAGTCTGCGTTATTACCGCGCGGTTTATCAACATCAATATTTCAAGCCTTTATTCGGGTCTTCAACATTGGCGCTGAATGGAGAAGCCGATTATGGCCGCGGCATCGGCGGCAAGCCATTCCCGGTCTTTAAAAACTTTTACGCAGGCGGTATCGGTTCCGTGCGCGGATATGAAGGCTCATCGCTTTCGGTAAACCCGCAGCCGAACGTGGATCCGGTAGGCGGCCAGGCGCGCCTGATTGCGAATGCCGAACTTCAGTTTCCTTTCCCGGGTACGGGCGTCGACCGCAGCTTGCGCTGGTTTACGTTTTTCGATGCCGGCAATGTATTCAATCTTGACCAAGGAGAGAAGCTGCGTGCGGGCGACTTGCGATATTCTACGGGTATCGGCATCAGCTGGATTTCACCGATCGGGCCATTGAAATTGAGTTACGGAAAGCCTTTGAACGCAAAGGAAAACGATAGAACGCAGAACTTCCAGTTCCAGTTGGGCACAGGTTTCTGATGGCCAATGGCATAATAGCAATTTGAATTGCGGAGAATTACCTTGAAGTCTTTAATGAAATTATCTGTATTGTCCAAATGCGCTGCCGGAGCCGCAATATTGCTGTTCTCGCTCGGCAACGTACACGCACAAGAAAACAAAATCGGATTTGTCAGTACCGATCGGATTTTCCGCGAAGCTGCTCCCGCCAAAGTGGCGACTGCAAAAATCGAGCAGGAATTTTCGAAGCGCGAAAAGGAATTGCAGGATCTGGCTGCGCGCCTGAAAAGCATGTCCGACAAGCTCGACAAGGAAGCGGCTGTTTTATCCGAATCGGATCGCGCCCGCCGTCAGCGCGAATTAAGCGATCTGGACAAGGACTTCCAGCGCAAGCAGCGTGAATTCCGTGAAGATTTAAACCAGCGCCGCAACGAAGAGCTCGCCACTGTTCTTGAGCGCACCAACAAGGTAATCAAGCAGATTGCTGAAGCGGAAAAATACGATATCGTGTTTCAGGAGGCTGTCTATATCAGCCCGCGCATCGATATCACCGATAAGGTGCTCAGGGCGCTCAACAAGTAGAGGTTGAAATGGTTGTGGGCAGAATGCCGTTATGCTTGACTCTGTCCGGCAATACCAGGGTTGATCGGGAACAGGGTGCGGTTACGCTTGATCCTGTCCTGCACTACGAAAATTGATCGGGGACAGCGCCTCACCGCCGAGGTGGCCTGGTCGCCAGGCTGAACGCTTTTCCACCGTACTGAAAAAGGCCACGATGGGCACTCGACTGGGAGAATTGGTCGAACGCTTGGGTGGGCAATTGATGGGTGATCCGAATATTGAAATATTCGGTATCGCGCCTTTAGACGGCGCCAACGGGTCGCACATCACATTCCTTGCCAATCCCAAGCTTCGGGCACAAGCCGCGCAAACGCAGGCGGCTGCCTTGATCCTGTCTGCTGCAGACAGCGCGGTCATCGGCACGAAATACAAGGGCGCACGCATCATTACGGACAACCCGTATGCATACTTCGCGAGGGGCGCCCAGTTCTTTGCCGCGCTGCAGGCCATCCCGGTAAAACCCGGTATTCATTCCAGCGCCGTGGTTGACTCAGACGCACAAGTTGCGGCTACTGCGTATATCGGTCCTCATGTGACGATCGAGGCCGACGCGGTCATTGCGGACCAGTGCGTCATTGAAGCAGGCTGCTTCATTGGCCGCGGTGCAAGGATTGGCGCCGGTACGCATTTTTTCGCCCGCGTGACCTTCCATGCCGAGTGTGAAATTGGCGGATCGGGCGTCATTCATTCCGGAGCGGTTATCGGCGCGGATGGTTTTGGCTTTGCAAATGAAGCAGGAGCCTGGATAAAGATTCCGCAAACAGGACGAGTCGTGATCGGCGACGATGTCGAGATTGGCGCCAACACGACAATTGACCGCGGCGCCCTGGCCGACACGATCATCGAAGACGGCGTGAAACTCGACAATCAAATCCAGATTGCCCATAACTGCCATATCGGTGCGCATACTGCGATGGCGGGTTGTGTCGGCGTGGCCGGCAGCGCCAAAATCGGCAAATACTGTACATTCGGCGGTGCAGCCATGGTGCTGGGTCATTTGACTATTGCCGACCATGTGCATATTTCATCGGGCAGCATGGTGTCGCGTTCGATACTGGAGCCGGGCCAATATACCGGTTTTTATCCGCTGGCCAAAAATGCGGACTGGGAAAAATCTGCCGCGATCGTGCGCAATCTGGCCTCGATGCGTGAGAAAATCCGTGAACTGGAAAAAACAATCAACTTGCTTGCGAAAAAAGAAGAATGAACAGCCCTGAAATGGACCACGTCAAAATGAACAGCCTCGACATCAATGAGATCAAGCAGTATCTGCCGCACCGTTATCCGCTTTTGCTGGTGGACCGCGTGCTGAATTGGGAGTCGGGCAAATCCATTACCGCCATCAAGAACGTCACCATCAATGAAGAGTTTTTCAACGGCCATTTTCCGCACAAGCCGGTGATGCCCGGCGTGATGATGATTGAGGCGCTGGCTCAAACGGCGGCGTTATTGTCCTTTCTGACCGTAGGACAGAAGCCGGATGAAAACGCCATTGTTTATTTCGTCGGCATCGACGGTGCGCGCTTCAAGCGGCCGGTCGAGCCGGGCGATCAACTCAAGATGGAAGTCGAAATCACGCGCTCGGCGCGGGGCATCTGGAAGTACAAAGCCAAAGCTACGGTGGATGGACAGGTGGCTGTTGAAGCCGAGCTGATGTGCACGATGCGAAGCGCCAGCGACGCGAGCCAATCTGCGGGACTGTAATTAATGTCAGGCATTCACCCGACCGCCATTGTCGATCCGAAGGCGGCGCTCGATAGTTCCGTCGAGGTAGGCGCATATTCGATTATCGGCCCGCACGTAACAATCGGCGCCGGCACTAAAATCGGTCCGCATGTCGTTATCGACGGCCATACAAGCATCGGCCGTGACAATACCTTTTTTCAGTTCTCTTCGATCGGAGCGGCGCCTCAGGACAAGAAATACGGCGGCGAGCCGACACGGCTGGAAATCGGCGACCGCAACACGATCCGCGAGTTCTGCACCTTTAATCGGGGCACGGTTCAGGATGCCGGCGTTACCCGGCTCGGCAACGATAATCTGATCCTGGCCTATGTGCATCTGGCGCATGACTGCCAGGTCGGCAGCAATACGATTTTTTCGAATAATGCAACATTGGCAGGACATGTCCATATCGGTGACTGGGTGATTTTGAGCGGCTTTGCAGCCATACATCAATTCTGCAAAATCGGGGCGCATGCCTTTGTCGGCATGAACACCAGTTTGACGCAGGATGTGCCTCCTTTCGTCCTCTTGTCCGGCAATCCTGCGACAGCGCACGGCATTAACGTCGAAGGCCTCAAGCGCCGCGGATTTACCCGCGAGCAGGTACGCGACATCCGCAATGCCTACAAGCTGATCTATAAATCGAATCTGACGCTGAACGAGGCGAAGATCGCACTCGCAGAAGAAGAAGCGGGCGCGCCGGAGTCGGCGGTTTATCTGCGCATGATTCGCGAATTTCTCGATAGCGCAACTCGTGGCATCGTTCGATAAGATGTCGCTTGCAATGGTCGCCGGCGAAACGTCGGGCGACCTGCTCGCAAGCCGCCTGCTATCGGGCTTGAGACCGCGGCTTCCCGATGCCGACATCCATGGGATCGGCGGACCCAGAATGGCCGAATACGGTTTCAGCAGCGATTGGCCGATGGACAAGCTGGCGGTGCGCGGCCTGTTCGAAGTTCTCGCGCATTACCGTGAAATCAAGAATATCCAGATTGCCTTGCGCGATAAATTACTGGCGGAGAGGCCGGCGGTCTTCATCGGCGTCGATGCGCCCGACTTCAACTTCGGCCTGGAAATGCAGTTGAAGCGCGCAGGTATTCCGACCATGCATTTCATCAGTCCTTCGATCTGGGCCTGGCGGGGATGGCGCATCAGAAAAGTGGCGGAAGCCGTTTCACACATGCTCGTCGTGTTTCCGTTTGAAGAAGCGCTGTACCGAAAAGCCGGCATCCCGGTTACCTATGTCGGCCACCCGCTGGCGGAAGTGATACCGATGAATCCGGATGTCGATGCCGCCCGCAGCAAGCTCGGTTTGCCGTCCGATGCTGCCGTCGTCGCAATTCTGCCGGGCAGCCGCATGTCCGAATTGAAATACAACACCGCGGCCTTTGTCGGAGCCGCCAGGCTTCTTGCGCAACGCGATCCTTCGCTTCGCTTCGTGGCGCCGATGGCGGGTGAAAAACAGCGCCGCTATTTCAACGGGCTGATCGCTGAAGCCGGTTTGCAGGACGTGCCTGTTCAGGCGATAGACGGACAATCCCATACCGTCATGGCGGCAGCCGATGCGGTATTGGTTGCGTCCGGCACCGCATCGCTGGAAGTGGCCTTGTTCAAGAAACCGATGGTCATCTCGTATAAAATGATGCGCGCTTCGTGGCAAATCATGCGTCATATGGGGTATCAGCCATGGATCGGATTGCCCAACATTCTTGCACAGGAGTTCGTCGTGCCGGAATTGCTGCAGGATGCCGCAACGCCGCAGGCGCTGGCCGATGCGCTCTGGAAGCAATTAAACGATGCTTCACAGCAAGCAGCCTTGCGTCGACGCTTCACCGACATGCATCATGCGTTGTTGCGCAACACCGCGCATGAAAGTGCGGAAGCCGTATTGAAGCTGATCGCCGATTCCGCCGGCCGGGCATGATCCTCGTTGCCGTATTATTTCAACCGACCTCTTGAGCCCTGTGAAAATCAACGACCCGGATTTATCCAAAGAAGCGGAGAGTTTCGAGAGCCGCTTGAGCGGTTATTATCGAACCGAATTGATCTGCGGCGTAGACGAGGCAGGGCGCGGTCCGCTGGCGGGGCCGGTGTTCGCCGCAGCCGTGATACTCGATCCGGCGCGACCGATAGCAGGTCTGCGCGATTCGAAAAAACTGACCGAAGCACGGCGCGACGCGCTTGCGATTCAAATCAAGGCCAATGCGCTGGCATGGTCGATTGCGGAATGTTCGGAAGCCGAGATCGACACGCTCAATATTTTGCAGGCGACGATGCTGGCGATGCGCCGTGCGATGGAAGGATTGCAGGTTCAGCCGACACTGGCGTTGATCGATGGCAATCGATGTCCGGCCGGCGCCATCCGGTCGGAAGCGATTGTCAAAGGGGACGATAAGGTTCCCGCGATTTCCGCAGCGTCGATCCTCGCCAAAACTGCGCGCGATGCCGCGCTCATCGTGTTGCATCGGCAGTATCCGCATTATGCATTCGATCAGCACAAGGGTTATCCGACAGCATTGCATCTGGATCGCCTGCGCTTGCATGGAGTCTCGCCGGTACATCGCAAATCCTATGCTCCGGTTCGTGCGCTTTTGGAACGCGCGCTATCCGGGGAAGATGCCCAGAGCCTGCAACCTTGAATATCAAATCCATTTCTTCGCGCGATAACCAGCTCTACAAGGAGTTGAAGCACCTTGCGTCGAGTTCCCAGGCCCGCCGCAAATCAGGCCGGACGCTGCTGGATGGCGTGCATCTGTGCGATGCCTATCTGCAGCATGTCGGCATGCCGCCGTTGTGCGTAGTCAGCGAAACCGCACAGGCGCATCCGGAAGTTGCATCGATACTGGCGCGGTGCCAGGCAGAACGGACCCGATGCATCATATTGCCGGATGCCCTCTACCAGGTGCTGAGCCAGGTGGAGCACGGCATCGACCTGCTGTTCGTGATCGATACTCCTCAAATCGAGCATCCGGCGGCATTGACGCAGTCAGCTGTGCTGCTCGACAACCTGCAGGATCCCGGCAATCTTGGTTCTATCTTGCGGAGTGCGGCGGCGGCTGGCATCGGCGCCGTATTTTGCAGTCCGGGTACCGCTTTCGCCTGGTCGCCGAAGGTACTGCGTGCTGCCATGGGGGCGCATTTTCTGCTCGATATATTCGAGCACGTCGATCTGGCGAATCTGCTGCATCATTCCAGCGTGCCGGTAGTCGCTACCAGTTCGCACGCCCGGCAACGGCTGTATGAAATTGATTTGAAGCGGCCCGTGGCATGGCTGTTCGGCCATGAGGGACAAGGCGTGGCGGAGGACTTGCTCGCACTGGCAACGCATCAGGTCGCGATTCCGCATCTTGGCGCGGTCGAATCACTGAACGTCGCGGCGAGTGCCGCGGTCTGTTTTTTCGAGCAGGTAAGGCAAAAAACCGGCTGATAAATCCATTACGGGTATTCAGTGCGCATCATTCCAGGCTGTTTCTACATAAACAAGCCCCGGCGTCAGCCAACATTGGCCTTCTTGCAGGACCAATGGTTCTTCAGGCGGACAAACATGATCGAATTGGTACGTCTTCCCCTTTATGATCGCATAACGATAAATCTGCGCATCGCGATAACTGCCGATCGGATCGATGACCTTATCGGGCCGCGCATAGGGACAACTCTTTGACGGCGCTTTCGTTTTGCGTGCAGGCAGTAATCCGGCTGCTTCAATATCGGATTCCAGCCGGCTCAGGCTGTCTTTCAACGCCCAAAAGAAAAATATCAGCGCCGCCCATAAAACCAGTTCGATAACCACCAAGTCCATCACTCCTTCCAATCTTCATTTTCTTTATAATAAATTTACCAGGAATATGTAAGGTTTTTCCGAGATTTTTACAGACATGATTTGTTGACGTCATGTAACTGCCGAGGCCCCGGACTGCGCAATGCAGGCGCCCGCAGTCAGTAGGCTCTTTTATCGGATTTGAGTTCCTGCAGGATCATCGTTGCAATCTCCTCTATCGATTTGACAGTGGACGACAGCCAGCGGATACCTTCGCGCCGCATCATTTTTTCTGCCTCATTGATTTCATATCGACAATTTTCCAACGCGGCATATTTGCTTCCGGGCCGACGCTCATTGCGCACTTCCGCCAAGCGGTCGGCGGTAATTGACAAGCCGAAAATCTTGTTTTTATAGGGCAGCAAACCACCCGGCAGTTTGCCGCGTTCGAAATCTTCCGGAATCAGCGGATAATTTGCAGCCTTGATGCCGTATTGCATTGCCAGATACAGGCTGGTCGGCGTTTTGCCGGAGCGGGAAACGCCGACCAGGATGACATCCGCCATGGCCAGGTTCTTGTTGGACTGGCCGTCGTCGTGTGCCAATGAAAAGTTGATCGCTTCAATCCGGTTCTTGTATTCGTCCGAATCGGCGATGTTGTGGCTGCGCCCGATCGTGTGAGTCGATTTTACGCCGAGCTCCTGTTCCAGCGGTTCGACGAAGGTCTGGATCAAATCCATATGCATACCGTTTGATTGGCGAACCACCATCGACAAATCAGCCTTTACCAAAGTGGAAAATACGATAGGCCGCTTGCCGTCGATATCGCGCGCCTCGTTGATTCTGCGTACCGCGTCGCGCGCCTTGTCGAGGGTGTCGATAAAGGGCAGGCGTATCTGCTTGAACCGCAATTCGAACTGCGTAAGCACCGAATGGCCGAAAGTCTCGGCGGTGATACCGGTGCCGTCGGACACGAAAAAGACAGTCCGGTCAGTAGCCGGCAAATGATGAGAAGCAAGATCTGGCATAGATTGTTTCTTTGAAGAAAGATTTAGAATATAGATATTGTTCAAGGTAAGATCGCGTTGTGCCCTGTAAAATGGCCTCAACGAACTGAAAACGCGCGTCCGTCAAGAATAACAAAAAGCAAAGGTCTGCGAGGCTATCCATGAAGATTTCTTACCATCAAACCAGAGGTTCTTATGTCCAACGCAGCATATGCAGGGGTTACCCCGGGGGTCGCTTACGTAGCTCCCTTTGAAAACTTGAGGATGACGGATGTAGATTCCGTCGGCGGCAAAAATGCATCTCTCGGTGAAATGATCAGCCAGTTGGCTGGCGCCGGCGTGCGTGTGCCGGGCGGCTTTGCCACGACTGCACAGGCATTCCGCGATTTCCTGGCATACAGCACAGGCACCGGTCCAACCCTGGCGCAGCGTATCGCGGATCGTCTCGCCGCTCTCGATACCGATGATGTCAGAGCGCTGGCGCAAGCCGGCGCGGAGATTCGTCAATGGATAGTCGACACTCCTTTTCAGCCGCGTCTCCAGCAGGAAATCACCGAATATTATCAAAAACTCGTAGCCGGTTCTTCCAGCGAAATGTCGTTTGCAGTGCGTTCCTCCGCGACCGCAGAAGACTTGCCGGATGCGTCTTTCGCAGGGCAGCAGGAGACTTTCCTGAACGTGGTCGGCATCGATAACGTGCTCGAAGCGATGAAGCATGTTTTCGCATCGCTTTACAACGATCGCGCCATTTCCTATCGAGTCCACAAAGGCTTTACCCATGCCGAGGTCGCGCTGTCGGCCGGCGTGCAGCGCATGGTGCGGTCCGACGTGGGCGCTGCGGGCGTGATGTTTACGCTCGATACCGAATCCGGCTTCAAGGACGTGGTTTTCATCACGTCGAGTTATGGCCTGGGCGAAACGGTGGTGCAGGGCGCGGTGAATCCGGACGAATTCTATGTTCACAAGCCGATGCTGGAACAAGGCAAGCTGCCGATTATCCGGCGCAACATCGGTTCCAAATTGATCAAGATGGAATTTACCGGCGAGGCCAAAGCCGGCCGCTCGGTCAGGACCGTGGATGTGTCGATCGAATTGCGCAATCGTTACTCATTGAATGACGCAGAGATTGTCGAATTGGCCAAGTATGCTGTCACCATCGAAAAGCACTATGGCCGTCCGATGGATATCGAATGGGGCAAAGACGGGCGTGACGGCAAGCTTTATATTTTGCAGGCGCGGCCGGAGACCGTCAAATCGCAGCAGAAAGCGTCCGACGGACAGCAGCGCTACAAGCTTAAAGGTAGCGGCACCGTGCTGGCTGCCGGCCGTGCGATCGGCCAGAAAATCGGCGCCGGACCGGTGCGCGTGATCCGCGATCCGGCCGACATGGAACGCGTGCAGCCCGGCGACGTACTGGTGGCCGACATGACAGATCCCAACTGGGAACCGGTCATGAAGCGCGCTTCGGCGATCATCACCAACCGCGGCGGGCGCACCTGCCATGCGGCGATTATCGCGCGTGAATTGGGCGTGCCTGCGGTGGTCGGCTGCGGCGATGCGACCGATGTGCTGAAAGACGGTACGCTGGTGACCGTATCGTGCGCCGAAGGCGATGAAGGCAAGATTTACGATGGTTTGCTCGAAACCGAAGTAAGCGAAGTCATGCGCGGAAAATTACCTGAATTGCCGCTGAAAATCATGTTGAACGTAGGCAATCCGCAGTTGGCTTTCGATTTCCAGTCGATTCCGAATCATGGCGTCGGTCTGGCACGCCTGGAATTCATCATCAACAACAATATCGGCGTCCATCCGAAGGCGATTCTGGAATATCCGAACATCGATGCCGATCTCAAAAAGGCCGTCGAATCCGTGGCGCGCGGTCATGCGTCGCCCAAGGCGTTTTATGTCGACAAACTGGCGGAAGGGATCGCTACCATCGCCGCGGCATTCTGGCCCAAGCCGGTGATCGTGCGCCTGTCCGACTTCAAGTCCAACGAGTACAAGAAGCTGATCGGCGGTTCCCGCTACGAGCCGGACGAGGAGAATCCAATGCTGGGCTTCCGCGGCGCCGCTCGCTACCTGGCGGCGGATTTCGCGGAGTCGTTCGAAATGGAATGCCTTGCCATGAAGCGCGTACGCAACGACATGGGCCTGACCAACGTTGAAATCATGGTGCCGTTCGTGCGGACACTCGGGCAGGCGGAAAAAGTGGTCAATCTACTGGGCAAAAACGGATTGACGCGCGGCGAAAACGGCCTGCGCCTGATCATGATGTGCGAAGTGCCGTCGAACGCAATTCTGGCAGAGGAGTTTCTGGAGTACTTTGACGGTTTTTCGATCGGCTCCAATGATTTGACGCAACTGACGCTCGGACTCGATCGGGATTCCGGCATGGAATTGCTGGCTGCGGATTTCGATGAGCGTGATCCTGCCGTCAAGGCGCTATTGTCTCGTGCAATCAAGGCATGCCTGGCCAAAGGCAAGTACATCGGCATTTGCGGGCAAGGCCCGTCGGATAATCCGGACTTTGCCGAGTGGCTGTTGAAAGAAGGGATTGCATCGATGTCATTGAATCCGGATTCGGTCATCGACACCTGGCAAAACCTGGCGGCGCTCAAGTCTTGATCTTTTGGTATCTGATCCGGGCATTCCCGGGATAGCTGTAAAAACGCGGGCATTGCACATGATGCCCGCGTTTTTTCGTTGTATGGCTGAAACAAGTTATGGTGAAAGATTTTGCATGGGAGAAATTTTCGACTAGACTAGCCATGCCTCACCGAATAACAACGTCCAATAATTTGCATCATTGTTGTTTCAACCCCCGTAGCCTGCTGGTCTGCGGGGGTTTTTGTTTTTAAAGACGACAATAACGGGAAGGAATGAAAATGGCGGATTGGATCATTTGGTTCGTAGCGGCCGGCATCGTGGTTGTCATGGAAATGTTTACCGGCACGTTTTATCTGCTGATGATCGGTATCGGCTTGGCGGCAGCCGGACTCGCTGCGTTGACGGGGGCTGGCAGCGCCTTGCAATTCATTATCGCCGCCGTGGTCGGCGTCATCGCCACGTTCGCTTTGCGTCACAGCAAGCTCGGCAGATTCAATAAAACCGAAGCGTCACGGGATCCCAATGTGAATCTCGACATCGGTCAAACGATTACCATAGAGGAATGGAGAACCAGTGAAGGGAGCCGAAGCGTCGCCCGGGTGATGTACCGCGGCGCGATGTGGGATGTCGAATTGGCGCAGGGCGCAGCCGCGCGGCCGGGACCATTCGTGATCCGCGAAATTCGGGGCAGCCGGCTGATCGTGTCGAATGCTTAGAACTCATTTCATCAATAATTGACAAGAAAGGAAGCATGATGGAATTCAGCTTTGGAACAGTCTCTCTGATTATTTTTATTCTGGCCGTCGTATTTGTCTTTAAAACCATCAACGTGGTGCCGCAGCAGCATGCATGGGTGGTGGAGCGGCTGGGCAAGTATCATGCTACCTTGGGTCCGGGACTGAATATCGTGGTGCCGTTCGTCGATCGCATCGCATACAAGCACATCCTGAAGGAAATCCCGCTCGACGTGCCGCCGCAGGTCTGCATCACGCGCGATAACACGCAGCTGCAGGTCGATGGCATCCTTTACTTCCAGGTTACCGATCCGATGCGGGCATCGTACGGCTCATCGAATTACATCGCCGCGATCACGCAGCTGGCGCAAACCACCTTGCGTTCGGTGATCGGCAAGATGGAGCTCGATAAAACCTTTGAAGAGCGCGACCACATCAATACGACCATCGTGAACGCGATCGATGAATCCGCCGCCAACTGGGGCGTAAAGGTCTTGCGTTATGAAATCAAGGATTTGACGCCGCCAAAGGAGATCCTGCATGCAATGCAGGCGCAAATTACCGCGGAACGCGAAAAGCGTGCGCTGATCGCCGCTTCCGAGGGACGCAAGCAGGAGCAGATCAACATTGCCACCGGAGAACGCGAAGCATCGATCGCCAAATCCGAAGGCGAGAAACAGGCATCGATCAACCGCGCGCAAGGTCAGGCGGCCGCAATTCTGGCGATTGCCGAAGCCAGCGCCGAAGCCTTGCGCAAGACTGCCGCCGCCATTCGCGAGCCGGGCGGTTCCGATGCGGTCAACCTGAAAGTGGCGGAACAGTATGTGAGCGCTTTCGGACAGCTGGCGCGGACCAACAATTCGATCATCGTGCCTGCGAACCTGAGCGACATCAGCGGATTGATTGCGAGCGCGATGCAGGTGGTGAAGGCGCAGCAGAAAGCCTGAAAAGCAGTGCGGATAGCGCTGCGCTCATCCGCACTGCATTGAAGCGGTCAGCGGCGATTCTGTTTCATGATCGATTGCTGCTCGCGCTGCCAGTCGCGCTCTTTTTCAGTGTCGCGCTTGTCATGCTGCTTCTTGCCTTTTGCAAGGCCGACCTCGCACTTGATGCGCCCCTTGAGATAATGGAGGTTCAGCGGCACCAGCGTGTAGCCGGAACGTTCGACCTTGCCGATCAGTTTTTTGATTTCTTCCGCATTGAGCAACAGTTTACGGGTGCGCACCGGATCGGGATGGATGTGCGTCGATGCCGTAGGTAAAGGGCTGATGTGGGCGCCGAACAGAAATACTTCGCCGCTGCGCACGATGACATAGGCTTCCTTGAGCTGCACACGCCCGGCGCGGATCGATTTGGCTTCCCAGCCTTCCAATACGATGCCCGCTTCGTAGCGCTCCTCGATAAAGTAATCGTGGAAGGCTTTTTTGTTGTCAACAATGCTCATGAGATGGAAAAGTGTGCGGGTCGGTTAAAATCGTAGCTTTGCATTTTATCAAACGGTTCATATTCGATGGCAGTCGTTCATAAATCGGTTTTCCTGGGGTATAGCGCGGAGCAAATGTTTGCGCTGGTGGATCGGGTTGAGGATTATCCCAAGTTCTTGCCGTGGTGCGGCGGCGTCGAGGTATTGCAGCGTGACGGAAACAAGCTGGTTGCCACCCTTTCCATAAACTACCACGGCGTGAGGCAAAGTTTCACGACCGAGAACATCAACATGCCGCCCACATCGATGAAAATGAAGTTGATCGAAGGGCCTTTCAAACACCTGGACGGCACATGGACCTTCAAACCGCTGCGCGCCGATGCATGCAAGATCGAATTTGATCTGCATTACGAATTTTCAAGCAAAATCCTGGAGCACATCATCGGCCCGGTATTCAACATGATCGCCAACAGTTTTGTGGATTCCTTCTGCAAGCGGGCGGAAACGGTCTATGGCTGATTCGGACGCCGAGCTCCATGTGCAAGTCTGCTATGCGAAGCCGGATGTGCAGATTCTGCGTGAACTGAGCGTGCGCCGGGGGACGACATTGCAAGACGCCATCAGGCAAAGCGGAGTGCTTGACGACGCTCCCGAAATCGATCTGGCGGTCTACCGTGTCGGCATTCATGGCAGGCTCAGAACGCTGGATACCATATTGCGGGATTGCGACCGCATTGAAATCTATCGGCCGCTATTGGCAGACCCGAAAGAATCGCGCCGCAAACGGGCCGCCGGGAAGGACAGGGAACCGCCGGTCAAGCGTTGACATGCCGGTCTGCATAGCCCCGAGGATTATTTGCATTCATCCAGAACGCGCCGCGTATCCTGTGTTTCCTGTGTCCGTTGTTCATCGGTCAAATAATAACGTTCTCCGTTTTTGTCGGTGCGGGCGATCCGTTCGCCGGATTGCAGGCTCCTGTTATAGGCACGGGATTGTTCGCAATTCTTTGTCTTGTCCGCCGCCAATTTTTCCTGTTCGGCCGCTTTTTTATCCTTTTCGGCCTGTTCGATCTTGCGCTTCTTGAATTCGGCATTCTTTTCGGCTGTGGTCATCGGGCCTTTGTCCTTAGAGGATTCTGCCGCCGCACGGTTATCGCTCTCAGCCGGATTTTCAGCCGGCAATGGCGCCGTGGAATGCGAAGACATGCCGGGGTCTTTCAGGATGCGATTTTTCGGCACCGAAGAAGGGGGCGGCATGTCCGAATACTGCTTCACACCTTTTTCATTGAGCCACACATATTGCGCGCATGCGGCAGTAGTCAGGCTTAACGCAGCCAGTGCAGCAACCGCAATCGAAATTCGCTTCAGCCGGGTGGTATTCATTGTAATCCTTGTTAGTTGCCGCCACACGCAGGATTTCGCCACGCTTTGTTATTTATGTCAATGAATTTACCGATTTATCGAGTGCCGCTACGGTTGCGAAACGAC
>JAQGLW010000140.1 GCA_028292665.1 Herminiimonas sp.
CTGGCCTTGATCGATGTACGAGTGCTCGATCATTTTGTGGTCGGTGGCCGGCAGGTCTATTCATTCGCAGAACATGGGCAGCTATAGGATTGGCAATCAATTTATCCACCCTCCAATTGTTAAATAACAAGAATATAAAAAGACACAATTGTTTTCCGCAAGTCATTGAAAATTCTAGTTTTTTTCGATATACTCTCATTTTTTCCAATTTCGGAAATCTTTGAGGAGTAAAACATGGCGCGTGTTTGCCAAGTCACCGGGAAGGGGCCGATGGTCGGCAACAATGTTTCCCATGCCAACAACAAAACGAAACGTCGCTTTTTGCCTAACCTGCAAAATCGCCGCATTTTCGTTGAGTCTGAAAACCGCTGGGTTTCCCTGCGCTTGTCCAATGCCGGTTTGCGTGTAATCGACAAAATCGGCATTGATGCCGTGCTGGCCGATATGCGTGCTCGCGGCGAAAAAGTCTAACTAGCAGAATAAAGGAATCATCATGGCTAAATCCGGCCGCGACAAAATCAAGCTGGAATCGACCGCAGGTACGGGTCATTTCTACACTACCACTAAAAACAAACGCACCACTCCTGAAAAAATGGAGATCATGAAATTCGATCCCAAGGCGCGCAAGCACGTGGCGTACAAAGAGACAAAGATCAAATAATTGGTCCTGACTCGAAAAAAAGCCCCGCACGAGATGATCGTGCGGGGCTTTTTGCTTATTAGTTCAAACCCGCAAATTAAACTCGCATAAAAAAGCGGCCCGGGAATACGGGCCGCTTTTTATAAAAGAATCACAAGAGAATATGTTTAAACATACACCCGACGTAAATATATTTAAGCATAGCTGCGCAAACGCATTGAAAACTCTTGCAGTGCTCTGATGCCGGACGCTTCAGCGCGAGTGCACCAATCTTGCAATTGCTGCAGCAATTGATCACGGCTGACATGCGAACGTTCCCAGATCGCAGCAAGTTCCATACGCATTTCATGCATCGTTTGCAGTGTTGTGCTATGAGCGAATAATTCGTTCAGTTGCTGCTTTTGAGGCGCCTGCAACTTGGCCGGCTCATGCTGCAACAGCTTTTTCGATGATTTCAGGAATCGGGATTCCAGTTTGGCTTTCTGTTTCAAATGCTCCAACTCGTCATGCCATGTCTGCTTAACCGATTTCGCATATTTCGCCATCACGTCATAGCGATTCGCAATTACGGATTGCAATGTTTCGAAATCAGCGACCAGCTTTTCACGATCGAATTTGGGTGCCGGAGCGACTTTTTTCACCTTCGCCAACCCCATTGTTTCCAGAATGCGGATGTACATCCAGCCGATATCGAATTCATACCATTTGGAAGAAAGCTTGGCAGACGTACCGAAGGTATGATGATTATTGTGCAGTTCTTCACCGCCGATCAGAATACCGATTGGAATAATATTGGTTGCAGCATCGGCGCATTCGTAATTACGGTAACCCCAATAGTGTCCAATACCGTTGATGATGCCTGCTGCGGTAATTGGGATCCACAGCATCTGTACTGCCCACACGGTCACGCCAATTACACCGAATAACAGGACATTGATGACCAGCATGGAGGACACCCCCAGAACACTATGCTTCGTGTATAGATTGCGCTCGATCCAGTCATTGGGCGTGCCATGGCCATATTTTTCGATGGTTTCGAGATTTTTCGATTCGGCACGATAAAGCTCGGAACCTTCCAGCAGCACCTTCTTGATTCCGCGGGTAACCGGGCTATGTGGATCCTCTTCGGTTTCGCACTTGGCGTGATGCTTGCGATGGATAGCTGCCCATTCCTTGGTGATCATGCCGGTAGTCAACCACAACCAGAAACGGAAAAAATGACTGGGAATCGCATGCAAATCGAGTGCGCGATGCGCCTGGCTGCGATGCAAGTAAATCGTCACTGCAGAAATCGTGATATGCGTTACTGCGAGCGTATATATCAATACCTGCCACCCCGTAGCGCGGGACAGTCCGTTCGATAAAAAATCGACAATCATGTCAAAGACTGCACTTAAAATCATTCCTGCTCCAGAGTTAATTACGTCCCGCTGTTGTTTCTCTAAAATATCTTTACTTGAATTTTGTTCGGAATTGTACGCTTATTTACGGCTTTTCGGTCATTGGCAGTACTTCGGCTGTCATGACCGGATCCTTGTTTTCGCCTTTGCTCCAATCGCCAATAAGCCTCAATTCGCGCTGCGGGTATGGAATACTTATTTGATGTATCTGCAATATCCGCCAGATAGTCCGATTAACCTCAGACAACAAATTTGAACGTCCGTTCTCGGGATCGGCAATCCAGAAACCTATTTCCAGTTCCAATCCATCTGCACCAAACTTGATTAACAATGCTTGCGGCGCAGGATCTACCAATACACGCGGAACATTCGCAGTTGCTTCGTTCAGCAAATGCAATACATTTTCAATATTGCTCTCATAGCCCACTGTGACATGAGTCGCTAGTCGCAGCCGGCGATCAGTCAATGAATAATTCTGTACCGGGCTCGCCACCAGCATTTCGTTTGGTATGACGGATTCAATGCCGTCCAATCCTCGCACGATGGTGTAGCGCGTGTTGATTTGCGTTACCTGCCCATAATATTTATCGACCATTACCATGTCGCCGATCGCCAGGCTGCGCTCCAGCAAAATCACGAAACCCGACACATAGCTGCTGACGATTTTCTGCAAGCCAAGCCCGAGTCCGACTCCCAGTGCACCGCCAAATACCGACAATACCGTCAAATCAATGCCGACCAGCGACAAGCTGACCAATATTGCGATCAGAATCAAGCTTGCACGGCCCGTGCGCGCCATCACAACGCGCAGGGACGAATGCATCGTATCCAATTGCATCAGGCGTTCTTCGAGTAGCGCACCCGCCCAAAGCGCCAGAATAAGCGTGATGCCAACCGATCCGGAAGCCTGCAAAATAGTCAGCAGCGAAGTCTTGTAACGGCCGATCGGAATGACGGTTTCTTCCAGATAGCGAATCAGGTCCGGCCACAGCCCTGTGATGTAAAGTGCCATGCCCACCCAAACCACGATGGCGAATAATTTTTCAAATAGCCGCAAAAAACTTCCTACTCTGCCGCCACGAGCAAAAACGCGCCGCAAAATATAAAACGTCAGCCGAATCGTTGCGAACGATGCTACCAGCGGTATTGCCACACTCAGCAGATTGACGTGATGCCATCGCCCCAGCACTGACTTGGCAAGCGCGATTAAAATCAAGGCGAGCACCGGCGACAGAACGCGGGCAAAGCTTTCCACTCCAAGACGCATCACACGCAGCTGCATATCCCGTCCGGTAAACATCCCGCGCAGCACACGTGCCAATGCCCAGCCCAATGCTATGGATACGGCAATCGCACCGATCTGCCATAGCAGGTCCGGGTGTTGCAAATCGGCCAGCAAGTCAGGCCAGAGATTGGACTGTGGGGTCGATGTCATTTTTTGTATGGGGTTGCATCCAGGCGATGACGTTCCCAGTTCAAGGCGTAACGGGAAGCCA
The DNA here is from genome assembly GCA_028292665.1 of Herminiimonas sp. Taxonomy (GTDB): domain Bacteria; phylum Pseudomonadota; class Gammaproteobacteria; order Burkholderiales; family Burkholderiaceae_D; genus JAQGLW01. Next base: position 3,537 of record JAQGLW010000140.1, read on the forward strand.
GTAAAGCATTTTTACGCGAGACCAGAATGTTCTCCGCATTCATGCGCTGTGCGGTCCATGTGAAATTGAAGCTGCCTGTGATGACGGTCGCATCGGGTGTAGCAGCGTCGATCACGATGATCTTGTTATGCGCATTCCTATATTTCGTCTCCAGCCAGATAGCGATGCCCGCGGCAGCCAGATCGGGCAACTTCGACGATTCGATATTAATGTGCTGCTCATTATCTGCCAGCACGCGCACATCGACGCCGCGCCGTTTTGCCGCAATAAGCGTAGCGGCGATCTCCTTGCTGGTCAACATGTAGGCTTGCACAAGAATTTGCCGTTTGGCTCCGTCAATCGCATCCGTGATCACGCCTTCGACGTTATCCCACGGCGCAAATGCCGCTTGCAGTGTCCCCTGGGCGGCTATCGGAAGCGAAACGGTATCGAATGCATGGGCCGCTGGCGCAGAAATGAATGAACCGGCGCATGCAATAACGACAAGAACCGTCCGGATCATTTTTTACGCTCAAGCACTGCGGCAAAAAAGCCATCAGTTTGATGCACATGCGGGAGAAGCTTTAGATAATCCTGCATATCCAAAACGATTTTCTGTTCAGCCAGTGCGCCTTTCATCGGCACCAGCGAAAAATCGTCATGAGTCGACATGAACTGCGCAACAATTGCTTCATTCTCTTCATCCAGTATGCTGCATGTCGCGTACACAAGACGACCGCCCGGTTTTACCAAACGTGCGGCGCCTGCCAGAATCGCATTCTGCTTTACATTCAACTCGTCTATGGATTGGGGCGTCTGCCGCCATTTCACATCGGGATTGCGGCGCAACGTGCCTAATCCGCTGCACGGCGCGTCGACCAATACACGGTCGATCTTGCCGGCAAGACGCTTGATCTTGGCATCATTTTCATGCGCAATCTGGACCGGGTGCACATTGGACAAACCGCTCCTGGCCAGACGAGGCTTTAATTTGCCAAGCCTTTTTTCGGATACATCGAACGCATAGAGTCGCCCGGTATTGCGCATCATTGCGCCCAGCGCAAGCGTCTTGCCGCCTGCACCGGCACAGAAATCGACTACCATCTCGCCGCGCCTGGCACCGACGATTTGTGCCAGCAGCTGACTGCCTTCGTCCTGCACTTCGATCAGGCCATTCTTGAACAACGGCAGATTTTGCAGAGCAGGTTTTTTCACAACGCGAATGCCTAACGGCGCATACGGGGTCGGTTCACAAAGGATGGGCGCAGTCGCCAACTCGGCAATGACTTCCTCGCGCGTTGCCTTGATCGCATTGACGCGCAAATCGAGCGGCGCCGGCCGATTCAACGCTTCGGCCAGTTGCAGCGTCACGGATTCACCGTCACGCACAACCAGTTTATCGAACAGCCATTGAGGCAGGTTCGCACGTAACGCAGCCGGCAACAAGCTTCTATCGATTTGCATCACGCGCGTGATCCATTGGGTTTCTTCTTCCGACAAACCACCGAGCGCATCGGTGCCGACGGCATCGGCCAGACCAAGCAACGTCATGCGGCGCATCGTCGGCCCGTTGCCGGATTCGGCAAAATTGGTATAAACGGATTTGTTGCGCAACAAACCGTAAACCGCCTCGGCAATCACACCGCGTTCGCGTGAACCAAGTTTGGGATGGTCGCGAAAATAACGTGACAACGTACCGTCCGCCGGACCGGTAAAACGCAAAATCTCGCGTAAAACCTCTTCCGTATAGGTGACGATTGCGGGTGGCAATCTCATGCAACTTCCTTCATAAAATGGTGGTGCCGCCGGTTGCCTGAATTACTGCGCCGAAGCAACTACATGTACCCGGCCGTTGTCGATTGACAGCTTGTTTTCAACGAACCAGCGTACTGCACGTGGATAAATAATATGTTCTTGCAGCAGCACACGATCCGACAGTGTGTCCTCGGTATCTCCCGGCAATACAGGAACCGCCACCTGAGCAACGATTGGACCATGGTCAAGATTGGCCGTGACGAAATGCACCGTTGCGCCATGGACTTTGACACCGGCCGACAATGCTTGCCGATGTGTCGCCAATCCTGGAAAACTCGGCAGCAACGATGGATGGATATTCAATATTCGTCCGGCATAATGCTCGACAAACTGCACTGTCAGTATCCTCAGAAAACCAGCCAATACCACGAGATCAGGAGAAAACTCATCAATCGCCGATTGCAGCGCCGTGTCGAAAGCTTCGCGTGTCGAATAATCCTTATTGGTAACTACCGCGGTCGGTATGCCATGTGAAGCAGCAAAAGTCAGGCCTGCTGCATCCGGCCGGTTACTAATGACAGCGGCAATTCTGGCGGGCCATCGTTCTGTTCGAGCGGCATGGATGATGGCTTCCATATTGCTGCCTCGTCCGGAAATCAAAATAACGATGCTTTTCATGGCGCGCATTGTACCGTACCCGCATAACGTGACGTGCAATAAAAAACCGACCGTCTGGTCGGCTTTTACAAATCGAACGTTAATGCCGGCTACTGAAACGAGTAAAACACGCGAAAAGCCACTTTCTTGTCGGCCCAGAAATCAGCCGCATCGCGAAATACATCAAGCAGCGTTTCACGTGCTTCCTTGTCGAATTTTGCAGTGTTCGGCAATTGCTCGAGAACAACCAGAAAACCAGATTGCTGACCTGATTTGTAGACCAGACTGGTCAGGCAATCAGAAAGCGCATCGAAATTTTTGCCAAAATGTTTGGGAAAATGGAAAGAGCTGGCGATGCTTGCCAGCACCTGCTGTTTGGTCGTCGCATGCGCGCAATACGCATACAGGAAATGTTGCCCCAGACGGGCTGCCTCGACCTGCAGGTCTATAACGCGAAATGCACGGATCGATTGCACGACGTTAGGCGGCACAGTTTTAAATAGACTCATTTCTCCTGTCGGTTCGTGTATTACCACTTCCTGTCGGCTATTTTGAGCTGTAAGAGTGTATATATTCACTTACTCTGTGATGCGCTTGAAAGTCGCATAGTGGTTATCTGTGTAATAGTATTCTCGTGGCGCAGCCAAGTCCCCGCCGGTAATAATGCGTCTTGCGCCCCTATTACGGGTGTGCGGAGTTTTGACTGTGAATTCATGATAATACCCGCGCTTCCGCTGCGGTAAAACCCCTTCATAATTGCCGAATATCGCGCCATCTTTTTCATGAGGAAAAGGTCCATGCTGCTTGATTAATGCCAGTGTTTGTTGCGCCTCCCGAGGCAGCTCGGAAACAGTGATCGTATTCGGGAATGCCGCGACTTTTGCAAAAACACTGTTAAAGCACAATAGAGCGATGCATAAAAATAGCCAATTTTTCAGAGACTTAGTCAATACAGTCGTTCCTTGTCTTCATTATAGTTGCAATTTTTACAACTGCAAATACTTGTAATAACGTAGGGTAACGTGTTGTAGAAAACGAATCAACCCGTATTGTTGGGTAGCGTTACCAAATCAAGACAATTGCTTGCATTAGCTAATTAACGTCTTGATGCTCTATTTACTTGCGTCAGCAATACTAGCCTTACGCATTTGCGTCTTAATTTGGGAGATTGATACAAATTGTTTTGAAACTTACCCCAACCTTTCCAATTGCCGCTGTACGCTGGAGTCATTCTGACGTTTAATACAAGAGAGATCTATGCAGAAAAAATGAAGGAGAACCATGATGAAAAAGGCTTTTGCCCTTATCGCCGCAACGCTGATTACAGGTGCCACTTTGATATTGACCACTCCATTGGCAATAGCGAACGATCATGGCCGTGTAAACTGGTCAATCAATATTGGGATACCGGCTCCGCCGGTAGTGTACGCGCAACCTCAAACTGTTTACGTACAACCGCAGCCGGTTTATATGCAACCACAGCCGGTTTATCTGCAACCGCACCCCGTCTATCTTCAGCCCCAGCCTGTTTTCCTGCAGCCGCAACCGGTGTATGTTGAGCCGGCGCCAATAGTAGAGTACGGTCGGGTTTATTATTACGACACTTATCGCCGGCCTTATTATATAGAGAATGGGAGAAGATTTTACCGCTCCGAATGGCGGGATCATCATCGTCGCGATTGAATCGCTACCAGATAGCAGACGCTGCGGCAATTGCGTATCGGTAAATCATGTTATCGGCAAAGTATCTTATTTCACATTGATAACTTTGCATCATCCATGATTCCTGCGTTACTCGACGCCATGTACTATTTTTTCCCCAATCTGGATAGAACCATTCTTGGGGCCAAAAAAAGCCAGTACATCGGCACGATGCGAAAACGTATCATGCTTTCCCAGTTCGATTAACTCGCGGGTATAGCTTGCTTCAAACAGCAGGTAAGATGCCAGCGCTGCCCCGCGTATTTCGGTTGCACCAATGCCCGCCAGTAACGTACGGACCGGGAGCGGCAAACTGCCGACGTGGCGGCTTGCAATTTCATCGAGACGCTGCGATGGCGCAATAATAAGCATTTCGATCGGCCGCAACGGCGTTTTGGCTTTTTGTTCTTCCGTCAGAAACGATAAAGTCAGATTAACCCGATTCAATCGCTCTATATCTACTGCCAGGCTATCGAGGAAAATGCTCGACATCGCATGGCCGGCAATTTGCGCAATACTGGGATAACGAGCAGATTGGTTTATTTCGCGTGGGGGTTCGGTAAGACGCCCCGCCCCCACCACCAGCACTTTATCTGCTCCTAAATGAATCGCAGGTGAAATCGGCGCGAGTTGGCGCATCGAACCGTCGCCGAAATATTCGCGCCTCCCGTCGCAATAAATAGGCGTGGCAGGAAAGATGAGTGGAATGGCGGAGGATGCCAGCAAGTGATCGATACCGATTTGATCCTGCAGCGCGAACCGCTGCATCCGGCGCCACGGTTGAATGTCGGCCGACGTCTGATAAAAAGTAATGTGATGTCCAGCCGTATAGGACGATGCCGTCACCGCCAGCGCATGCAATACGCCATCGGCCAGGACCTTGTCCAGTCGTGGAAAATCGAGCAATCGATGCAACAACGTCACCAGCGGCGTGTTGTCGAGCAGTGCGTTCGGCGGATGCGCATGCCATTTACGCAACAGCCAGCCGAACGACAATAGCGATAGCCATTTTGCGCCGGAGCGAAGAACGCCGAGCGAATCGGCGCGATACACCTGCTCTACCTCGAAATGCTCCCATACCTGCGAAATTCTTTGCAGGCTTTCAGAAAAATTATCGGCGCGGCATGCGAGCGCGGTCGCGTTGATCGCGCCGGCTGACGTCCCGCAGATGATGTCGAATGGATTACGCTCGGGCGCCCAGCCGGTTTCAGTCAGTATTGAAGAAACGGCCTGCAGAACGCCGACCTGATAGGCGGCACGTGCGCCGCCGCCAGTCAGTATCAATCCCGTTTTCTGTTGCTCTCTCATGCTTGGAGATTAGCAGGGAGTCCATTGTTTAGGGAAGCAATGTGCGCGTGCATTGGACAAAAAAAGACGTCGGGCGAAAACCCTGCGCACCGATTGCCTGGGCAATCAGTGCAATATGTCAATCGCCTTTGACAATTCCCTCGCGGCGCGGATCGGCGCCGCCAAACCACATTTCTTCGCCATGAATATTGATGCGCATGATGCCCTGCAAACCGGAAGTCTGCTCCATTATCCGCACGTTGTGGCCTTTGGCTTTTAATTGCTCGACCAATGCATCGGAAACACGGCCTTGCTCCAGTTCGGTTGGACCGTTGCGGCTGCCGAAATTAGGCAGGCTGATCGCTTGCTGCACATTCAGTCCCCAATCCATCATGCCGACCAAAACCTTGCCGACGTAGTTGATAATCGCTGAACCGCCCGGCGAACCGGTCGACAGGATCAGATTTTTGGTTCCTTTTTCAAATACGAAGGTTGGCGCCATCGAGCTGCGTGGACGCTTGCCGCCCTGTACCCGGTTCGCAATCGGGCCATTGGCATCTGCGGAGTCGAAGGAGAAATCGGTCAACTGGTTATTGAGCAAAAAACCGCGCACCATTTGACGGGAACCGAATGCATCTTCAATCGTGGTTGTCATCGAGATTGCATTGCCGTTGCCGTCGACAATCGAGATGTGAGAAGTGGATGGCAATTCCGGCGAGGTATCCATGCCCCATGCAACATTCATTGCCGGCGGTGTACCGGGCTTGGCCGTTCCCATCGACTTGTCAGTGATCAGAGCGGCCCGCTCAGCCAGATATTTTTTATCGAGCAACGGCTTTGCACTGTTGCCCGGCAGCGGTACAAAATCGGTGTCTGCGACATAACGGCCGCGATCGGCATAAGCCAGCCGACCTGCCTCGGAAAACAGGTGCACCGCATCTGCGGTGAGCGCTCCATCTTTCGGCGCGAATCGGCTGATGTCTTTGGTTTCAAGCATGCCGAGCATCTGCGCGATCGCGATGCCGCCGGACGATGGCGGCGGCATGCCGCAGATTGTCCACGATTTGTAGTCGGAGCAAATCGGTTCTCGCACTTTTGCCTGATAACCGGCGATATCGGCAGCGGTCAGGCCGCCTGGATTGGTCGGATGGCCTTTTACCTTTGCTTCAATGTCGTGTGCAATCCGGCCTTTATAGAAAGCATCGGCACCCCCACCGGCGATCTCGCGCAACACCTTCGCCAGTTCAGGATTTTTCAAAACATGTCCTGCCGGCCACGGATTGCCGTCCTTGTCGTAAAAATAGGCGGCGGCTGCGGGATCCCTTTTCAGATACTGCTCGCTCTTTAACATGGCAGCGAGGCGTGGGCTTACCGCAAAACCGCTATCGGCAAGTTTGATTGCAGGAGCAAACAGTGTTGCCCAAGGCAACCTGCCATACTGCCTGTGCGCCAGCTCCAGCATGCGCAGCACACCCGGCGCGCCAACCGAGCGGCCGCCGACTACGCCGTCGTAAAAACTCATTGCCTTGCCATCGGCCGTCTGGAACAGTTTTTCGGTTGCAGATGCAGGTGCTGTTTCACGGCCATCGAATGCCTTGATCGTACTGCCGTCGAAATACATCATGAATGCGCCGCCGCCAATACCGGACGATTGCGGCTCGACCAACGTCAACACCATCTGTGTCGCAATCGCGGCGTCGATCGCCGAACCGCCCGCCTTCAACACTTGATATCCCGCGTCTGTGGCAAGAGGATTGGCGGCAGCGACCATGAATTTTTTCGCAGCCCAGCCGGGTTTCTCCGCATAACCGCTGGCGCCCTCGGGCGCCTGCATGCCAACTTCAGGAACCTGATACTGAAAACCCGGAGCAGTCGCGCAGCCGGCCAGCAAAGCGCCGGCAATGGCTATCGAAAATATTTTTGCTTTGATCATGGGAATCTCCGTAGTCACTTGGGTTGCATTCTGATTGCACCATCGAGACGGATCGTCTCGCCGTTAAGCATCACATTTTCAATAATCGTCTTTGCCAGATGCGCATACTCGGCCGGCCGGCCCAGGCGCGGAGGAAACGGCACCATGCGGCCCAACGCATCCTGCACTTCCTGCGGCATGCCGAGCAGCATCGGCGTCTCGAAGAGGCCTGGCGCGATGGTCATGACACGAATGCCGTTGCGCGACAGATCGCGCGCCATCGGGAGCGTCAAGCCGACTACGGCCGCTTTGGAAGAAGCATAAGCGGCCTGGCCGATCTGGCCATCGTACGCCGCGACCGATGCGGTGTTGATAATCACGCCGCGCTCACCTTGGTCGCCTGCATCCGTCTTCGACATTGCTTCCGCTGCCAGGCGCGACATGTTGAATGTGCCGATCAGGTTGATATTGACCGTTCTCTGAAAAATGTCGAGCGGATGCGGACCGTCCTTGCCCACTGTTTTTACTGCCGGTGCAACACCGGCGCAATTGACGAGACCGCGCAATGTGCCCAGCGCAAGCGTCGCATCGATCACGGCTTTGCCGTCAAGTTCGGATGTCACATCACATTTGACGAACCGGCCCTGCAGTTCAGCTGCGAGTTTTTGACCGGCCTCCACTTGCACATCGGCCAGCACGACTTTGCCGCCATTTTCGGCAATCATGCGCGCTGTCGCTGCACCCAGTCCCGATGCGCCGCCGGTGATGATGAATACATTGTTTTGAATGTCCATCTTTTCCTCGTTGATAACCAATTAAAGACAGAAATCTTGACGTTTACGTAAACGTCAAGAATAGCGAATTGTAGCGGCTTTTAACGATAAAGAAAAAGGCAGCCGAAGCTGCCTTTCCCTGGAGCAAATAGAGATGTTACGGCTTGGCCGGCGGAGAAGCTGCGGGCGGCTCTGCAGATGCATTTGCAGGCGCGCTTATCGCGGCCGGCACTGCCGGTTCGACCGCTACCTGGATGCCGACCGCCGGCAACAAGGGCACAATCAGCAATGCAACGATATTGATGATCTTGATCAGCGGATTAACCGCCGGACCGGCGGTGTCCTTGTAAGGATCGCCAACCGTGTCGCCGGTCACCGCCGCCTTGTGCGCTTCCGAGCCCTTGCCGCCGTGATGGCCGTCTTCAATATATTTTTTTGCGTTATCCCATGCGCCGCCGCCGGTCGTCATCGAAATCGCAACGAAGATACCGGTCACGATGGCGCCCATCAGCAGGCCGCCCAACGCCGCCGGTCCCAGAATCAAGCCGACCAGAATCGGCACGATGACCGGCAACAGCGACGGCACAATCATTTCCTTGATCGCGGCTGTGGTCAGCATATCGACCGCCTTGTCGTATTCCGGTTTGCCCGATCCATCCATGATGCCCTTGATGTCGCGGAACTGGCGGCGCACTTCGACCACTACCGCACCGGCTGCGCGGCCTACCGCTTCCATCGCCATCGCGCCGAACAGGTACGGAATCAAGCCGCCGATAAAAAGGCCGACGATCACCATCGGATTCGACAGATCGAACGATGTGCTCTTGCCGGCCGCATCGAGCGCGTGGGTGTAATCAGCAAACAGCACCAGCGCAGCCAGGCCGGCCGAACCAATCGCATAGCCTTTGGTCACCGCCTTGGTCGTATTGCCGACTGCATCGAGCGGATCAGTAATCGCACGCACCGAGTCCGGCATATGAGCCATTTCGGCGATGCCGCCAGCGTTGTCGGTTACCGGACCGTAGGCATCGAGCGCGACAATGATGCCGGCCATCGACAGCATCGATGTCGCCGCGATCGCGATACCATACAAACCGCCGAGCCAATAGGAAACGAGAATCGCGGCGCAGACTGACAGTACCGGATACGCAGTGGATTTCATCGACACGCCGAGGCCCGCGATGATATTGGTGCCGTGACCGGTAGTCGATGCCTGCGCGATGTGCTGTACAGGTTTGAAGTCGGTGCCAGTGTAATACTCGGTGATGTAGACCATCAGGCCGGTCAGCACGATGCCGACGATTGCAGAGCCCATCATCGGCACCCGCATCTCCGGCGGCATGACCAGCCATGTGACGACCGCGAAACCGATCAGCGAAAGTCCCGCTGCCCACCATAAGCCGGTGTACAGCGCAGACATGATCTTCTGGCCGGGCTTGGCCTTTACCATCGAGCAACCGATGATCGATGCAATGATCGACACTCCGCCCAGCAGCAATGGATAAAGCGTCGCTTGCAATTCGAAGCCCTTGATCACCAAGGTGCCAAGCAGCATCGTCGCGATCAGCGTCACGACATAGGTTTCGAACAGATCGGCCGCCATGCCGGCACAGTCGCCGACGTTGTCGCCGACGTTGTCGGCAATTACCGCCGGATTGCGCGGATCGTCTTCCGGAATGCCGGCTTCGACCTTGCCTACCAGATCGGCGCCGACGTCGGCACCCTTGGTGAAAATGCCGCCGCCAAGACGCGCAAAAATCGAAATCAGCGATGCGCCGAAGGCAAGGCCGATCAGCGGCTTGATGACGTCATGCTGCGATACGGTGTAGCCGGCGCCATGCGGTGCGGAGGCAGTGAGTATCCAATAGAAGATTGCAACTCCCAGCAGGCCCAGGCCCACCACCAGCATGCCGGTGATTGCGCCACTTTTGAAGGCGACATTAAGCGCTTCGTTCATTCCCTTGGTCGCCGCCTGGGCGGTACGAACGTTGGCGCGCACCGACACATTCATGCCAATGAAGCCGCATGCGCCGGACAACACCGCTCCGATCAGGAAACCCATTGCAGTGGTCAATCCGAGGCCCGGGACAAATGCGATGATGAGGAACAGCACCACGCCGACGATGGCAATGGTCCGGTACTGTCTGGCGAGATATGCGGCAGCACCTTGCTGAATGGCGGCTGCAATTTCCTGCATCCTGGGATTGCCGGCATCCTGCTTCAGGATCCAGCTGCGAGACATCAATCCATAAATGACGGCGATAATGCCGCACACTACGGCAAACCATAAACCTGCTGCTGCCATATTGCCTCCTCCTTGAGATCACGACAAAGTTATAACCACTACGACATTCCGGGGGACGGCGACGGCAGGCTTTGTTCAGTCAATTTGATATCCGCTGTCGTCCTACGGGTATTGCGTACTGCAAAACTTTCCGCTGCCCTTTTGATGTGTCTATTTTTTGCCTGGGCTGGCCGAGTCGGGTAATGATAAGCAAACCTGCAACGAGAAAGCGGACACATGGTCCGCTTTTTTTCACTTATCCAGTGCAGCAAACGCACTGTCGCGAATGGCATCGACCGGGCCGACGCCCGCAATCTTGCGGTACTTCGGCGCACCGGGCTGACCGGACTTCGCCCATTGATTATAGTAGTCGACCAGCACTTCGGTCTGATCATGATAAACCGACAGGCGCTTCTTGACGGTTTCTTCCTTGTCGTCATCACGCTGAATGAGTTCTTCGCCGGTTGCATCGTCCTTGCCCGCGACTTTGGGAGGATTGAATTTGACGTGATAAGTCCGGCCTGATGCAGGATGAACCCGACGTCCGCTCATGCGTTCGATAATCGCATCGTCCGGCACATCGATTTCCAGCACGTAATCGATTGCCACCCCGGCATCCTTCATCGCATCCGCCTGCGGAATGGTGCGCGGAAAACCGTCGAACAGGTATCCGTTGGCGCAATCCGACTGCTTCAGGCGATCCTTGACCAGGCCGATGATGATGTCATCCGATACCAGACCGCCTGCATCCATTACCTTTTTGGCGGCGATGCCGAGCGGTGTGCCGGCCTTTACTGCGGCGCGCAGCATATCGCCCGTGGAAATTTGCGGGATGTGGAATTTTTCTTTTATGAAAGTGGCTTGCGTGCCTTTACCGGCACCAGGCGCTCCTAGCAGGATAAGGCGCATGAAAATTTCCTAAATGAGTTTTGAAATCCATTGCAGCAGTTGTCTACGCAACTACACGATTGAGATATTATTTTTATCACACTTCTTTGGACGAAACTTACCACAGAATTTCATCAAACTGACGCTTTGATATTGATTTCCAATAATTCAGCGGCCGAAATGCGCTTGCACGCGCGCCAGATCCTCAGGCGTATCGACCCCCGGCGCGGGCGCCTTGGCCGCCACATGCACAGCAATCGGGAACCCATGCCACAACACTCGCAATTGCTCCAAGGCCTCGATCTGCTCCAGCGGCGCCGGCGCGAGCGTCGGATATATTTGCAAGAATGCATTGAGGTATGCATACAGGCCGATGTGGCGCAGGGGTGCATAGCCGGCCGGAAGCGTCTCTTTCGATTGTGCGAATCCATCACGATGCCATGGGATGACCGCACGCGAAAAATAAAGCGCCCTGCCCGCTTTGTCCAGTACGACTTTCACCACATTCGGATTGGATATCTCGGCCATGCCGTTGATCGGATGAGCAGCGGTCGCCATCGGTACATCCTGTTTGATCCGGGCGGCGGTGGCGGCAATTAATTCAGGATCGATCAGCGGTTCGTCTCCTTGCACATTCACCACAACCGCATCGGCCGGCAAGCCGATGGCTGCCGCCACTTCTGCAATGCGATCGGTCCCGGACGGATGATCGGCACGTGTCATGTGCGCCTTTACGCCATGCTGCCGGCATGCTGCAAAAATATCGGCGTGATCGGTCGCCACAATAATTCGCGACGCGCCCGATTGTGCGGCTCGCTCGGCGACTCGCACCACCATCGGCTTGCCGCCCAAATCGGCCAAAGGCTTGTTGGGCAAACGGGTCGATGCAAGACGTGCGGGAATAATGACGATGAAAGACATCTGGGAATTTATATGACAATCAATCGGGCAGGGTTATCGATGAATCATGCTGCGATATTTCCGAATTCCGCCGGAAGCGGGCGGCAATGATCAATTGCCGGAAGGAGCGATGTCCGGCGTGAGGACCTTCGCCGCATTCAGGTCGCGCGCATCATCGGCCCACATGATTGGAATGCCGTCGCGGATCGGGTACGCGAGCTTGTCCGGATGGCAAATCAATTCCTGCGCTTTTTTATCATATTCAAGCGGCCCCTTGCAGATCGGGCAAACCAAGATATCAAGCAGTCGGGTATCCATGTAATTTCTCCAGAATTTTTTCGGTCAGCCCGCCATCGATATACGCTGTTACCGGTACGACCCACAGTCGCGGATCGTTTTTGAATGCATCGATTCGACTACATTTTACTGCATCCTTCTCCGTGATCAGAATGATATCGGCTGAAACATCTGCAAAAGGATTATCGGCAAAATCGTAATGATCGGGCAATGGCATTTCATCGAACAACAGGTCGATGCCGCGCAGCATCGTGAAAAACTTTGCGGGATTGCCGATTCCTGCAGCAGCGACAATACGTAAAGGCACAATTCCTTGCTCAGACGTTGCCAGCGAGCGCAACGCCAGACGCTCCGTCCGGTCAGTCAAGCGCTCGGCGATATCGCCAATCAGGTGCATGCGGATTGCATCGGAAGATACCGGGGATACCGATTGCTGCGCATTCATCACGGTAAAGTCGCGGCGCCTGGAAGCAGATTCGCGCAGCGGCCCCGCAGGCAGCATCCAGCCGTTGCCGGTGCCGCGAGCGTCGAATAATACGATCTCGATATCACGTCCAAGCGCATAGTGCTGCAAGCCGTCATCCGATACGATGACATTGATGTGGGGATGCGCAGCCAGTAGTGCGCGCGCGGCGGCGACACGACGACGACCGACCATCACCGGACATTTTGTTCGGCACGCGATCAACACCGGTTCATCACCGACATTCTGCGCAAGGGAATCGGGAGTGACCAGGCGTGGCGCATCATCGCTGGAACCGTAGCCGCGCGAAATGACACCTGGAACATAGCCGGCCTGCTGCAGTGCCTCGACCAGCCAGATGGCGAACGGCGTCTTGCCGGTGCCTCCGACGAACACATTTCCGACCACGATGACAGGAACCGGCACCCGTATCGTTTTCAGCAAGCCGACCTGATAAAAACAGCGTCGCAATGCTGTCAGCACGCGGAACAATAGCGAAAACGGCCATAATATCCATGCCAATAACCCGCGCCGCATCCAGGTGCGCACAAGAATCGATTCGATCATGCCGGGTTGCAGAAGCAAACGATTGGTTCCTTAGGGAAAGCAAGTTCGCAAGACTTTTCCTTCAATGGAGAAGAAGTCATCGATCGCCAGTCGCGATCGGGCCTGCCCATAAAGCCGACAGCCCGCGCTTGCCAGATTATTTTTTACCGCTGGTTTGTGCCGCGAACGTTATCTGCGCCAAGCCGGCAAGGCGTGCCGCTTCAAGTACATTGATCACGGTCTGATGCGTAGCCGAGGCTTCGGCGTTGATGATCACGACCGGATCTTTTTTCGATTCGCCCATGCCGGCTACGGCGCTTTTCAAATCCTCGGCCAACCCTGCAACATCCCTGAATGATACTTGCACATTGTTGATCGCATAACGGCCCTGGCCGTCTACCGCCACGTTGATTTCAGACGGGCGCTCCATTGCCTTTTCTGCGTCGGCGATCGGCAGCGTAATCTGCAATGCGGTAAATTTGCTGTATGTCGTGGTAACCATCAAAAAGATCAGGATTACCAGCAATACGTCGATAAACGGAATCAGGTTGATATCCGGATCTTCGCGGCCTTTGCCTTTGCGGAAGTTCATGTTCGGGCACTCATTGAATGATCATTCCAAATCGTCTATCGACGCGCATCATGCACGGTATCGACAAACTTCACTGCCTGCTGCTCCATATCGACAATGAAACTATCGACCAGCGCGCGAAAGTGACGGTAAAAAACCAGTGCGGGCATTGCAATCGCCAGGCCGAAACCGGTGTTGTACAGTGCAACGGAGATGCCATGCGCAAGCTGGGCCGGATTGGCGCCGGTCGCATTTTGCGCCCCGAAAATTTCGATCATGCCGACCACCGTGCCGAACAGGCCCATTAACGGGGCCAGCGTCGCGATTGTGCCAAGCGTGGTAAGAAAGCGCTCCAGTTGGTGTGCGGTACCGCGCCCGGCTTCCTCGATCGACTCTTTCATCACTTCGCGCGGCGAATCCACGTTGCGCAATCCTGCCGCAAGGACGCGACCCAATGGCGAATTTTGTTCCAGCTTTTCGATGACATCGGCATTGATCTTGCCGTTGTGATATACCCTGATTACTTCCTGCAGCAAACTGGGCGGCAAAATTCGATTGTGACGCAGGTACAATACCCGTTCGATAATTAACGTCAATGCGACTATGGATGCAATAAGCAGGAACCAGATCGGCCAACCTGCAGCTTGAATGATAGCGAGCAAAAAAAACTCCTTGATGAGATTCGAATGTCTGGATGCAGAATGTAACGTGTTGGGCCTTTGTGAGCAAGTGGCGCAACAGACCGGAAATAGTATTTCTGTTTATTTGCACAAAGCCTTTTGCATCCGCCAGTCCTTATGGTTACAAAAACATTGACACGGATCCGGTACCTCTCAGGATATTGGCAAGAATTTATAAATATAGGGAATGCATCGTAAGAAGTTCTGCACATCTTCTGTGGATAACTTTGTGAACAAGCTTCAATCGAATCGTTAAAGTACTTGATTCAAAAGGATTTTTTGTTATTGCACACGAATGGAGCAAATTTTGTTTCCCTTTAAAATCAAATACTTAGAAGAAACAACCGTTAGTTTCAATATTTTTTGATATCTACATGACAGGCTGATGCGCCCTGTGGACATGTTTACCGATGAAAGCCCGCATGAATCCTAGCGCCCACCTCGAAAACATCAACGCCGCGCCGCCTGTGTTGACAGTATCGGCCTTAAATCAAGCGGTGGCGCGGATGCTGGAGCGAAATTTCCCGCTTGCATGGGTTTCCGGCGAAATATCCAACTTTACCCGCGCGGCTTCAGGCCACTGGTATTTCACGCTCAAGGACGATGCCGCGCAGGTACGCGCGGTAATGTTTCGGGGCCGTGCGCAATATGCCGATTTCACGCCGCGCGAAGGCGACAAGGTTGAAGTGCGCACGCTGGTAACGCTGTATGCACCGCGCGGCGATTATCAACTCAATGTCGAAGCGATCCGCCGCGCAGGCATCGGGAATCTGTACGAGGCTTTCCTGCAACTGAAAGATAAACTGACTGCGGAAGGATTGTTCGATGCTGCCCGCAAACGCCCGCTGCCATACTTCCCCAAAACCATCGGCATCGTCACCAGCATGCAAGCCGCAGCGTTGCGCGACATTTTGACCACGCTGCACCGTCGTGCGCCGCAGGTTCGGGTAGTTTTGTATCCGACACCTGTGCAAGGCGAAGGCGCCGCGCTGAAAATCGCACAGGCAATTACAATCGCATCGACCCGCAAGGAATGCGACATCCTGCTCGTTTGCCGCGGCGGCGGCAGTATTGAAGATTTATGGTCATTCAACCATGAAGAGGTAGCAAGGGCGATTGCCGTCTGTGCAATGCCTGTCATCTCCGGCGTTGGGCACGAGACCGACTTCACGATCGCCGACTTTGTCGCCGATCTGCGTGCGCCAACCCCGACTGCCGCTGCGGAAATGGCTGCTACGCCACGCCTCGACTGGCTGGCGACACTCGAGATGCATGCAAACGATCTGAACCGCGCAATCCGGCGACAGCTAGCCAACGCCGCGCAAACCCTCGATTGGCTGTCACGCAGAATGGTCAGCCCGTCCGCTCACATCGGACACGAGCGGCTGAAATTGCGGAGCTTGCATATTCGCCTTGTGCACGCAACCCGCACGCCACTGAACCAGGCGCGCTTTGCGGTAATGCATTTACGAGCCAGGATGTCGGCGCAACTGCCCGATACGGCAGCGCATCGAGTGCGTCTCGCCGATTTTACCCGGCGCTATGCGGCACAAATGACGACACAGGCAGCACAACGCCGGCAAGCACTTGCATCTCTTTCATCGCAACTCGAATTGCTCAATCCGCAGCGCACGCTGGAGCGTGGCTATGCGATAGTCACCGATGGAAAAGGCCGAGTCGTGCGAGCGCCGAAAGACCTTCATCCGCGCGACATCATTACCATGCGACTTTCCGATGGATCGGCCCAGGTCGGAATTGCCAGCGTACAGCCGACATTGGAGTGACTCCCCGAAGCTTTATATATCAAGCGCAGCAAATTGCATGGATCATGCATGTAAACCGCATCCGACTTACAATTGACGTTTTACTAAAAAATATCCCCGAACATACTGAAAGGACTTAGCATGGAACACACACTTCCTCCCCTGCCCTACCCAATGGATGCGTTGCAGCCACATGTCTCCAAAGAAACGCTCGAATACCATTACGGCAAACATCATCAAGCCTATGTGACCAATTTGAACAATCTGATCAAAGGCACAGAATACGAAAACGCATCGCTGGAAGACATCATCAAAAAATCGTCCGGCGGCGTCTTCAACAATGCAGCACAAGTTTGGAACCATACCTTTTACTGGAACTGCATGAAACCGAATGGCGGCGGCACGCCCACCGGCGCAGTGGCCAATGCAATTAACGCCAAGTGGGGCTCATACGATAAATTCAAGGAAGAATTTACCAAATCCTGCGTAACCAACTTCGGTTCCGGCTGGACCTGGCTCGTTAAAAAAGCGGACGGCTCGGTCGATATTGTAAACACATCCAATGCCGGCACACCACTTACAGGAACAGATAAACCGCTGCTGACTTGCGACGTGTGGGAGCATGCTTACTACATCGACTACCGGAATGCGCGTCCGAAGTATGTCGAGAATTTCTGGAATTTGGTGAATTGGGATTTTGCTGCGAAGAACCTGGCTTAACTTCATCCCTGCCATGCCGGAATAAAATTGCGCATGAATGCGCTGGTACAAGTTGCATGAAAACCCTTGCTTCCGGCAAGGGTTTTTTTATTGGGCCGACACTTGATAAAAATTCTTTGCCCAAAAACGATCTGATTCTCCATAAATCCCGGAATCAGTCCAGTTTTTACAGAAATTTAACAAGTAATAACAATAATTCACGATCCCCCGCTTGAAAAACCGCATAAGCATCCCTATACTTAGCACTCGCCAACGGAGAGTGCTAACAACTCTCCCGGCCTTTTGAATTTTTCAATGCAGCCAAGCTGCATTGTGAAGTCTGTTTTTGCAGCAATTCTGCCGCAATAATCTTAACCCATTGAATTTAAGGAGAGTTTGTATGAACCTTCGTCCGTTGCACGATCGCGTCATCGTCAAGCGCCTCGACCAGGAAACCAAAACTGCGTCCGGCCTTATCATCCCTGAAGCTGCCGCTGAAAAACCGGACCAGGGCGAAATCCTGGCTGTCGGCAACGGCAAGATCCTGGAAGACGGCAAAGTTCGCCCACTTGATGTCAAGGTTGGCGACCGCGTATTGTTCGGCAAATACTCCGGCCAAGCCGTTAAGGTTGAAGGCGAAGAACTGCTCGTAATGCGCGAAGAAGACATCATGGCAATCGTCCAAAAATGATGCGGAGGTCCAAGACCGACGGCACAGCCGCCGCGATTGGAAACAGCCGCGTCATCCCCTTGTAAACACAGGGGCTCAGTGACTTGAAGCATTTAAGTTAAGCACTTTCCAACGAATACTAAGGAGTAACGAACATGGCAGCTAAAGAAGTTATATTCGGCGATGCCGCCCGTGCCAAGATGGTCGAAGGCGTCAACATTCTGGCCAACGCAGTCAAGGTAACCCTGGGTCCGAAAGGCCGTAACGTCGTCCTGGAACGCTCGTTCGGCGCCCCTACCGTTACCAAGGACGGTGTGTCGGTCGCGAAGGAAATCGAACTCAAAGACAAGCTCATGAACATGGGCGCGCAGATGGTCAAGGAAGTCGCTTCCCGCACCAGCGACAATGCAGGCGACGGCACCACGACCGCAACCGTACTTGCGCAAGCGATCGTTCGCGAAGGCATGAAGTTCGTCGCCGCCGGCATGAACCCGATGGATCTGAAGCGCGGTATCGACAAGGCAGTTGCTGCAACTGTCGAAGAACTCGCAAAAATCTCCAAGCCATGCACCACGACCAAGGAAATCGCTCAGGTCGGTTCGATCTCCGCCAACAGCGATGCCTCGATCGGCGAGCGCATTGCCGAAGCGATGGAAAAAGTCGGCAAGGAAGGCGTCATCACCGTTGAAGACGGCAAATCCCTGAACGATGAGCTCGATATCGTCGAAGGCATGCAATTCGACCGCGGCTACCTGTCCCCGTACTTCATCAACAATCCGGACAAGCAAACGGCTGTCCTCGAGAACCCGTTCGTTTTGCTGTGCGACAAGAAAATCTCCAATATCCGTGATCTGCTGCCGGTGCTGGAACAAGTCGCCAAGGCCGGCCGTCCGCTGCTGATCATCGCTGAAGACATCGAAGGCGAAGCTCTGGCAACGCTGGTCGTCAACAACATCCGCGGCATCCTGAAAACCTGCGCAGTCAAGGCGCCTGGCTTCGGCGATCGTCGCAAGGCGATGCTGGAAGACATCGCGATCCTGACCGGCGGTCAAGTGATCGCTGAAGAAGTCGGTCTGACACTTGAAAAAGTCACGTTGAACGACCTCGGCCAAGCCAAGCGCATCGAAGTGGGCAAGGAAAATACCACGATCATCGACGGTGCCGGTCAAGCATCCGCCATCGAAGCGCGCGTCAAGCAAGTACGCATGCAAATCGAAGAAGCGACTTCCGACTACGACCGTGAAAAGCTGCAAGAGCGCGTTGCCAAACTGGCAGGCGGTGTTGCTGTGATCAAGGTTGGCGCTGCCACCGAAGTCGAAATGAAAGAAAAGAAAGCACGTGTCGAAGATGCACTGCACGCTACGCGCGCTGCAGTTGAAGAAGGTATCGTTCCTGGCGGCGGCGTTGCCCTGCTGCGTGCACGTGCCAACATCAAGATCAAGGGCGACAACGCCGATCAAGACGCTGGCATCAAGATCGTTCTGCGCGCAATGGAAGAGCCACTGCGCATGATCGTTCAAAATGCCGGTGACGAAGCTTCCGTAGTCGTTGCAAAAGTACTCGAAGGCAAGGGTAATTTCGGTTACAACGCTGCTAACGGCACCTACGGCGACCTGGTTGAAATGGGTGTGCTGGATCCGGCCAAAGTGACCCGTTCGGCATTGCAGAATGCTGCATCGATCGCTTCACTGATGCTGACCACCGACTGCATGGTGGCCGAGTTGGTCGAAGACAAGCCGTCTGCCGGCGGCGGTATGGGTGGCATGGGCGGCATGGGCGGTATGGGTGGCATGGATGGCATGATGTAATTTGCGATCACTCCGGCACGGTGCAGACCGGGCCGGAATCCAATATTGCTCAGTAAGAAGTTGTACGAAAAAGCCCGCAGCGATGCGGGCTTTTTCGTTGATGTCTTGTTTGATTCGACTGACACTCGGTTGTCAACCAGATGCCGGAAGGTGATGCGCTTTTCCGGTCATGACAATGACAGAAGAAATATCAATCGTTATCGACTTCATCGACGGCTTCTTGCGATTCACCCAATGACGGCGCAGGCCGATAGCTGGCCAGCAAGGCGATGCGGCTCTCGGGGGTTTCGAGGCTGATCCGGCCAAGCGCGCCGGTTCGATAGTCCTGCAGCAGCGTATGCGCCGCTTTCTCCAGATCCGGATTGCCGCCTTTCAGGCGGAAGCCGCGCCGCTGGGCGATACCTTCGATTACGCTCACGCCATCAATTCCTTCGGTCGGAAAACCATAGCGCGACGTAAGCAATTGCGGATAACGTGCCAGGATTTGGTCAGCAAGGAAAGTTGCAACTTCTTCCTCGATCAGTGCATTGCTGCCGATAGCATGGCTGGCGGCAAGCATCAACCCGTCGCTCGGATGTTCGATTTTTGGCCACATCAAGCCGGGCGTGTCGATCAGCACCATGTTATTGCCCAAATACAGCCGCTGCTGCATTTTTGTCACCGCAGGTTCATCGCCGACCTTCGCCACTCTTTTTTTGAGCAGCGCATTCATCAGGGTCGATTTTCCGACGTTGGGAATCCCCATGATCATGATCCGGAGCGGCTTCAACGGCGTACCGCGATGCGGTGCAATTTTCAGGCACAGGCCGGGAATTTTGGCGACATCGGACGGCTTCTTGCAACTGAGCCCAACCGCATGCACATCCTTCCGTCGATTGTACTGATCGAGCCATGCTTGCGTGGCAACAGGATCGGCCAGATCGCTCTTGTTGAGAATTTTCAGGCAAGGCCGCTGACGAAATACGCGCAGCTGCTCGATCATCGGATTCGCGCTGGCTTGCGGCACTCGGGCATCGAGCACCTCGATCACCATATCGATCTTTTCCATGGCTTCCGCCGCTTTTTTGCGCGCGGCGTTCATGTGACCGGGGAACCATTGAATAGACATGTGTCGCTTAAATTGCGGAATCAAGACGCTATTCTACTCGCTGCTTGCTGATGCTTCTTTTACTTCAATCCAAGTCGGCCAGCACTTTCACATGCGCAGCAACGCTGCGTCCAAGCGCGGACAAGTTGTAGCCGCCCTCGAGGCAACTGACGATGCGCCCTTTGGCATACTGCTTTGCGACAGCCATGATTTGCTGCGTGATCCACGCATAATCCGCTTCAACCAGTCCCATCTGCCCTAAATCATCTTCACGATGCGCATCGAAACCGGCTGAAATGAACAGCATTTCAGGACGATGCGCATGCAGTGCGGGCAGCCATTGCTCGGTTACCAGTTTCCGCACGACGTCTCCCTTTGTATGGGCAGGCACCGGGACATTGACGGTATTTTTAATCTTGCGCAAAGAGGGCTGAGCGCCGCTATAGGGATAAAACGGATGCTGGAAAAAACTCACCATCAATACCCGGGGTTCATCGGCAAACGCTTCTTCGGTGCCATTGCCATGATGCACATCGAAATCAACGATGGCGACGCGCTGCAGTCCATGCGCTTCCAGCGCATGCATGGCGGCAATGGCTACATTATTGAAAAGGCAGAAGCCCATCGGTTCCGTCGGTCTGGCGTGATGTCCGGGCGGACGAATTGCGCAAAATGCATTGTCCAGTTCCCCGGCGATCACCGCATCGGTAGCGGCAACCGCCGCCCCGGCTGCACGCAATGCGGCCCGCCAGCTGTAGGCATTGAGCGAGGTATCGCCATCCAGGGGATAGTAGCCGGAATGTTTTCCGACCGGCGAGGAGAAATCGCCCTGCACCAATGCCAGTCCCGGCGACGGCACATTATCCCGTATCAGGGCAATCGCATCGGCTGTATGGATACGCGCAATGGCAGCGGGATCAGCCGCAGGCGCCTCACGGTAATCCAGGTAACTGTCGAGCCGGCTTGCAATCAGTTGATCTTCGATCGCCTGCAGCCGCTCAGGCGACTCGGGATGCCATGCTCCCATTTCATGGCGCTTGCAATCAGGGTGGGTGTAGATGGCGGTGGTCATTTTTTGCGAAGCGCGCTATCCGCGTTCTCGAATAGAATTCCATTAGTGTACCGAAAAAAAAGCGCATCAATGTCATTTTGACCATTCCGGCCAGTATCCGACATTTGAGATTGCACAATATTGGAAGTCATTTCATGAATAGCCACCCACCCGCATATGCGCCTGTTCATGAAATGAGTTCCAGTTCAGAATAAACGCGCCCGTATAATTCCCTACCGATCTCTCTACACAACGGAAATTACATGTTCTCCAAAGTCCACGCCGTTGCCAGGCAAGTCAGTCAAATCATTGTCGGCAAAGATATGCAGATTCGTCAGTCGCTGGTTTGCCTGCTGGCGGGCGGCCATTTATTGATAGAGGACGTGCCGGGCGTCGGAAAAACCACGCTGGCCCATGCTTTGGCGGTTTCGCTCGGACTGAGATTCAACCGAATACAGTTCACCAGCGATTTACTGCCGGCGGACGTGGTAGGCATTTCGATTTTCGATCGTGAAAAAAACGGATTCGCCTTCCATCCCGGGCCGATATTTACGCAGGTGTTGCTGGCGGACGAAATCAACCGCGCAACACCCAAGACCCAGTCGGCATTGCTTGAAGCAATGGAAGAACGCCAGGTTACTGCGGATGGCGTCACGCGCGATTTGCCGGAACCGTTTTTCGTGATCGCCACGCAAAACCCGACGCATCAGATCGGCACTTTCCAATTACCGGAATCGCAACTGGATCGCTTCCTGATGTGTCTGTCCTTAGGCTATCCGGATGCCGCCGCAGAACGCGCTCTGTTGATGGGCGAAGATCGCCGCACGATGTTGAAAGCGATGCGCACGGCAATGCAGCCTTCAGAGTTAAGTACGGCACAGGCGGCACTCAGGGAAGTCCATACCTCGGCGGCATTGATCGACTATGTGCAGGCGCTGGCGCAGGCCTCGCGTCAAAACGGCTTGTTTGCAGAAGGCATGAGTCCGCGTGCGGCGATCGCATTATTGCAGGCGGCACGCGCGTGGGCTGCGCTGGAGGGCCGAAATCACGTGATTCCGGAAGATGTGCAGGCAGTACTGGTGCCGGTTACCGCTCATCGGCTGCGGCCATTGAAGTCGACCGGCGGGACAGCGCTGGCCAGCCGCGATCTGGTGCTGCAGTTGATGAAATCGGTCGGCGTCTGAATTTCGTCTTATGATCAGCACGCTTCAAAATGTTTTCCGTCGGACAGTCAACAAGTGGCTGTTCCAGCTGCGCGACAGCGAACCCGGAGAAGTATTTCTAAACCAGCGGAGGGTATTCATCGTACCGACCAGGGCGGGACTGGGTTTGGGCGGCATGCTGATCGTACTGTTCATCGGCTCGGTCAATTACAATCTGAGCCTGGGTTTCGCGCTCACTTTTTTGATTGCCGGATGCGCGATAGTCGACATGCATCTGACCTTTCGCAATCTGGCCCATCTATATCTTGCGGCAGGACGCGCGCCGGCAGTATTTGCCGGTGAAGAAGCACAGTTCGAGCTGCATCTGATCAACCGCCGCAAACATGACCGCTACGCGGTCTGGCTTTGCTTCATCGGGGAAGGATTGCCCGATCTTCCGCAAGCGGCCGATATTGCCGCACATGCATCATGCAGCATATTGCTGAGCGCACCGGCCCGCAAACGCGGCTGGCTCGCCGCCCCGCTGGTACGTTTGCAAACCCGTTTTCCCCTCGGCTTGTTGCGCGCATGGAGCTACTGGCAACCGGATGCAAAGGCCTTGGTCTATCCATGCCCGGAAGAAGATTCGCCGCCGCTGCCGCTGGCGAGCGAGCCGACCGAAGACGGCCAGGGCCGGGCGGGACACGATGACTTCGCCGGCATCCGCGCCTACCAGGCAGGCGACTCGATGAAGCGTCTTGCATGGCGGCAGATTGCCCGGCTCGGTATCGAATCGGGTGGAACGCTGGTCACCAAACATTTCGAAGGCGGCGCCACCAGTGAACTGCAAATCGATTTTTCCGCGCTGCCGCGTTCTATGGACGTCGAGATGAAACTGTCACGCATGACCCGCTGGGTGATCGAGGCCGAAGCGCGCGGACTGCCTTATGGCTTCCGGCTAGGCGATATTGCCTTTGCTGCATCGATCGGTCCGGCGCATCAGCTGGCATGCCTGCACGCGCTTGCGCTATACGGGAACACAGAATGACGATGCCGGGAATGCCGACTGCTATCCAATCGCTGATACAGCGCGTGATGCGCCCGATGTCGCGCGATAAAGCCGATACGCTTTTGCTGCTGTGCGCCTGTACGCTGGTCCTGACGCCGCATGCAGGAGATTTGCCATGGTGGACCACATCGGCTTGCGTGTCCCTGTTGCTATGGCGCGGATGGATTACTTTTCGCGGCAACCGGATGCCGCCGCGCTGGGTATTGCTGCCGATGTCAGTAATGGCGATGGCCGGCGTATATTGGACTTACAAGACTTTTTTCGGACGCGAGGCAGGCGTGGCGATGCTGGTGATGCTGCTCGCTTTCAAACTGCTCGAAATGCACGCCAAGCGCGATCTGTTTGTAGTCGTGTTCCTGAGCTTCTTCCTGATACTTACAAATTTTTTTAATTCGCAGACAATCGGTACCGCCGTAATGATGATCGCGGCAGTCATCATGATACTGACCGCGCAGTTGTCTTTTCAATATACCGGAGCGGCTCCGCCACTGAGGCGGCGGCTGGCTTTAGGCTCGCTGATTTTCACGCTTGCCGTACCGCTGACATTGGTATTGTTCATTCTGTTTCCGCGAATTCAAGGACCGTTGTGGGGGTTGCCCGGCGACGCACAGACAGGACGCAGCGGATTGTCTGATAGCATGGCGCCCGGCAATATCGCGAGTCTCGCGCTGTCGGGCGACATCGCATTCCGCGTCAAGTTCATCGGTCCGGTGCCGCCGAGATCCAAGCTTTACTGGCGCGGCCCGGTGCTCGGCAATTATGACGGCCGCACCTGGACGCCATTGCAGGCACGCATAAATCTGAATCGCCAGACCGTCATCAGGCCGCGCGGCGTGCCGACCGGCTATCAGGTGACACTGGAACCCAGCGGGCGCCGCTGGCTTTTTGCGCTGGAAATGCCGCAAATTGCACCGCGCATAACCGACAACCCATCCCGCATTACATCCGACTTGCAAATAGTAACGAGGCAGCCGATCAACCAGCGGGTACGCTATGACGCGGCATCGTATATCGACTTCGATTTGCAACCGAATGAATCCCCTGATGTCCTACGCAGCTGGCTGCAGCTGCCGCCCGGCTATAACCCGAACACGCTCGCATTCGCTGCGCGCCTGCGCAGCCGATACTCCAACCAAATGGAAATGGTCAATGCCGTTCTCAAATTCTTTCGAGATGAAAAATTCAGCTATACGCTCGAACCGCCGCCGCTTGGGCAGCATGCGGTCGATGAATTCCTGTTTTCCACCCGAGCCGGATTTTGCGAGCATTATTCAAGTGCTTTCGTCGTGCTGATGCGCGCGCTCGGCATCCCGGCGCGGGTCGTGACCGGCTATCAGGGCGGAGAGATCAATGCTGTCGACGGTTTCATGACAATCCGCCAATCGGATGCGCATGCGTGGGCCGAAATCTGGCTGGAAAATCGCGGCTGGCTGCGGATCGACCCTACTGCTGCAATCGCACCGAACCGTATCGAAAAAAACTTGACGACCGTCATTCCGCCCACCCTGCTCGGTGGATTGGTCACGCTGGGAAGTGGCCAGAATACCTGGCTCGCCCAACTGCAGACGCTTCGACAAAATTGGGATGCGGTCAATAATGCATGGAATCAGTGGGTGCTGGATTACACGCCCGACAAGCAAAAAAGCTTTATCCGGTCGCTCGGTTTCGACAATGCCGATTGGAGTACATTGACTGCACTGATGTTCGGACTCGGCACGCTCGTGATGGCAATCGTCGCGGTGCCGCTGATAAAGAATCGGCCGCAGATCGATCCGGTCGAGGCGCTTTATCGTATCCTGTGCCGGCAGATGGAGCGCCGAGGATGTCCCCGCGCCATTTACGAAGGACCGCGTGCGTACCGTGCGCGTCTGACGGCAATGAATTCGCCGCTCGAACCGGACAAACGGATTGCTGTTGCCCGCTTTCTGGAACTCTACGAAACGATACGCTATAGCAATCCCGATGCAGGGGGCGCCCGCAGCAGGTTACCTTCCGCAACTGCCATTTCACAACTCAAATCATTATTATCTGAATGTCGATGAAAATTTTCATGCTTCCCAAAATTGCGATTCGTCTGTGTTTGCTGTTACCCGCACTTGCAGCAAGCGTGGATGCAGACGCCGCGCAGCCCGCTAAAAAATACACCGCCAACGCACGCAAGATTGCGCTCGATGCGGAGGATGCCGGCGAATTCGTCAACTTCGGACAATGGAAAGAAGTGAATGACTTCATCGACCACATGGTCGCCACGCATGGCTTCAACAGGACTGAGCTGGAAGCCATTCTCGGCAAGGTGCGCTATGTCGACAGCGCGATTCAATTGATCAAGCCGCCGCCCCCGGGCCGCCCGAAAAATTGGCGCGCATATCGTGCCCGCTTTGTCGAACCGATGCGCATCAACGCAGGAGTCGCATTCTGGGACGCGAACGCGGATGCGTTGGCACGCGCCGAAGCGGAATACGGTGTACCGGCTGAAATCATTGTCGGCATCATCGGCGTGGAAACTGTTTACGGCCGCAATACCGGCAATTTTCGCGTAATGGATGCAGTGACCACGCTCGCTTTCGCCTATCCCGACACGCCGACGAGAGCGGCACGCATGAGCTATTTCCGTGGAGAGCTGGAGAACGTTTTATTGTTTGCCCGTGATTCCGGCATCGATCCGTTTTCTCTGCTCGGTTCATACGCCGGAGCAATCGGCTGGCCGCAATTCATGCCAAGCAGCATCCGGCAATTTGCGGTCGATTTCAACGGCGATCGCAAGATTGACTTACGCAATTCGCCGGTGGATGCGATCGGCAGCGTTGCCAATTTCCTGATCAAGCACGGATGGAAAAGCGGCGAGCCTATCGTCTTTCCGGCGA
The DNA here is from genome assembly GCA_028292665.1 of Herminiimonas sp. Lineage (GTDB taxonomy): Bacteria > Pseudomonadota > Gammaproteobacteria > Burkholderiales > Burkholderiaceae_D > JAQGLW01. Next base: position 30,383 of record JAQGLW010000140.1, read on the forward strand.
CGATCTCTTCGAACGAGGGTAATAGCTGGGAGACGTTCATCGGCCAGGGACTGGAAGCGAAATTCAAGCTCGACGATTTGAAAGCGGCCGGTGTGTTGCCAGGCATGGAAACGCCGGCCGACATGTTGTTCGGTCTGGTGGATTTGCAAAATGGTGCGGAACCGACGGAGTACTGGCTTGGCGCGAATAATTTTTTCGCCATTACGCAATACAATCGAAGCTTTTTTTATGCGATGTCCGTGATCGACTTGGGCCGGGCAGTCAAAGCGTCGCGCAGCCGCTAGCGTACGCGCCGAATGATTTCAAAAATGACGCCGCCTTGCGCATCAGCCGGCAGACAATGCCGGCATTTTCATCATGGTCAGATCGACCTGCACGGTTTCACCATTGCCGGTCAACCATATCTGTCCATCCTGAACCGTGCATTGCAATTGCATATTACGTTGCGCCAGCTTTGCCATGGCAAGACTGACGGTTGAAGGCAGGTTGATCACCGTCAGATTTCTAGCCCGCTCAATTCTGCTGCCGATTTGATTCCACCAAATGCTGCTGTTGCTGCTATAGCTATAGATAACGACATGCGCAGCACGGCCGCAGGCTTTCAAAATGCGTTTTTCATCGGGCTGGCCTACTTCTATCCAGAGATCGATAGCGCCGGTCAAATCCTTTTGCCACAAATCGGGCTCGTCAACATCACTCAACCCTTTGCCGAACGATAATGCTTCGCCGGCATGCCGTACAAAAGCCAATAGTCTCACCATCATTCTCTCGTCGGTTTCCGATGGATGACGTGCAATGGTGAGCGAATGATTTTGGTAGTAATGCCGGTCCATGTCGGCGATTTGCAGATCGGCTTTGAAGATTGTTGCCTTGATGGCCATAGGATCACTTTTACTGTGGGTTCGATTTTGAAGCAGATGCCTGAGGATGTGAAGAATATCCGATTTGATAAATTGCAGCTGATGATTTTGCGCAGTCAGCCTGGAAAATCCGGCGCCGGACGCCATATCAAACATTGAACAGGGAGCAGAGGCCGATAATTCCGACGATACAGTGCACAGAAGGTAAGCCGGCATGATATTGGCAAGGCACTTGTTCTACAGATGAGAAAAACAAGGGATAATCAAATCCGTTTCCGCGTCGCCATGGCTTTCTTGGATGACGCAGCTGACTATTCACTACCTTGACGCAATAATAAAGATGGACCGGCACCGATGAATACAACTGTCACTGCGGCGACCGATGATGAAGTCATCCCGGCTACCAAGGTTTGGCTGGAGCGAGCCGTCATCGGCCTGAATCTTTGCCCATTCGCCAAAGCAGTCCACGTCAAAAATCAGATCCGCTATGTCTTGAGCAGGGCAATCGACCCGAAAGCATTATGTGCGGAACTCATTGACGAGTTGCGGTTTTTGCATGCCGCCGATCCGGCCGTCCTCGATACAACCCTTTTGATCCATCCGCACGTATTGACCAACTTCCTTGACTACAACGACTTTCTCGATGTGGCCGACACTGCCGTTGCCGACTTGGGATTCATCGGAGACATCCAGATCGCCAGCTTCCATCCTCATTACCAATTTGCCGGCACCGAAGCCGATGACATTGATAATTACACCAATCGTTCACCTTATCCGATGCTTCATCTCTTGAGGGAGACTAGTATTGAGTTCGCTGTAACGGCATTTCCGGATGCGTCTCAAATCTTTGAAAGAAATATTGAAACGCTGCGCCGTATCGGGCACGACGGATGGCATGAACTAAGCATTGCGACGCCGTCCGAGTATGCTGTGAAGCAGATTGCAGATGTGCAAAAGAAGTAATTGCACCTGATATTGCCGCCAAGTTTCAAGCTGGATACCAAGTATTTATTTTTTTACACCGGATTATTCTTCTTTTTAGGGATTCAATAGCCAGCACACTGCCATTTCCCGAAACTGATTCGTCTAAAAATATCTTTGCTTCTTTCCAGGCAGTGCTGAAACTGGCTTCCCGCATTGCGAATTATCAAAATATCATTTATATACTTCGCTAAAATAAATTGAACTAATGCAATCAATTATTTACGGTTCATTCCGAATCTGAAATATAACAATTGAACAGCATAATTTTCCCATCCACAAAGTATATATACAATATTAATTATTGACTTAAAGTCATTTTTTTTATTGCTTTTTTGAAATTCTTTAATTATATTGCCTTCATACAATAAAATTTGGTGGAAGACTTTAATTGCATATTCACATCTTTAATTGCAACTTATTAAAATATTGGTGTACTAACATCTGACTGCAAAAAATGCCCATCGGATAGATGGCTTGTAAATAAACCGCATCATGGAATCATTGAATCATGACTACTCAGTTAGACAATATGAACAGCTCACGCTTGGCAGATCAAGTCGCTTACGATCCAAATAATTTATTGGATTCCTTGATAGAAAAACTGCACTTGAAAAACGATGCCGCTTTATCGCGTGCGCTGGAGGTCGCCCCTCCAGTAATCAGCAAGATCCGCCATCGCAGACTGCCAGTCGGCGCCTCACTGTTAATCCGCATGCATGAAGTAAGCGATTTAAGTATTCGTGATCTGCGTATTCTGATGGGCGATCGCCGCGATAAATTTCGTATCAGCGACAAGCAGTTCAAGCCCAAGGAAACGGGTTCCGAGCAGCAGCAATAAGCTGTTCATTCCCTGGCGCTTTACTAGGCAGGGAAAACCCCGGTAGACAGATAACGATCCCCACGATCGCATACGATAAATACGATCGTGGCGTTTTCCGTACTTTGAGAAATCCTCAAGGCAATTTCGCATGCGCCGGCAGAAGAAATGCCGCAAAAAACCCCTTCTTCCATCGCCAACCGACGCGCCATCTGTTCCGAGGCTGCCTGGCTTACATTTTCCACCTGGTCGACTCTTGATCTGTCGAAAATCTTCGGCAAATAGGCTTCAGGCCATTTTCTGATACCAGGTATCTGCGATCCTTCTTCAGGCTGCGCGCCAACAATCCGGATCTCCCGATTTTTCTCTTTCAAATATTGCGATACGCCCATGATGGTGCCGGTTGTTCCCATTGCGCTGACAAAATGAGTGACCTGGCCATTCGTATCGCGCCATATTTCCGGTCCAGTCCCTTCATAATGCGAGCGGGGATTATCCGGATTGCTGAACTGGTCGAGAATGATGCCTTGGCCTTCTTTTTGCATCTGTTCAGCCAGATCCCGCGCGTACTCCATTCCTCCGGTCTTCGGCGTCAAAATAATCTTGGCGCCGTACGCAGCCATGCTCTGACGCCGCTCCAGGCTCAGGTTTTCCGGCATCAAGAGCACCATTTTATAACCACGCATCGACGCCGCCATGGCCAGCGCAATCCCGGTATTGCCGCTGGTCGCTTCGATCAGCGTATCCCCGGGTTTGATCTGTCCGCGCTCTTCTGCGCCCTTGATCATCGACAGTGCGGGCCGGTCCTTCACTGAACCGGCCGGATTATTGCCTTCCATCTTGCCAAGGATGATGTTATTGCGTCGGACGGCATCGTCGCCGGGAATCCGTTTAAGCTGCACCAACGGCGTATTGCCGATCGTATCTTCGATGGTTTGATAAAACATGGCGTTGTTAAATGACTTTTATGAAAACCTCATTTTAATCGCAGACGTTGTCATGCGTATGAGTATCCCGTAAACGGACTGATAACAAAAAACCCCGCAGTGTGTACCAGCGGGGTTTCAATTAAAGTATGGCTGTTTATTTTTTGGTTTCGTCTTTTTTAGCATCTTTCTTCACAGTTTTTGCGTCAGTCTTACCGTCTTTCTTGGTGTCTTTTGCTGCCGGCGCATTCGGTTTGGCCTGGCCGTTCACCGTTAAACCGGCTTGTGACAGTTTAGTGGAATTCTTTTCGCCGACCCCTTTTACACGCTTCTCGAAATCAGCCCAGTCTTTGAAGTTTCCGCCCTTTTTACGTTCATCAATGATTGTTTTGGATATCTTTGGACCGATGCCTTTAACACCGTCAAGTGCCGCCTGATCCGCCTTGTTTACATCAACTTGCGCAAAAGCAAAACTCATTGTTGCAATAAAGGCGATGGCAGCCAGCAATAGTTTCTTCAACATTTGATTTTCTCCAAGTGAAGTAGGTGGGTTCAGACAAACCGAACATTATGCAATGTCCTGCTACACTTAACGTTTACTTAACAAGCCGGTTGACATGCATGATGCGGGCCGATTTACCAAGCCGGTTCGGAATTAAAGGAAGAGTTCCTCGTTCGTCACGGTAGCCGTACCCAATTTTCCTACAACAATGCCGCCGGCACGATTTGCGGTGGCGACGGCATCGATCAAAGACATTCCTGCGCCAAGCATGGTAGCCAAAGTCGCTATAACGGTGTCGCCGGCACCCGAGACGTCATATACTTCCCTGGCCATCGCAGGAAAGTGCGTGACCTCCCGGTCGGTATAAAGAGTCATGCCCTCTTCCGAACGCGTTAACAACAGTGCTTCCAGATCAAGAGCAGTGCGCAGTTGTTGTGCCTTGGCGGTCAACTCCTCTTCGGATTTCCACGTACCCACGATGTGCTTCAATTCCGCTTTATTCGGTGTCAATATGGATGCGCCTGCGTAACTGGAAAAATCGTCACCCTTGGGATCGACCAGAATCCGCTTTCCAAATTTTTTAGCCGATGCAATCATGTCTCTCACGTTGACCAGGCTGCCCTTTGCGTAATCCGACAATACAATCAGATCATATTGAGGCAGCAATGCGTTGAACTGCGTTAGCTTATCGCGCAATACCGTATCGGTGGGAGATTCTTCGAAATCGATGCGCAGCAATTGTTGCTGCCGTCCAATAACCCGTAATTTGATAATGGTGGAAATCGCCACATCGCGATTCAGATAGCTCCGTATATTCGAATCAGTCAATAATCGTTCGACTACGTCGCCCGCTTCATCCTGGCCGACGACGCCCAGCAATCCTATCTGCGCACTCAGGGCAGCGGCATTGCGCGCCACGTTTGCCGCCCCTCCCAGCCGCTCCTCTCGACGCTCGACGCGTACCACCGGCACCGGTGCTTCCGGTGAAATGCGGCTTACTTCGCCGAACCAATAACGATCCAGCATCACATCGCCTACGACGAGAATGCGCGTGGCAGCCAATCCGTTCGGAATCATGGCGCTCATGCTTGGGTCAGCACTGAACGGCCGATGCCGTGATATTCGAAACCGGCATCGGCCATGACTTCCGGTTCGAACAGGTTGCGTCCGTCAAAAATGATCGGCGCCTTGAGCTGATTTTTAAGTTGATCGAAATCGGGACTGCGGAAAGTCTTCCACTCCGTAACAATCGCCAGCGCATCGGCATCCTGCAAGGCATCGGTCGAGCTATTGCTGAACCTGACGCGCGCCAATGCTTCTGCGGATTCGGCAAAATCCAGCGCCAGGACCCGCCTGGCTTCATTCATCGAAACCGGGTCGTAGACTGCCACTGATGCACCGCGCCCGATCAATTCACGCAACAATACACGGGATGAAGCTTCACGCATGTCATCGGTATTCGGCTTGAATGCCAAGCCCCAAATCGCAAAATGCCTGCCGCTTAAATTTTCTCCGAAACGGGCGACGATCTTTTTGCCGAGTACATGTTTCTGATTATTGTTGACCGCTTCGACTGCACGCAGGATCAGCAATTCCTGATCGTAATCGCGGGCAGTGCGTTCCAGCGCCTGAACATCCTTGGGAAAACATGAACCGCCATAGCCGCAGCCTGCGTACAGAAAACTGTAACCGATGCGCGGATCGGAACCGATGCCCTGACGTACCGCTTCGATGTCGACACCCACCTTGTCCGCCAGATTGGCCAGTTCATTCATGAAAGATATACGTGTTGCCAGCATTGCGTTCGCTGCATATTTGGTGAATTCCGCCGAACGCACATCCATCCAGAAAGTGCGCTCGTGATTTCGGTTGAACGGCGCATACAGTTTTTTCATCACCCCATGCGCCTGTTGCCCTTCTGGCGTATTGTCGCAACCGATCACGATACGATCCGGACGCATGAAATCCTCGACTGCGGCGCCTTCCTTCAAGAATTCGGGATTGGATACGACAGAAAATTTCGTGTTTCCATTCCGCGCCTTCAATTCGGATTGAATTGCCGCATGCACCTTGTCCGCAGTGCCGACAGGCACCGTCGACTTATCAACGATTACCTTGAAACCGGTCATGTGCCTGCCGATATTGCGCGCAGCAGCCAATACATATTGCAGATCGGCGGAGCCATCCTCATCAGGCGGCGTACCGACGGCGATAAATTGAACATCGCCATGCGCGACGCTGGCCGCCATATCGGTTGAAAACGTCAACCGGCCGGCCGTGCGATTGCGTGCGACGATGTCTGCCAATCCAGGTTCATGGATCGGAATGCCGCCATTGTTCAAAACATCGATCTTGTCTTGATCGACGTCCAGACAAAACACATTATTCCCAAGTTCCGCCAGACAGGCGCCGGTGACCAGACCGACATAGCCGGTGCCGATAATCGTGATTTTCATGTTGATCCCAATAAAGCGCAGCCCATGCAAGAGGCCGCCAGGTTTTAATTCATGACATTGAGTTCTTCAGTGCGACGCGGCGGATAGGTTTCCCAATGACTGCAACCGGGGCACTGCCAGTAAAACTGTCTTGCCTTGAAACCGCAATGGCTGCATTGATAGCGCGCCAGTTTCTGGGCGTAACCATGCACCAGATTTTTTACCAGAGAAAGTTCCGGCCTCACTTCAGGCACTGCATGCATCAAGCGCGCCTCGAGCAATTTATCCAGACCCAAAAGGGTTGGGGTACGGCGCAATTCATCGCTGACCAGCTGGTTCGCAGCCTCCACGCCATAGAGTTCGAGCACCGCCTTGAAAACCACTTCCAGCAAATCGATAGAAGAAGCCTCTGCCAAATATGATTTCAACAAGTTGGCGCCCTCCTGCGGCCGTCCTACGGCACGATAGCCGTCCATCAGACGCTGGGCGACCAGCGCCACATGCGGCACGCTTTGCTGTTCGACCCGACGCCATGCCATCAAGGCGGCCTCGGTATCGCCTCTGGACAGACAGGCATCCCCGATCAACATGGTCGCGCGCACGTTCTTGCGGTCGGCTGCCAATGCTTTTTCAAGCATTGCCAGCGCCGCATCGGGATGCGTATGGACCAGCTCATCCTGTGCCAGCTCGCAATAAAATTGTGCGATTTCCTTTTGACGCCCGCCAGCGCCGGAATCCTGCAGCGCGCGCGCAGCCTCGATCGCACGGATCCATTCTTTTTCCCGTTGATAGATTTCGAGCAGTGCCCTGCGTGCCTGCGCGCTGTATTGCGTATCGACCAGTTGATTGAATGTTTCCTCGGCGCGGTCCAGCAATCCGGCTTTCAGATAATCCTGGCCTAATTCATACCGTGCATGAATTTGATGTTCCAGAGGCAAATCCGGTCGCGCCAACAGATTCTGGTGAACGCGGATCGCCCGCTCCGTTTCGCCTCTTCGTCGAAACAAATTGCCCAACGCGAAATGCAATTCAGCTGTTTCCGGATCCAGTTTGACGATCTCAATAAAAGCATCAATCGCCTTATCCGGCTGCTCGTTCAACAAGAAATTGAGTCCCTTGAAATAGCCGCGCGGCAGGCTGCGCGATTCGGATACCAATTGCTTGATATCGACGCGCGCTGCAATCCAGCCCAGGCCGAAAAAAATGGGGATACCGAGCAACCACCAGGTTTCAAATTCCATGCGGGCTTATTGTCTTGATTATTCGTGAAATATGGTAATGCATGTGATCATTGGCTCACTATGCTATCCGGTTGCGGCGGCTGAGCCCGGGCAAGCCGCTGCGCCTCATTCTCTTTTTGCATCACCGCGAAAGCCTTTTTCTGCTTTGATAAATCGCGCTTGAGACGAAACACGACCGGCGCCATTCCAAGCACGCCGAAAACAAATCCGGCCGCGAAAAAACCGAGCAGCAGCAGAACCAGTGGGCCACGTATCTCGTAATCCAAAAAAAACCTCAGCGCCACTTCCTGTGTGTTTTTCAAGGCGAACCCGAAAAAAATAATGAACAGGATGGCCGCAACAATTCTGAATAATAGTCTCACGATGCAGATTCCTTATGATCCGTGGCCTGGACGCCATGACAATGCGCCAGCCAGGCATTGCCGCACAACGCTGAAAATAACCGAAATTGTACGCGAAAAAAAACGGCATCCGGAGATGCCGTTCCTGTTCCGTGTCAACGACTCAGTCTTCCTTGATCGGCTGGCCGACCATGGCGTCCACACGCTCGCGCAATTCCTTGCCGGGCTTGAAGTGTGGCACCCGCTTTTCCGGCACCATCACCTTATCGCCCGACTTCGGATTGCGTCCGATGCGCGGCGGCCGGCTGTTCAGTGCAAAACTGCCGAAACCGCGGATCTCGATACGCTGACCGGTTGCCAACGCATCCGCCATCGCATCGAGAATGGTTTTGACCGCATAATCCGCATCTTTCGCAACCAGTTGCGGATAACGCTCGGCCAGACGGGCAATCAGCTCCGACTTTGTCATTGGCAAGTTTCAGCTTAGTTCTTGTTGTCGAGCTTCGCTTTTAACAGCGCGCCCAGACTGGTCGTGCCGGAAACCGCATTGGAGTCCGAAGACATCTTTTGCATGGCTTCCTGCGTTTCGACATTGTCCTTGGCCTTGATCGACAACTGGATGCCGCGCGCCTTGCGGTCGATGTTGATGACCATTGCTTCGACCTTGTCGCCGACTTTCAGGTGCGTACCGGCATCTTCCACGCGATCGCGGGAGATTTCGGAAGCGCGCAAATAGCCTTCGACTTCATCGGACAACTGAATCACTGCACCTTTCGGCTCGACCGATTTGACCGTGCCGGAGACCAGCGCGCCCTTGTCGTTCATCGCGGCGAAGTTGTTGAACGGATCGCCTTCGAGCTGCTTGACGCCCAGGGAAACGCGTTCGCGCTCGACATCGATTGCCAGGACAATCGCTTCCAGTTCGTCGCCTTTCTTGAAACGGCGGACAGCTTCTTCGCCGGTTTCGGTCCAGGACAGGTCGGACAGGTGGACCAGGCCATCGATATTGCCGGCCAGGCCGATGAACACGCCGAAGTCGGTGATCGACTTGATGGCGCCGCTGACCTTGTCGCCTTTCTTGTGCGTGATCGCGAAGTCATCCCACGGATTGGCCTTGCACTGTTTCATGCCGAGGCTGATGCGGCGACGCTCTTCGTCGATTTCCAGAACCATGACTTCCACTTCATCGCCCAGCTGGACGACTTTGTTCGGCGCCACGTTCTTGTTGGTCCAGTCCATTTCGGATACGTGAACCAGGCCTTCGATACCTTGCTCGACTTCAACGAATGCGCCGTAGTCGGTGAGGTTCGTGACCTTGCCGAACAGACGGGTGCCTTGCGGATAACGCCGGGACAGACCGGTCCACGGATCGTCACCCAACTGCTTGACGCCCAGCGAAACGCGGTTTTTTTCTTGATCGTACTTGAGGACTTTGGCTGTGATCTCTTGACCGACAGTGAGCACTTCCGACGGATGACGCACACGACGCCATGCAAGGTCGGTAATGTGCAACAAGCCATCGATGCCGCCGAGATCGACGAACGCGCCGTAGTCGGTGATGTTCTTGACGATACCGGTAACGACGGTGCCTTCTTTCAGGGTTTCCATCAGCTTCTGGCGCTCTTCGCCCATCGATGCTTCGATGACGGCGCGGCGCGACAGCACCACGTTGTTGCGCTTGCGGTCGAGCTTGATGACCTTGAATTCGAGCGTCTTGCCTTCGAACGGGGTGGTGTCCTTGACCGGACGGGTGTCGACCAGCGAACCGGGCAGGAATGCGCGGATGCCGTTGGTCAGCACGGTCAGGCCGCCCTTGACCTTGCCATTGACGGTACCGACGACGATCTCGCCGGATTCCATTGCTTTTTCCAGTGCCAGCCACGACGCCAGGCGCTTGGCCTTGTCGCGCGACAGGATGGTATCGCCGAAACCATTTTCGAGCGATTCGATGGCCACGGAAACGAAGTCGCCAACTTGGACTTCCAGTTCGCCCTGGTCATTCTTGAATTCTTCGATGGGAATGAACGCTTCGGATTTGAGGCCGGCGTTGACGATCACGAAATTGTGGTCGAGGCGCACGACTTCAGCGGAAATAACTTCGCCGGAGCGCATATCTTGACGCGACAACGATTCCTCGAAGAGCGCTGCAAAACTTTCCATACCGCTTACTTCAGTTGTTGCTGTAGACATAGTTTGTACACGAGTGAGCCAGCAGAGATCGCACGATGCGACTTAAACTGGGTTAGGTTGAACCACGCCCGAGAACGGCACCATTGCCGCGCCGGGCACCACTTTTACTGCTTGCTTTGCGCATGCCACGACAGGACTTGCTCGATGGCCTGGTCGGCCGTCATGTTCGACGTGTCGAGGATGTGCGCCCCTTCTGCCGGCACCAGCGGTGCGATTGCACGGTGAGTATCACGGTCGTCGCGCGCTTTAAGATCTGACAGGAGGTCTTCTATATTAGCAGAAATTCCCTTGACAATCAATTGCTTATATCGGCGTTGCGCACGCGCCTCAGTGCTTGCGGTCAAGAACACCTTCAACTTGGCATGGGGGAAAATCACGGTACCCATGTCGCGCCCGTCGGCCACCAGCCCGGGCGGCTTGCGAAAGCCCAGCTGCAGGCCGAACAGGGCCTGGCGCACGGCCGGCAAGGCGGCGATTTTCGATGCCAGGTTGCCAACTTCCTCGGCGCGGATGGCCTGGGTGACATTTTCGTTGGCCAGCACGATTTCAGGGCCGGCGAAATGGACCGGCAGGTGTTCGGCCAGCTTGGCGAGCGCGTGTTCGTCGTTCAGGTCGGCGCCGCGGCGCAGCGCCGACAGCGCCGCCAGCCGGTACAGCGCGCCCGAGTCGAGGTAATGGAAACCGAGGCGGTCGGCCACCTTGTGCGCCACGGTGCCCTTGCCGGAAGCGGTCGGGCCGTCGATGGCGATGACGGGAAATATATTTGTCATTGTTGCTTGTTGTTGGTAAGAAATCTCATGGAAACGCTGGGGCCAGGCCTGTCAGAGCTGGCCCCGAACCCCATCGTACATGCCCGCTCCGGCGCCAGGATTGCGGCGCAGGTCCCGGATCGAAAGGCGTGGTCAGAACAGCTGGTCTTCACGGGCGATGCCGGCGAACGCTTCGAAGTAGTCGGGGAAGGTCTTGGCCACGCATTTCGGGTCGTTGATGCGCATCGCGTTGCCGCGCCGCGCCGCGCCGTCGAGCGAGGCGAGCGAGAAGCACATCGCCATGCGGTGATCGTCGTAGG
>JAQGLW010000141.1 GCA_028292665.1 Herminiimonas sp.
GCGATCGCCAAGAAAGCACCGGCAGCCAGAAAACGCATCGTGTTTGCCGAAGGCGAGGAAGAACGCGTACTGCGCGCCGTGCAAATTGTGGTCGATGAAACGCTGGCCAAACCGATCCTGGTCGGCCGCCCGGCGATTCTGGCGCAACGCATCGAGAGATTCGGCCTGCGCCTGCGGCCGGATGTCGATTTCGAAGTCATCAATCCGGAATACGACGAGCGCTATCGCGATTACTGGGAAACGTATCTGGCAATGACGATTCGCAAGGGCGTCACCGAGCAATACGCGAAGCTGGAAATGCGCCGCCGCCATACGCTGATCGGTGCGATGATGATCCATAAGCACGATGCCGACGGCATGATTTGCGGCACATACGGCACTACCGATCTGCATCTGAAATACATCGATCAGGTGCTCGGCAGGCGCGAAGGCGTCAATGTCTATGCCGCGATGAACGGCTTGATCCTGCCCGACCGTCAGGTGGTGCTGGTCGATACCCACGTCAACGAAAATCCGACAGCGGAGCAGATCGCCGAAATCACGATACTGGCGGCGGAAGAAATGCGCCGTTTCGGTCTGTTGCCACGCGCCGCGTTGCTGTCGCATTCCAATTTCGGCACCAGCAACAGCGAGTCTGCAAAGAAAATGCGCGCCGCGCTGGCGATCATTCAGCAAAAGGCGCCCGATCTGGAAATCGACGGCGAGATGCATGGCGACACTGCACTCGATGCCGCACTTCTGAAAAGCGTGATGCCGAATTCGACGCTGAAAGGCGAAGCCAACCTGCTGGTCCTGCCCAACATCGAAGCCGCGAATATTTCCTATAATCTGCTCAAGACCACCGCCGGCAACGGCATCGCAATCGGCCCCGTGCTGCTCGGTTGTGCCAAGCCGGTGCATATCCTGACGCCATCGGCCACGGTGCGGCGGATTGTGAACATGACGGCGTTGTGCGTGATGGATGCGGTGGCGCAGCGATAGAGCGTTTCCTATGAGTGTGCGGCGGGCAGTCATCTTCGCTGAAGCCGGGCGAAAGTTGAAAGCCTGCTGCATGACCCGGTTGGATGGATCGGGCCTGTCGCCGAAAGTTTCACGGAGCCGGCCATGCCTTACGCATCTGCGATATAGCCGCCGCGCTTATCCAGCAGTTTGATGAATTCATCCGCAGGCACCGCCTTGCTGTAATAAAAACCTTGGGCGGAAAAGCAGCCGTGCGACAGCAGGAATGTGACCTGCTCCAGGCTTTCCACGCCTTCGGCCAGCACTTTCAGATGCATGCTGTGCGCCATTGCAATGATCGCAGCGACGAGTGCGGTGTCATTCGGATTATGTCCAATGCCGCGCACGAAGGATTGATCGATCTTGATTGCATGAATCGGAAAACGCTGCAGATAGGCCAGACTGGAATATCCTGTTCCAAAATCATCCACGGACAATTGTATTCCCATGTTTCTCAACTGTTTCAGCGTCGCCATATTGTCTTCGCTGCCCTGCAGAAGCATGCCTTCGGTAATTTCCAGGCCGAGGGAAATTGCGGGCAAACCGGTTTCATTCAGAATCCGCTCAAGCATATTCCGAAAGTTTTTCTGAGAGAATTGACGAGGCGACAGGTTGACCTCTATATGTAAATCCTGATGGCCGAGATCGTGCCAATGCTTGAGCTGTGTGCAGGCCTGGCGCAATACCCATTCACCGATTGGCAAAATCAGACCTGTTTCTTCAGCAGTTGAAATGAATTCGCCGCAGGAGAGCAGTGCATTTTCCGGCTGTTGCCAGCGCAGCAGCGCCTCTGCGGAAAATGTTGCTCCGCTTACCATGTCCACTTGAGGCTGGTAATACAGTTCGAATTCCTCATGGACCAACGCTTGACGCAGATGGTGAGCCAGATTAAGACGCTGCTGCGCTGCCTTGTTAAGGGCCTGCGTAAAGAACTGGTAATTATTGCGCCCTTTTTCCTTGGCATGGTACATCGCGGTATCGGCCGCACGCATCATCGATTCGACGTCGTTTCCATCGTCGGGGTACAAGCTGATGCCGATGCTTGCGCTCACATGCAACTCATGTCCGTCGACAACGAAAACACGATTCAATACATCAAGCGCTTTCTGAGCAACCAGCACGGCACCTCTGCTATCGGTTAACGGCAGAAGCAGCATGAACTCGTCGCCGCCTATGCGGGCTACGCTATCGCCTTCGCGCAAGCATTCCTGCAAGCGGTTAGCGACCATTTGCAGCAAGAAATCGCCGATTGAATGGCCGAGCGATTCATTGATATGCTTGAAATAATCGACATCGAGAAACAATACGGCCGCTTGCGTCCGGTTGCGGTTCGCATAAGCAATGGCCTGTTCTACACGGTCTTGCAGCAAGGCGCGGTTGGGAAGACCGGTCAATGCATCGTAGTTCGCCATGTACTGGACACGCTGTTCGGCCCGTTTGCGCTCGGCGATTTCCTCATGCAACGCCATGTTGCTTCTCTTTAGCTGCTGAACTGTTTTTTCCAGGCCATCGCGGGCAAGCCTGAGCGATTGGGCCGTGCTCCTTTGTGCAGCGCTGAGCAGCCCTACAAAAGAGACTGACAGCGAAAAAATGAGCAAGCGCGCTATCTGCGTGACCTCTATTTTCAGCGAATAGAACGGGGGCACGAAGTAATAATTAAAAACCAGTATGGAAAGCACTATTGCAAGCAATCCCGGCTTGATTCCACCAATCCCTGCGCTGAACATCACGGCGCAAAATAATAGCGATACAGGGGCGGCTTGCAAATGGGAGCCCGGCCACAATGCAATAATCGGCACAACTGCAACCGACAAGACAGCCGTCGCATAGCCCAAAAGCGCAGGAGACTTGATCCACCAAAAAGAATTAGGCTTCGACATGCTTATGCATTCATATCACGGTCTTGCGGGACGCATAACGCAGAGCCGGAACCGTTTGGAAGCCGGCGATATTTCCGCCAGTCCGCCCTATGCGTGCCTTGACCTAATGTTGCCTTGACGTATCGTCATTAATTTCCTGATCAACATATGCATTCAGCCCTGCAATGTTTTCATGGCTCGGACTTGAGACAAAAGACACTTTTTGATGAATCGCTTGTATTGAAATTTGGCTTTGCTAACTCATACCTTATCAAAGGTGATTGAACCTGACCGCGTTCAAATATAAATGGCGGCCGAAATTACGATCTTGTAATCCGCGCTTTGTTTAGCTAATAGACCTGTCGTTCAAATAAGAGTTCTTATGCGCGCCCCGGTCTTCCATAAGTATCGGCTGTGATTTCGCGATCGGCGTCCGGATATCGGGACGCAAGCCTTCGATATATATTTTGCGGAAATTCGGCGGCGGGCGGATTAGCGTTCATGAGGCTCCTTCGATACGGCATATATCGTTATTCCGATGGACAGGACTGTATGGAAAAACACCGTTGCATCACATTAAGCACAGTCAATCTTGCAAAGTTAAGCGGGGATAAGGGAGTCGCGTATTTCATTTGCGAACCCGACAGCCATACACGTTTGGTAATGATCACGATTAAAAACTTTAACTATCGCTAATCATTTTTTGAATCTAGGATGATTTCATGGTCGGACGGATCGATGCGATCGATGCAGGCGAATCCAAGATGACCGCCACCTGGAAGGAGAGCCGCCATGCTCAATGCCGCAAGCGACAGGCGTCCCGCGGACGCCGCCGAAGACATCGATCTCAATGCCTATAACGCTGCATTTTACGAACTGGGCCTGAGATGGCACTGGGATGCCGATACCTACCGCG
>JAQGLW010000154.1 GCA_028292665.1 Herminiimonas sp.
TCTTCGACGCTCAGCTGGACTCGGTCCGGCTGTCCCGCGTCATCGCGATGGACGAAACGCCGATCAAGGCCGGACGCGCCGGCCCCGGCAAGATGAAGGCGGCGTATTTCTGGCCGGTGGTGGGCGAACAGGATGAAATCTGCTTCCTGTATTACCCCAGTCGGGCGGCAAAGCACATCGAGGATGCGCTCGGCCTGACGCGTCCGAACGGCGCGGTATTGCAGAGCGACGGCTACAGCGCCTACGCGCACTATGCGAAGAAAACGGGGATCACCCACGCGCAGTGCTGGGCACATTCGCGCCGAAAAATCTACGACGCTCGCGACATCGAGCCTGCCCACGCGGATCAGGCACTCGATGCGATCGCCGCCCTGTACAAGGGCGAGCAGCAGATTCGCAACGACGGTCTGACGGGGCAGGCCAAACGTGAGCGTCGGCAGGAACAGTCCAAACCTGTCCTCGATCGTTTCTTCGCTGGATCGACGAGCAGTTCGACCAGCAGGGCTTCCTGCCGAGCAGTCCCTTCCTCGGTGCGCTGGCGTATATCCGCGAGCGCCGCGTCGGGCTATCCGTCTATCTGGACGACCCGGACGTGTCGATCGACACCAACCACTTGGAACGTGCCTTGCGGGTCATTCCGATGGGCAAAAAGAATTGGTTGTTCAGCTGGACTGAACTGGGCGCCAAGCATATCGGCATCGTGCAGAGCCTGCTGGCCACCTGCCGGCTGCATGACATCAACCCGTATGACTACTTCGTCGACGTACTGCAGCGCGTCGGCCAGCACCCGGCGTCACTGGTGCATCAGCTCACGCCGCGCATCTGGAAACAGATGTTCGCCGCCAATCCGTTGCGGTCCGATTTGCATGACCTTGGTGCACGGCGTACGGACGCCGGATGCTGATCGCTTTACGCCGAACATGACCAGCTTCTTGCCGCCGGTCGTCGAGATCGTCGTTCCGCGCAACTTATGTTCGCGTGACCATCTCACAACTTTACATACCAACTTCATCATTTCCGATGGCTAGACAGCGGATATTTTCTAGAAATTTCCGAGGTTTGGATCCCGCTCCAACGATTCAAAAGGATCTTCAGACAATGAAAAATTTGGTTTAAAGGTACAGTGGGATGCATTCGACTTGGTCCGTACTGCGGTCCATCCATTTGGATAGCTAACCGAAACAGCGATCTCTCCTTCGATATGGATATGGGCCGGTCGTTCGGAAACAAAACAGACCTCATCCAGCATCCAATAATGCCCGCAACTTTGGGAAATTTCAAAAAAATGTGGGAAAACTGGTACGCTAAGAACGGTCTGAAAGAAGTGCATCGTTGCAGCAGGCAGTGGTACGAGAGAGCCTTGGTGATGAATCCTTCCACACGACTTGATCGCCGCCTTGCTATAGTCAAAAGGCTCGTCTATATTCATACCGGAAAATAACTCAACATAGACGTTATTCAATGCAGCGTCCACAAGCGCTCCGGCATACCCCGTTGCCTCGATTACTGAATCGTCAGTCTCACTTAACACCCATTGTGTCAGGTGGTATGGTACTAAATCATTTATTATATTGTTGTTGCAGAATGCATCGTCAATCTGGAAAAACACGGATGGGTTGGCATCTTCACTAACTGCCCATTCCGAAACTTTACTAACTGCAGCCAGAACAGAATTTTGCACTTCCGATACGATGCGGGCATAAACCTCTGCAGATATCTTACTCCTCAATGCATGGATGGCCGCGGTGCCAATCTGACATTCAATAACCCACGCATTTTCAAGAACCCATTGCCTGGATTTTATAGAATTCAACCATTGTGAACCAACACCGGATACAAGATCTGCGTACATGATGCTGCAAAGCGCGGCAGATAATGGACACTCAAGCCATACAAATTTCGGCTTTTTCAAGTTTGCCAACGCATACAGTTCACTAATTGCATATTCTGCACGTGGCCGGTTTGCTGGCCTGGTATCCAACGCAACCAATGCCCACGCTAACGCGAATTTAGGAAGCCATGAACTTTGCTCTGGAGTTAGCCTGTTTATTTGCTGCATTAATGGCCGCCTTTCTTATTTTGAAATTTTTTGTAAGCAGTGCGTCGAACAAATGCGCTTACCGGCTCGCAATGACCCGTCGATGCTGTCGAACCTGGGCCCGCTCGAAGGCAGTGCAAAAGACGCCCGCTGGACGGCGAAATGCGCTCGGAACGCGTTCAGCTGAACATCGAGAACGCGCGCACACTGCATCGCCACCAGCTTCGCCGCGCTGGACGCGCTCTGCTATTAGTTGCCTAACGCGATTTCGTACGCCTTGCGCTTCAGCGCCTCGCCCGGACCGAACCACGCAGAATTGAGGCGGCTACCGGGATCGCGGCCGCGTTCATGGTCAATCCACTGAGTAACGCTGTTGATGAACTGCCATTTTGTCGGCCCCTCAGACAGATATGATCCGATTGCTTGCCCATCGAACAGCGCCATGATCCGGTGATACGCGGGCGACTCCCTTGGCCATTCGACCGGCTCGGGGTTCCGGGTCCTGAACGGAATCTCCGACGTGAGTTCGAGCGCCATGCGCGACGCCGTCTCCCTGTCGATTTTTTGTTTGGCAAGACGACGAGTTTGGATTATCCATTTCTCGAACGTGCCCGCAAAAATACCTAGTTGCATGCGGACGTCGCGCGTGTCAAATGGCATCGAATGATTTACCTTGACCACCGCGCTGACTGCCTCGCTCGCACCACCATGTTCATTGCGGATGGCGACCGACAGGGTATTGTGGCAGACCACCCGGATCGCCGTCAGCTTAGCCGTCGTGGCCATCGTGCCATCAAAACTGGTGGTCAGCAGCAGGTAGGGTCGAACAATGTCATGTCCGATAATCGGCGCGCCGTCGCCGATCTTGGCCAACGCCCAGATACGCCTGCCGCCCGAAAGGGCACCGGCCGTCTCAAGCTCGAATTTTCCGACTTTCACCAGGTCGTCAAAAAAAACCATGACATCGCGTGGTTGTACCGCCTTGTAGTGGTGCGAGGCGATCCCGAGCGGTGCGCCGGTATCGCTGCGGTACAAAACATCGTGGTCGAGATACCGCCGGATCGGAACGAAACCGTC